>JANPGJ010000061.1:0-55249 GCA_031423955.1 Burkholderiales bacterium
CTGCGTCATCGAGGGCAGCAAATGGCGCGTCATGATGTCGGTGGCGGAGCCGGCGGCAAAGGTGACGACGATGCGCAGCGGCTTGGTCGGATAGTCGCCGGCTGCAGCGCGCGTTTGCGCGGTCGCCGGCGCTGACCAGCAAGCGGGCACGGCGGCGCCCGAGGCCAGCATGCCAAGCAGCGCGCGACGGCGCGAATCGCGGATCAGGCGCATGACCGGCCTCCTCTTTTTGTGTGATGCGGCTCACGCAAAATATAGCGCACTTGCGCCGGCCGGTGTGCATGTCCTGATGCCGCGGTCGAGCGCGCGCGCGTTTGATGTCGGTCGCATGACTTTCAGGCGAATGACGCCGGCATGTTTTGCGCGAGAGGCACAAACGGGCTGCAAAGCGCCATAGAATGCGCGGCTCGGAGCCGCGGATTGTTCAGGTTGAGGCTGCCGACAGTTGGAGGACTCGGGTGGCGGTGAACGGGCAACTAGGGCAGGCCGTAACTGGCGAAGGCCTCGATCACCCGATCGATTGGCCGGTTTCGCGCACCTATCTGAAGCTGGCGCTCGGTTTCATCATCGCCGGTTCCGGCGCCTACCTTGCGGGACTCCTTGCACTTACCGAGCGGCAGGGGCTGCGCGCGATGCTCGCCGTGGCTTACTCCGCGCTGGCGGTGATCGCGTGGCTGTTGCTTGCGCGCGGTCGAACCAGGGCGGCGGTCTGGTTTCTCGGCGTCGGTGTGTGGTGTTGCATGACCGTGGCCGCTTTTTACCTTGGCGGCGTGGGCAGCACGCCGATCATCATCTATCCGATGATCATCCTGCTTGCCGGCTGGATGGTGAGCGTTCGCGCCGCCGCCGTCACGGCATCGCTCACCCTTGCCGCGACCCTGGGCATGGTGCTTGCCGAATCGCGCGGATGGCTGCCGGCGCCGCCCGAGACGCTGCCCCTGATGCGCTGGTTCGTCCAGGGGTGCACGTTTGTCCTGACTGCATTTCTGATCATCTCCCTGGTGCGCGCCTATCGTGAACGCCAGGCGGAGCTGCAGGCGTTGGGCAATGCGCTGCGGCAGCGCGCGGCAGAGCTTGAAGCCAGTACGAGCGACCTGCATCGTGCGCAAGCCGTGGCCCATGTCGGCAGCTGGGTCTATGACCTGACGGCCGACAGGATGTGGCTGTCGGCCGAGACTTGCCGCATATTCGGACTGCCCGCAGGCACCACCGGCAGCCATGCCGCCTACATGTCGCGCGTTCATGTGGAGGATCGCGACGCGGTCGAGGCGGCATGGCTGACCGCGCTTGCCGGCGGCGCGGTGTTCGACAGCGAACACCGCATCATGGTCGGGCAACGGGTGGCCTGGGTCCGGCAAGTCGCTGAACTCTATCGCACCGCGGCCGGCGGGATCGATCGTGCGATCGGCACCACGCACGATATTACCGAACGCAAAACCGCGGAAGCCGAAGTCGCCAAGTTCAATGCGACCCTGGAGACGCGGGTACGCGAGCGCACCGCCGACCTTGAGGCGGCGAACCGGGAACTGGAGAGTTTCAGCTATACCGTCTCGCATGACTTGCGCGGTCCGCTGCGCAGCATGGTCGGCTTCGCCGGGTTGATCAGCGAAAACCTGCGCGACAAGCTCGACCACGAGAACCGCGACTATCTCGATCGCATCGCCGCCAGCGGCAACAAGATGAGCCGGCTGATCGATGGCGTTCTCGACTATTCGCGCCTGTCGCGCGAGGCAGTCACCCGCCGGCCGGTCGACCTTGACGCGCTGGTGCGCGAGATCGCGATCGAATTGCGTGAACGTTATCCGCATGGCGAGCTGGTGCTGAATCCCCTGGGGACGGCAAATGCCGACCCGGTCATGATGCGGCAGATCCTGCACAACCTGCTCGACAACGCCTTCAAATATTCAGCGCGGCGTGAGCGTCCGCGGGTTGAAGTCGGCGTCGAGCGGGTCGGCGCTGCGCCGGAGTACGTGGTGCGCGACAACGGTATCGGCTTCGACATGCGGCATGCCGATCACCTGTTCAAGCTGTTCACGCGGCTGCACAACGACCCTGCATTCGACAGCACCGGCGCCGGTCTGGCGATCGTCAAGCGGCTGATCGATCGGCATGGCGGCAGCATCCGTGCCGAGGCGCAGCCGGACCGCGGCGCGACCTTCCGTTTCAGTATCTGAAGGGGCGACTTTGTATCCGCCGATCCGCCGGCGCCGGGTCCGCACCCGACCCGGCGCCGACTGGCGGTGCGTGACGACGGTGCGGGTGCTGCCGACCGGTGCTCAGACCGCGCTGGTCACCAGCTCGATATCCAGCGTGGTGGTGCGGCGCAACTCGCGCCGATACTTGACGTCGTCGAACGGCCGCGCGCGATGCATGGTGCTGCGGTTGTCCCAGATCACGAAATCGCCGTCGCGCCACACATGGCGGAACACGAAGCGCGGCTGGGTCGCATGCTCGGTGAGGTCGCGCAGCAGCAGGCGTCCTTCCGGCACCTGCCAGCCGATGATCGACGAGGCGTGCGAAGCCAGATACAGCCCGCGGCGGCCGTCCTTGAAGGTGCGCACCAGCGGGTGCACCGCGCCCTTGAGCTTTTCCTTCTCGGCCGGCGCGAATTCGAAGCCCAGCACCTCGCGCGAATAGGCGATCGAGTGATGCACCTTGAGGCCATCGATTGCCGCCTTGGTATCGGCGTCGAGGGCGTCCCAGGCGCCGCGCATGTCGGCGAACTCGGTGTCGGCGGACACCGGCGGCAGCACCCGCGCCGACAGCATCGAATAACGGCCCGGCGGTTCGACAAACGAGGCGTCGGTGTGCCACAGGCGGTTGGCCAGGGAACTGACGCGGCGGCGGTCGTTCGGCGGCAGGATTTCGCCATCGGCGCCGACGTTGGAAATGTCCGACAGGGCTTCGTTGCCGAAGCGGTTCGCCGTCAGCACCGCGGTCGAGGTTCTGGCGTGCAGGGTGCCGTCGAAGGCCTCGGCGAAGGCGATCTGCTGGTCATCGCGGAACGGCTGATCGCGAAACACCAGCACGCCGTAGCGGTCCATGCCGCCGCGCAGTTGCTCGAGTGTGGCGCGGTCGCGCGTGGTGCGCAGGTCGATCGCACTGACTTCAGCGGCGAACAGCGGATGCAGGGGGGTGAAGCTGACGGCCATGGCGTCTCCTTTCGATCAGTGCGGCGGCGGCATGCGCCGTCGGGTGCCGCTATTCTGCCTTGATGTTGCCGTCCTTGATGACCTTGGCCCATTTGCGCATCTCCGCGCGGCTGAAGGCGTCGAGCTCGGCCGCGGTGCCGCCTCCCGGCAGGGCGCCGAGTTCCTCGACCCGCTGGCGCACCTCGGGCAGGGCGAAAATGCGCGCCATCTCGGCCTGCAGCAGGTTGATGATCGCCGGCGGCGTGCCGGCCGGTGCCAGCAGCGCCCCCCAGGTGAAGCCTTCGAAGCCGGGCAGGCCGGATTCGGCAAGTGCCGGCACCTGCGGCCAGGACGGCAGGCGCTGCTTGTTGCCGGTGGCCAGCACCTTCAACTTGCCGCTTTTCACCTGCGGACCGGACGACAGCACGCTGTCGAACAGCACCGCGCAGGTAGCGCCGATGGTGGCGATGATCGCCGGGCCGCTGCCGCTGTAGGGAATGTGGGTCATCTCGATCCCGGCCATCGACTTGAACAGCTCGGCCGCAAGATGCGAAGGCGAACCGGCGCCGATCGAGCAGTAGTTCGCCTTGGCCTGGTTTTCCCTGGCCCAGGCGATGAACTCCTGCGCATTGTTGACCGGCAGGCTGGCCGGCACCACCATCAGCAGCGGGTTGATCGACATCAGCGTGATCGGGGCGAAGTCCTTCAGCGGGTCGTAGGGAATCTTCGGGAACAGGCTGACGTTGATCACATGTGGCCCGGCGCCGGTGGAGAGCAGGGTGTAGCCGTCGGGCGCTGCCTTGGCGACGATATCGCTGCCGATCATCGCCGCGCCGCCGGGACGGTTGTCGACCACCACCGCCTGTTTCAGCGAGTCCGACAGTTTCTGCGCGACCAGGCGAGTCAGGATGTCGGTGGTGCCGCCGGGTGGATAGGGCACCACGATGCGAATCGATTTCTCGGGATAGGCTGCGTGGGCGCCGCCGGCGAACAATGCAAGCGTCAACGCCAGGGTGGTGCGAAGCGACATCGGTGGTCTCCGTTTTGGTTGCGCGCGTGCAACCGGCCACGGCAGGCCGATTCTGGCATCTTTCGCCCGCTCGATGCGGCGGTTGCCGCCGCGCTGCGTTGCCCGGGTCGGCCTGGCCATGCGCGGATCGCCGGATAGCGCCGGATCTTGGCTGACAGTTAGAATGGATGTTCCGCAGCCAGTCAAGCAATTCATCGGATTCCCGGTCGATTCCCGCCCCCTTCCATGCAGCAAGCGAAAAATCCGGAACGCAAACGCATCGTCCGCATACTTTCGGTGTTGGCAGCGGCAGTGCTTCTGGGGTTCGCGGGCACTGCATGGCTTTTCTGGAGCCTGGCACCCGGTCTGGTGCAGGCTGGCAGCGGCGTGCGGGCCGGCAGCGCCCACTCCCAGGCCGAACTCGATACCCTGGTCGCCAGCGGCATCGCCGGCGTGCTCGCCGGGGGTGACTATGGCGAAGTCCAGGACATGCTGGAGCGGTTCGGGAACGCCGGTTTTTTCACCAGCGCCTTGGTGGTCAACGCTTCGGGCCGGGTGGTGGCGACCGTCGGCAGCGTCGATGGGGTGCGCGCTGGCGATTCGGTGCCGGACCCGCTATGGCGCAAAGGCAGGCGCGCCGATATTGTGCTCGACACGCGCAAGCATGGCGAGTTGCTGATCCTGGCGACGCCGGCCAACGCGGTCGAGTCGGTCAATGCGCTGATCGCCGGTTTTCGTGTTGCGTCGATGCTGGCCCTTGCGGTCACCTTGCTGGCCGCGGCGGCGGTCGCGTGGTATTGGCGACGCCTGCGCGCCCTCGACCAGGCAACCCCGGCACCGACTGTGGCGATGCCTCCGGGCGGCGGTTCCGCGCTCGGCGCATCTGCCATCCGGCCGGCGCCGCATGTCGATCTGGCGGCGGCCGCGCAGTCCGATGATGACGGGATGGCCAAGCTGATCTACGCCAACCAGCTCAACAAGATCGGCAAGCGGGAAGAGGCGATCAGGCAACTCGAACTCGCACAGGCGGCCGGGGTTGCCGATCCGAACCTGCAGTACATCATGGGGCTGGCATATTTCGAGGTTGGCGTATTCGACAAGTCGGTCGAGTTCGCGCATCTTGCCTACAAGAGCGGCTACACCCTTCCGGGCCTGAAAAACAAGCTGGTCGCGGCCGGGCATTGGCGCGATCCCGAACATGACCGTGCAGCCAACGGTGTGCCGCAATAGCGCGCAAGGCCGGCTCCGACGGTGAGCTCTTTGCGCAGTCCTTCAGGAGAATTCGCATGAATGCATCATTTGACGCGGTGATCGCGGTGCTGCAGGACTACTTCGAAGGCCTGTACCGCAGCGACTCGGCGCTGCTGCGGCGGGTGTTTCATCCGGCTGCGCTGTATGCCTGCGCCAGCGACGGCAATTTGCTGGCGCTCGACATGGAGCAGTATTTCGCGGTAGTTGACCAGCGCCCGGCGCCGGCCAGCCGCGGCGATGCGCGCACCGATCGCATTTTGTCGATCGATTTCATCGGTCCGCTGACCGCGCTGGCGCGGGTCGAATGTTCGATCCTGCCGAAGCACTTCACCGATTCGTTGACTTTTGTGCTGGTCGACGGGCGCTGGCAGATCATCTCCAAGGTATTCCATTTCGAACTGCAGGCGCCGGCGGGCGCGCCGAAGTCCTGAGCAGCAACGAACGTGCGCATCGTCCCGCGCTGAGGGTATCGATTGAGCGACAGGGGAAATCAAATGGCCATGACTGCCGCGACGGCGCAGGTGCGGATTGCCGCTTTCTGCACCCAGTGCCGTTCGCGCTGTGGCTGCACGGCGGTGCTTGACGCTGGCCGCCTGACCGCGATCGAGCCCCTGCCGGAGCACCCGACCGGCGCCAAGCTGTGTCCCAAGGGACGCGCGGCTCCCGAGCTGGTGTATCACCCGCAGCGGCTGACGCAGCCGCTGCGCCGCAGCGCGCCCAAGGGCGCGGCGGATCCGGGCTGGGTGCCGATCTCGTGGGACGCGGCGCTCGATGAAATCGCGGCACGCATGCAGGCGATCAAGGCCGACCACGGGCCGGAGCAGGTGGCGTTTTCGGTCACCACACCGTCCGGCTCGCATCTGCAGGATTCGATCGCCTGGATCGAGCGCTTGATTCGCGCCTATGGCAGCCCGAACACCATTTACGCCACCGAAATCTGCAACTGGCACAAGGACCACGCGACCCGCTTCACCTTCGGCCACGATATCGGCACCCCGGATTTCGCCGGTACCGACTGCGTGTTGTTGTGGGGCAACAATCCGGCAGTGACCTGGCTGGCACGGGTGGCCGAGATCACCGCGGCCACCAGACGCGGCGCGCACCTGATCGCGGTCGATCCGCGGCCCACCGCGTTCGCCAAACATGCGACCCAGTGGTTGCAGGTGCGGCCGGGCACCGATCAGGCGCTGGCCTTAGGCCTGGCGCACCTGCTGATCGAGGGTGCCGCCTTCGATCAGCGTTTCATGCGCGAGTGGAGCAACGGGCCGTTTCTGGTGCGCGCCGACAACGGGCGGTTTTTGCGCGCCAGTGATTGCACCGCAGGCGGCAGCGCCGACATCCTGTTCGCGGTCGATGCCGGCCGGCGCCTGGTGCCGTATGACGCCGCGCGCGGGGTCTGGCCAGAGGGGATGCCGGAAGTCAACTTGCGCGCCACGGTGGAAATCACGAGCCTGACCGGGCCGCTGGCGTGTCGCAGCGCCTTCGACCTCTACGCCGCCGCCGCCGCCGAGTGGTCGCCGGCGCGGGTGGCGGAATTCACCGGGGTCGGGGAAGCCGCCTTGCGCAACGCCGCCGCCATTCTCGGGACGGCGACATCGGTGGCCTACTACGCCTGGAACGGCATCGGCCAGAGCGTCACCGCGACCCAGACCGACCGCGCCCTGACCCTGCTCTATGCCCTGACCGGCAGCGTCGGCGGCGCCGGCGGCAACGTGCCGGGCGCGGCCGCGCCGTTTGCCGACATCTCCGGCGCCGACCTGTTGGCGCCGGCGCAACGCGCCAAGGCGCTGGGCCTCGACCGCCGTCCGCTCGGGCCCGGGCTGCTGGGCTTTGTGACCGCGCGCGATGTCTACCGCGCGGTGCTCGATGCCCGCCCTTATCCGGTGCGCATGCTGTTTTCCTTCGGCACCAACCTGCTGTCCTCGCAGCCCGACACGGCGCTGGCGCAAGCGGCGTTCGAGCGCCTGGAGTTCCATGTGCATGCCGATTTCTTCGCCAACGCCAGCGCGCAATACGCCGACATCCTGCTGCCCGCGGCCACCTCCTGGGAGCGCGAAGGCCTGCGCGCCGGCTTCGATACCAGCCTGGCGTCGTTGCAGAGGGTGCAGTTGCGGCCCGCGGTGGTGGCGCCGATCGGCCAGGCCAGGAGCGATACCGACATCGTCATCGGGCTGGCCGAGCGGCTTGGCTTGCGTGCGCAGTTTTTCGACGGCAGCATCGACCGCGGGCACGACGCGCAGCTGGCGCCGGCCGGCCTCGATGTCGCGCAACTGCGCGCGGCGCCCGCCGGCATCGATCTGGCGACCGCGGTGCCGCTGAACGCGTTTGCAGAGGCCGGTCCGGACGGCATCGCCAAAGGCTTCGCCACCCCGACGCGCCGCATCGAGGTGTATTCCGAGCGACTGCTGGCGCACGGCATCGCGCCGCTGCCGACGCTTGTCGAGGGGGCGCTGCCGGTGGCGCCGCCCGGCTACCCGCTGCGCCTGGGCGCGGCCAAGGTGCTGGCCTATTGCCACAGCCAGCACCGCAACATCGAATCGCTGCGCCGGCTGATGCCTGATCCGCTGCTCGAAATCGCGCCCGCCGCGGCGCGCCAACGCGGCATCGCCAATGGCGAATGGGTACGCATCCGCACGGCCATCGGCAGCGCGGTGGCACGTGCCCGCTTTGTGTCCGGCAGCGCCGCCGGCAGCGTATGCGCACAGCACGGCTGGTGGGTCGAGGGGCCGGCCGACAGCCCGTATGGTGCCGGCCACCCGCTGGCAGCCAATCTCAACGGCGTGGTCGATACCTCGCGCGAGGACCCGGTGAGCGGCTCGATTCCGCTGCGCGCCACCTGGTGCGAAGTCGAACCCCTGAACACTTGAGCCGATGTCGCCGTGGGCGCGGCCGCAGTGCCGGGCTTGCGTCCGGCGGGCCTGGCGACTTCAGTCGCGGACGCGGCTACAGCCGATAGAACGCCGCCGCATTGTCATGCAGAACGAGCCGCCGTTCCGCGCTCGGCAGCGGCGCCAGGCATTCCTGCATGGTTTCGATGATCCGCGCATAGGAGGTCCACAAGCTCTCGATCGGAAAGTTGCTGCCATAGATGCAGCGCGCGGCGCCGAACATGGCGACGGTTTCCTCGATTACCGGCCGCCACAGCTCGACCGAGCAGGCGCGCACGAAGGTGCCCAGACCGGACAGCTTCACGTGCATGTTCGGGCAGGCCGCGAGATCACGCATGCCGCGCCGCCACAGCGCCCAGCCCGCGGGACTGCGGTCCTGCAGCATGCCGGCATGCTGCAACACGAAGCGCAGGTCCGGAAAGTCGCGTGCCAGGCGCGCACCGGCCGCCATCTGGCCGGCGAAGATCTGCAGGTCGAATGACAGCCCGCGCATCCCGACTTCGGCAAGTCCGGCGCGCCAGGCCGGGTCGTCCATGATGTCGGGCCGCGTGGCGAAGCGATACTGCGGCTCGGCATGCCAATGCAGCTGCTGGCGAATGCCGCGCAGGTTGGCGTGCTTCAGATGGCGGTCGAGCACGGCGCCTGCGTCCGCTGCGGCGAGGTCGGCGTAGGCGACGATGCCGTCGGGCAGGCCGTGCTGGTCGGCGACCCCCTGCACCCAGGCGGTTTCGGCCACCTCGTCGCCGGGCGCGACATTGACCTGGATGTAGACCGACCGCGTGATGCCGTGCACCGCCAGGTCGCGCTTGAAATCCTCCGCCTGATAGTCGCGTCTGAGCGCGGCATATTCGCCGAAGATGCGCGGCTGGATCGGCCCGGCCAGCCAGGGTACCCGCTTGAGTTCCCAGATGTGGTGGTGGGCGTCGATGATCGGCTCATTCATGGGTTCAAGGCTCCGCGCTGGTTTGTCGATGCAGGATACCGGCTTCTGCCCTGCGGGCGGTCCAACGTAAGATGGCGGGCGGTCGACGGTGGCCGAAGGCGGCGCGCCTTGTGAGGCCGGTCAGCGACGCCGCTGGCCGGATGTCGGCGTCGGGTTGCCCGGCCGCAGACAATGCGGGCGCGCAACGCACGCCGGCAATATCGCGGGCCGATCGAATCCATGACTACCAAATTCATCATTACGAAATCCGGGAACACCGGTTGAAGGTCAACGTGAGCCTTTACAGGCGAGTCCTGGCAGTTCTGCTGTTCCTGGCCCTGCTGCTGGCGATCGCCGAAATTTCGGGCCTGCGCGAGCATTTCAATCTGCCCTATTTGCGCGACATGCTGGGCAGGAACCGCCTGGGAGGGTTGGCGATTTTCGTATTTCTATTTTCATTCGCCAACCTGATTCATATTCCGGGCGCACTCTTTCTGGTCGCCGCGATACTGGCGCTGGGCCAGATGTGGGGTGGAATCGTCACCTATGCAGCCGCCGTCATTTCCTGCGCGGTGACCTATCTGGTGGTGCGTTACCTCGGGGCCGACGCCCTGCGCCAGTTCAACAATCGCACCGCGGCGCGCATTCTTGCGCAGCTTGACGCGCATCCGGTCCGCAGTGTGTTGTTGCTGCGCCTGTTGTTCCAGACCCTGCCGGCGGTCAACTACGCGCTTGCGCTGTCCGGGATCGGCATGCGCACCTACATGATCGGCAGCCTCCTGGGGCTCCCGATCCCGATCGCCTTGTTTTGCGTGTTTTTCGATTTCCTGATGATGCACGTGCTGCATCTATAGTCGCCAGGGAGCCTTGGATCGCTGCCGCCCGGCACTTGCGTCGGGATGCGGTGTGAAGCTTCAGCGCTTGCCGTCAAGCAGCACGAAGCAGATGCGCGCGGTCTGGTTCGAGCGGTTGGCCCAGGCATGGTTGGTGCCGCGCTGGACCAGGATGTCGCCGCTGCGCATCAATGTCTCGTTGTCGTCCATCACCGCCCAGATTTCGCCCTCGAGGATGATCGCGTAGTCGACCGTGTCGGTACGATGCATGCCCGGGTGGGCGCCGGCACGCTTGTCATGGTCGGCGTCGGCGAAGATGCCGCCGAAGGTGGCGGCGATCTGGCGCTGGCGCTCGGCCGGGTCGGCGACCTCCGGCGGGTAGTCGATGACGCGCAGGATCGAGCCGCCGTTTTTCGGCGGCAGGATGCCCTTGTGGTCGGCCACGGTGTCCGGCGCGTCGATCGGCGCTGGCGCCGCTTCGGTACGCCAGACATTGACGGCGCGGTAGTTGGGCCGCTCGGCGACAGTGCGAATCGCCGTCGCCGGCGCGTCTTCGACAATCCGTGAACGACCGTTGGCATCATCCTCGGTCACGATCCGGCGAATCGGGGGCAGTGCGCTCATGGTTTTCTCCTGAAAAAGGCCGCGATCATACCCTGTCGTCGCTGCGGCGCGGCGATGCTGGTGGTGCGACCGGCGTCGGCAATTGCAGCCTTGCCAACACGCAACGCACCAGATCGCCGCGTGCTTCGGGCGACCCGCGAGCATGGTGCGATACACTCGGCAGCCCGGCCATACGGCTCTCTGCCGACAACGGAGCGCGCTTGAACCCCAAAGATCTTGATTCAGACCAGCCCGCGGCGATTGACCAGGACTGGATTGCTCGCGCCCGCGCATTGACGCCGCTGCTCGACGCCGCCGGGCCGCGCATCGATGCCGACAAGGCGCTGCCGCCGGCGGTGCTCGATGCCTTGCACGAAGCGAAGATGTTCCGCATGCTGCTGCCGCGCTCGCAAGGCGGCGCGGAGCTCGACCTGCCGACTTTTTTCCAGGTGGTCCTTGCGCTGGCCGAAGGCGACGCCAGCGCGGCGTGGTCGGTGGCGCAGAGCTGCGCCTGTTCGATGTCGGCGGCCTACATGGAACCGGCTGCGGCCAGTGAACTGTTTCGCAACCCGCGCGCGGTACTGGCCTGGGGCTTTCCGCAAGGCACGTGTCGCGCCACCGCGGTCAGTGGCGGCTGGCGGGTGACCGGCACCTGGGGCTTCGGCAGCGGCAGCCGGCATGCGACCTGGCTGGGCGGGCATTGCCAGCTGGTCGACGCCGATGGTGCGTCGATCAGGAGGCCGAACGGCCAGCCGGCCGAACGCACCGCCCTGTTCCCGCGGTCGGCGGTGACCATCGTCGACAGCAAGTGGAATGTCATCGGCCTGCGCGGCACCGGCAGCGACACCTATGCGGTGACCGACCTGTTCGTGCCGGCCGAGCATTGTGTGGTGCCACGCGGCGTCGGGCGCGACCAGCAGCAGCCGGAAGACGCCGTGCCCGACGTCGAAACCGAACGGCGCGAGCCAGGCCCGGTGTACCGTTTTTCGCCAACCGCCATGTACCAGGCCGGGTTTTCAGCGGTCGCACTGGGCCTCGGGCGCGCGATGCTCAATTCATTCGTGGCGCTGGCCAACGAGAAAACGCCGTCGGGCGCCGGTGTGATGCTGCGCGACAACCCGATCATCCAGAACCGGGTGGCGATCTCCGAGGCACGCCTTGCCGCGATGCGTGCCTGGCTGCTGCAAAGCGTGCGCGAGTCCTGGGACACCTGCGTGGCAAGCGGCAAGCACGAATACACCGATCGCGTGACCATGCGCCTGGCCTCCACCTACGCGATTCGCGAAGCCGCCAAGGTGGTCGAGGATGCCTATGGCGATGCCGGCGCCACCGCGATCTTCGAAAGCAACCCGTTCGAGCGGCGCCTGCGCGACATGCATGCGGTGACCCAGCAGATCCAGTCGAACCCGATGCATCTGCAAACCGCCGGCCAGCATTACCTCGGGATGAAGCCCAGCACGCGCTTTATCTAAAGGCGCGTTGAATCTGCGCCTGCGGCACGGCGCGCCGCTTGCTGCTGCCAACGCACGGCTTCTTTCCGATACCGCGGTTCAGTCGGGCTTGATGTTGCCCTCGCGCACCACCTTGCCCCATTTGACGATCTCGCCCTTCACATAGTCGCCGAACTGGCGTGAGGTGCCGCCGACCGGCTCGAACGCGATCGCTGCCAGCCGCTCGCGCGTGTCGGCGCCCTGCAGCATCTGGTTGATCGCGTCGTTGAGGCGCTGCACCACCGCGGCCGGGGTGCCGGTTGGCGCGAACATGCCGATCCAGGTCTCGTCGGTGACGCCGGGAAATCCGGCCTCGGCGAAGGTCGGCACATCGGGCAAGGCGGCGACGCGGGCCGCGCTGGAAATGGCGAGCGCGCGCAGGCGGCCGGACTTGACGAACGGCAGCGGCGTCGACAGCGCACCGGCGCCGACCAGCGGTTCGCCGGCCACCACCGCGGTGATCGCCGGGCCGGCGCCGCGATAGTGAATCGCCGTCATGTCGAGCTTGGCCGTCAGGTTGAACAGGTTCTCGGCGGTCAGGTGCGGCGTGGTGCCGCTGCCTGGCGAAGCGAACGAGAGCCTGGTGGTTTTCGCCAGCGCCAGCAACTCGGGAAGGGTTTTCGCCGCCACCCCCGGATGCACAAAGATCAGGTTGGCCTGCTTGGCCACCACGCCCACCGGAATCAGTTCGCGCTCGGCATCGTAGCCGCCGTTTGGCGCCAGCGTGACATTGACCGCGAAGGCGGAGGTGGTGACCAGCACGGTGTAGCCGTCGGGCGCCGACTTCGCGACCACCGCGGCGCCGAGATTGCCGCCGGCGCCGCCGCGGTTGTCGATCACTACCGGCTGGCCGAGGATCTCGGACAGCTTTTGCGCGGCGATGCGGCCGATCATGTCGGCCGGTCCGGCCGGCGCGAAGGCGATGACCATGCGCACCGGCTTGGCCGGCCAGGCTTGTGCAGCCACCTGGGTCGGCGCGGCAACGGCGAGTATGAGGGCGGTCACGCTGCAAGCCCGGATTTTCACGATCTGTCTCCTGTGGTGTGTGCGATCTGCGGGCTGTGAGGCCTCGGCGGACGCGTATGTTACGCTGCGCGCGCAGTGACAGGCTGTCCACAACAATCAACCAACAATCGAAAGAGAAATCGATGAGCACGCGCCGTGAATTCCTTGCATCGTCCAGCGGCGCGCTTGCCGGCCTTGCCTTTGTCGGTTGCGACCTGCTGGCCGGCCATGCGGCGCACGCGCAGCCGCGCCGCCGCGAAACCACGGTCGCCGGCAAGCGTGCCAGGGTGATCGATGTGCATGCCCACTGCGCGGTGCCGGAAGCGATGGCGCTGATGGGCCTGAAGTTCGGCGGGCCATCGTTTCGGCCCGACCTGCACATGGCCACCGCGGTGACACAACGCCTGGCCACGATGGACGCGCAGGGCATCGACATGCAGGCGCTGTCGATCAATCCCTATTGGTACAAGGCCGAACGCGAGGTCGCCGGGAAAGTGATCCAGATCCAGAACGAGAAACTGGCCGAGGCCTGTGCCGCGCATCCCGACCGTTTTGTCGCCTTCGCTTCGGTCGCCCTGCAGCATCCTGACCTCGCCGCCAGCCAACTGGAAGACGGCGTCCGCAAATACGGGCTGCGCGGCGCGTCCATCGGCGCGTCGTGCGACGGGCTGGAGTTGAGCGATCCGAAATTTCATCCGTTCTGGGCCAAGGTGGAGCAGCTTGGCGTGCTGGTGTTCATTCACCCGCAGGCCACTGGCGTGACCACCGAGCTTGCGCACCGCCTGAAAGGCAATGGCTATCTCGCCAACATCGTCGCCTTTCCGGTCGAGACCTCGATCGCGCTGTCGCACCTGATTTTCGAAGGGACCCTCGATCGCTTCCCGGGCCTGAAGATCTGCGGCGCGCATGGCGGCGGATTCCTGCCTTCGTATGCCGGCCGCTCGGATGCCGGCTGCCTGACTCTGCCCAGCGCCTGCCCCGGCGGGCCGCACGGCCCGATCAAGAAGAAGCCGACCGATTACCTCAAGCAGATGTACTACGACACCATGGTCTTCTCCCCCGAGGGCATTCGCCACCTTGCCGCCGAAGTCGGCGCCAGCCAACTGATGGTGGGCACCGACTATCCGTTTCCCTGGACCAAGACCGCGGTCGATGAAGTGCTCGCCACACCGGGGCTGTCGGATGCCGAGCGGGTCGCGATCCTGGGCGGCACCGCGGCGCAACTGCTCGGCATCAAGGCGTAAGCAGGGCCGTCCCGCATGATCGGGCGTCGACCCGTTGTTGCCATCGCAGACCCAGGCATTGCGCCGCCCGGCGCAGGATCAATCGCTTCATCCAACAGGAGGAGTTCAGCATGACCAAGCAGCCCGCAGCCGCCAAAGGCGTGACCCGTTTTCCGATTCTCTCGCCTGCGCAGTTGACCAAGGAGCAGGCGGCGTTGATCAAGTCGCTCCTGGCCGGGCCGCGCGGCGGCGGCGAAAGCGTCGCGGCGGCCACCAAGCGCATGCTCACCGGCGGGCCGTTCAACGCCTGGCTGCGCAGCCCGCTGCTGGGCGAACGCCTGCAGAAGGTCGGCGAGTACATCCGCTTCAATTCGTCCTTGCCCCTGCGCCTGAATGAACTGGCGATCCTGGTCACCGCGCGCTACTGGACCTCGCAATACGAGTGGTACGCGCACCTGATCCTGGCGCTCAAGGCCGGGCTCGACCCGAAGATCGCCGCCGCCCTGGCGCAGAACAAGCGCCCGGCGAAAATGCAAAAGGATGAAGCGGCGGTGTACGATTTCTGCACCCAGTTGCATCACAAGAAAAACGTCAGCGATGCGGTCTACAAGCGCGCGGTGGCGCTGTTCGGCGAGCAGGGCGTGATGGACCTGATCGGCGCGTGCGGCTATTACACCGCGGTCTCGATGACCCTCAATGTCGCGCGGGTGGCGCTGCCTGCCGGTGAGAAAAAGCCGCTGAAGTAAGCGCCCCGCGACGCTGGCGGCCGCTACTGCGTGCGCACCAGGTCGCCGGCAGCGGTGAAGCTGGCTTCGCCGGAGGCGTTGTAGGGGCCGGCTTCGACCGCGGTGCTGCCTGGTGCGGCTGCGTCGGCGGCGGGCGTGGCGTCGAGATTGGGCGGCTGGCTGATCGCGCGCGGCACGTCCGCCGGCACCGCGTTTTCGGTGCGTGCCAGCGAGAACCCGCTCGATACGCCGATGCCAAGTGCCATGATGACGACAACCGCCACCGCCGCTTCGAGAATGACTTTCCTGTTCATGATCGATTTCCTTTCCGCGAATCAGGCGCCCGGATCCGCCTTCGGCCATGCGCGGGCGCAACGCGTGATGCCAGGTGCGGAAAGGCAAGCGTAGGCGCGGGCCGGCGTTTCGGCAATCGCCATAAATGGGGAGTCGTTGAGACGGGTGCGCAAGCTGATCGCCCGGCGCGCCGGACTTGTACGATGACCCTGAATGTTGCCCGTGTACAGCTTCCCGCAGGCGTCAGGAAGCCGCTCAAGTAGCGTCGGTTCGGTCCGTCATCGGCGGCGCGCCGCGCCTGCGGCTTGCGCGCCGCGCGTCAGCCCGGGAGGTGCGTGATTTCCTGCGAGAAATCTTCCGACACGAACGTGAGCGTCACCGCGCCGGAGAGGCACACTTTCGCGCCCGGCCGCAATGGCACCAGTTCGCCCGGCACCAGCGTGCGCCCGTTGAGCGCGGTGCTGGCGCTCGCGGTGACCGAGCGCAGCATGTAGCCATCTGCCTTGCGATGCAACTCGAAATGCCAGCGACTGACGCGAATCCGCAATTCCGGGTCTGCCAGCAAAATGACAATGTCGTTGGCGGCGGCGCCGTTTTCCTGCACCAGGCGCCCGAAGCGGATCACGTCGCGCGCCGGCAGGCGTTGCACGCTGCCGTCCTCGAATCCGACCAGGGTCGGAAACTGCGCGGGGTCAAGCCAATCCAGGGTGAACAGGTCCTGCGGTGCCGCGACGCCCTTGAGTTCGACGCCGCGCAGCGGCTTGCAGCGTCGGCGCAGCGCGGCGTCGCTCAGCCCGGCCTGGGCCGCCGGCGTCAGGCGCAATTCATCGCGGCTGGCGGAAGCCGCCACGCGATTGCAGAAATTCACCACTTCGCCCGATACGAGCGTGCCGTCGGTAAGCACCGGGCCGGCGTGCACGCCAATGTGCACATGCAGGCGATGAGCGGCACTGCGCTCATCGTTGTCGCGCAGGATCGCGCGCTTGAGCCCCACCATCGCCCGCACCGCCGCGGTGACCTCGTCGAAGCACAGGAACACGCCGTCGCCGGCGGTGTCGACCAAGCGTCCGCCTTCGGGCGCAATGGCGGCGGCGACCAGGTCGTAGTGGCGCTGCTGGAGCTTGCGGCCGGCTTCATCGCCGAATGCGGCGAAGTAGCCGGTCGAATCGGCGATGTCGCTGAATGCCAGGGCCAGGTGCCTTTCGAAGCGTCGCACGATGGCGCGCGACAGCGCGTCCTGGAGCCGCATCAGCTCTGCCATCGACAACTGCTCTGCGAGATCTTCGAGGTCCTTCAATCGCGAACTCCCGGCATGCATTGAAAAGTCGGCGCGCGCCAGCGGCGCGCGAACATCGACGAGTATAGGTCAGGCGCCCACCGCTTGCCTGCAGCGGTACGGCTGCGCGCCGGAGTCTGAATCGCGCGGCAGCGGGCGGTCATCATGCGCGCGAAGTCGCGGCGCCCGCCGGATTTCTCCAACAGGGTACCGATCGGCGCACGTCAGGTTGGCGAAAGCATGGTGCAAGCCTCGGCACCGATGTGATTGAACATCGGTTCGCGACATACCTGCTGACCTTGACACGGCGTCTTTCAACAAGATCGCCCGATGACGGGACTGTCGCGATTGACGGGAACGGGCATTCCGACGGGCGTGAAACAGCCGCCAGGGTCGGCCCGCGCAGGCTCATCGGCTTGCCAGGCGGAAAGTCGCGGCAAGAAACTCCTTCACGGCGCGAACTGTCGCATCGTGCGCGGCTGCGTTATATGCGACCTGCGGACCCTTTTCGACGCATGGGTCGTCGAGATTGAATGGCTTGCCTGTCCTGGCATTCAGGATGCCGCCATTCGGCCCTTCTTCGAGCCGGCAGCGCCGTGTGGTTTGACCCTCCGGGAATTTGATTGGCTGTTTGAGCACGAAGGCATCGTAGGCGTGATGCGCATCCGGGTATTCGGTGAGCAGCACGCCCGCCCCTGCCGCCTTCAGGCGTGCGACATAGTCGCGACACGGCTCGATCGCCACATAATCGTCGGCGATGCCGTGAAACAGCCGGATCGGCATTCCTGAGGTCTTGTCATCTTCGTTGAAGCGCACGTTGCATGGCGTATAGAGCCCGATATGTGCCGCGAAACGGACATTGGCGGGGCCGTGGAGTTTTCGAAAGCGCTCGTTGCTTGAATACACCGCGGCGACCGCGCCTTTGGAAAAACCCATGACCGCGATGCGGTCCGGATCAATGCGCGGATGATCCGCAAGCGCTTGCAGCGCGCGGTATGCGTCGACCATCATTGCGAGGGAATCGAGTTGCGATTGATCATTGATCGTGTTTACGATCCCGCGGCCGGAAAAGCTGTCCAGGATGAAGGTGGCGACGCCGGCGCTGTTGATGTCCTGCGCCCAACGGTCGGCCACGGCGCTGATGCCGCCAGACCCGTGTACCAGGATCACCGCCGGCAAGCGGTCGGTTCCCGGCCGTGGAATGCGCAACTCGCCCGCCAGGGAAACCGGCTTTCCGTTTTTGTCGCCGGCGAGGAATTTCGCGGTTGTCAGTGTCATGCTTTCGACGGCGCGCAGTTCCATGCGCGCGAATGGCTGGGCAAGCGAATCCTGAGAAGCGACGGTCGCCCCAACAAGGGCCAGGAGAAGAAGGAAGCATCGGCGAAATGCGGCCTGGCGCGCATGGATCATGGTGTTTCCTCCGGCCGCTAGCTTGGCGGCGAACCTCAAGCGATTTCAGGTTACGCCAACTCGGACGCCTGCACCAGAGGGTAGCGTGATGCAACGCAGCAGCCGTCACACGCCATCGCCCTGGTCGCGTTTCGGTGGCAGCCGGGCCGCACAGTGTGGATCGCCGGACCGCGCTTGACCATGGGGGCGGATCACCGGCAGCACCCAAACCTCGCCTTGCGGGTGTAATCTGATGCAATCGCGCGGTACCGCCAATGACATCGGCAGCGTGTTCGATCATGGCGTTTCCCGTGCGCAATCCGGAACCGGGGGGGCGAATGAACCGACGTGACAGCCTGCTGCTGGCACTTGGTGCGCTGTGCGCCGCACCGTTCACCGCCAACGCGCAGCCGGCCGGGCGCACCGCGCGCATCGGCATGCTGCTGCCGAACAGTGCGGAGATCGTCGCGCGCAATCCGCGCATCGCGGCATTTGTGCGCGGGCTGCGCGAACTCGGCTGGATCGACAGCCGCAATGTTGCGATCGAATGGCGCTTCGCCGAAGGCCAGGCGACGCGGCTGGTGGAACTCGCGGCCGACCTGGTGCGCAGCAAGGTGGACGTCATCGTGACCGCGGCTGCGCCTGCCGCGCTGGCCGCCCAGCGCGCGACCCAATCGATCCCGATCGTGGTGCTCGATCCCGGCGACCCGGTGGGCCTGGGGCTGGTTGCGAGCCTTGCACGCCCCGGCGGCAACATTACCGGCGTCACGTCGATCGCCCCCGACCTGGCCGCGAAGCGCCTGGCATTGCTCAAGGAGGCGGCGCCTGCCACCAGCCGGGCCGTGGTGCTGGCCGACGCGGCCACGCCACCGGCCGAAGTGGCGATCCGTGAAATGGAAGGCGCGGCCAAAGTTCTCGGCGTGCAGATTCAACTGGTTGCCATCCAGGGCGCCAAGGGACTGGAGCAGGCGTTTGCCGAGATCGCGCGCCTGCGGGCCGACGGCATGGTCGTCTTTCCCGACCCGTTGACGTTCTCCAATGCCGAGGTGATCACCGGCTTCGCGCGCAAGACCCGGATTCCCGCCCTCTACGGCGCCGCCGAATTCGCGCAGGCGGGCGGCCTCATGTCATACGGTCCGAGCTACCAGGATATGTTCCGGCGCGGCGCGAACTACGTCGACCGTATCCTCAAGGGCGCGAAGCCCGGCGAGCTGCCGGTCGAACAGCCGACACGCTTCGAGTTTGTCTGGAACGACATCGCGGCCAAGAACATCGGTGTCGCGCTGTCACAGTCCGTCCTGCTGCGTGCCAATCGGGTGATCGAATAGCCATCGCGCGAACATCGGCTTGCGGGCGCAATGTCGTCCCGCGTTGTGATGGCGTGCTTCTTTCGGGCCTGCAAGCCAAAGCCGCCGTGGCACATTCCGCCAGGCGAAGGTTCGCACCCGTCACTCGATCACCCGGGTCGCCCGCAGGAAAATCGATTGGGGAATTTTCAGGCCGAGCGTCGTGGCGGTCGCAAGGTTGACGACCATGTCGAAGCGGGTGGGTTGTTCGATCGGCAGCTCGCCCGGCTTCATGCCCTTCAATATCTTGTCCACGTAAGCGGCGGCGCGGCGAAACAGCACCGAAAAATCCGGCCCGTATCCCATCAGGCCGCCGGCGTCGGCGAACGTGGTGTCGCCGATCGCGGCGATGCGCCGGCGTGCCGCGATGGCCGCCACCAACCTGGCATTGGCGGTGAGCATCGGCTCGCCCTGCACGCCGATGGCGGTGACCCCCTGCTTTTCCATCTGCGCGAAAACGCCTTCAAGCTCCTCCGGCCCGCGCACGTCGAATGCCTGAAGTTCCACCTTGAGCACCCGTGCGGTCACGCCCATTTCCTGCAAGGCTGCCCGCGCCATCGAGGAGGTGTCGGGGTTCGAGAGGAATCCGTAGCGCCGCATCTGCGGCAGCACCTCCTTGAGCATTTCAATCCGTTTCGCGGCCAGTTGCGGGCTGAAGAAGGTTGAGCCGGTGATGTTGCCGCCCGGCCGCGCAAGGCTGGTAACCACACCGGTCGCCACGGCATCACCCTGCTCCGCGATGACGATGGGAATGGTCGTGGTGGCCTGCTTTGCGGCAAGCACCCCCGGCGTGCTGTGGGTCACGATCAGTGCCACATTGAGGCGCACCAGTTCGGCTGCGAGTTCGGCCAGCCGCGCATACCTGCTTTCGGCCCAACGAAACTCGATGACAAGGTTCTTGCCCTCGACGTAGCCAAGCTCGCGCAGTCCGGCGCGCAATGCGTCCAGCCTGTTTCCGAGACCCGCGGCCGAGGTCGCGCCAAGAAACCCGATGCGGTGCATGCCGGCGGCCGGCTGTTGCGCGAAGGGTCGCAGGGGCGCGGCCAGCGCACCCGCACCGAGTGCAAGCAGCAGCTTGCGACGTGTATGCAATTGGCCCTCCGCAATCAAAGCGCCAATTATGCGCGCGCAGGGTGGTGCCGGAGTGGCCGCGCGTTTGTGCACCGCGCCCTGCAGGCGTAAGCCATCGGTAAGCCGTTGGAAGGCGGCTTTTCAACTTCCGCTTGCTAGATTGTTCGTCAGGAACTGTGTTGCTTGCCGGCCTCTCTCGCAAGTCACGTGCGCAGGTCCACCACCAAAAGGAGCGCAAGACACGAAATCGCACAATCCCGATTCGCCATCACCCGCCGGATACTGGCCGCAAGCTGCTGCCCTGCAGGCGCAACACCTCCGTCAATGAATGGCCGCTCCTGAATGCGAAACGGTCATTCAAACAGGTGCGTTTCGCGCAACGTCGCGCGAGCAGCGGCGGATTGATTTTCCTCTTCGTCGGTAGCGGATGGTCGACTCAATTGGCAACTTCGGTCAGGCTGACTCAAAGCGATCATTCAAGCTTCGCTGCTCCAGTCCTCGAAGGCCCTGACATGCTATTGTCGTCGTGCGCATGCCGGGAGGGACGGTGCAGGTGGTGGAATCAAGGCTCAAGCAGCGGCTGGCGGTAATTCTGGCGGCAGACGCCGCGGGTTATTCGCGCCTGATGGCCACCGATGACCATGCGACCGTGGCTGCACTGGATACGGGGCGGGCCGTTTTCCGCAAGCATATCGAGTCGATGCAGGGCCGGGTCATCGACATGGCTGGCGATTCGGTGCTCGCAGTGTTCGAATCTGCCGCCGCGGCTGCGGCTGCGGCGCTCGCCATTGCGCAGGAGCTGAACTCGACCGCCAAGGATTCGCTCGAGGAACGCCGATTGCGTTTCAGGGTCGGGCTTCACTTGGGCGATATCATCGAGAAGCCGGATGGCACGGTTTACGGTGACGGGGTGAACATCGCGGCACGCGTGCAGTCGCTCGCCGTGCCCGGCGGTATATGCCTGACGCAGCAGGTATACGACCAGGTTCACAACAAATTCGACGCCGAGTTCGTCGATCTCGGTCAACCCGAGATGAAGAACATTCAATTCCCGATACGCGTGTTTCGGGTCGTGCTGCCTTGGGAAAAGGCAAGTGGGCGGATCGGCGCTCGCCTGTTGTCCGGGCTGGCGCACAAGGGGAACCGGCGGCACATGCTGGGGGCGCTCGGCGTCCTCGTTGTTGGCGGACTCGGGTGGCGACTGACCCGGACCGAAACCTATAAACCCGACAAGCGGGCGGCCGAGTTGTTTGCGCAGGCCGCGGCGCTTGCATCGCATTCCTCGTCGCATCTCGAAGGCAAGGCGAACAATACGGCAGTCATTGACATGCTGGAGAAAGCGACCGACATCGATCCGCGGTTTGCCGATGCCCATGCCAAGCTGGGCCTGGCCTATGTGATCCGGCTTTTTCTGTTCGCGCCGGAAGAGAAGAATCTGCAGCAGAAGGCGTACCTGGCAATCGAGCGCGCGTTTCAACTCGACCCCAATCTGGCAGAGGCTTACGAAGCGCGCGGCCGCTTGCGATGGACGGCCTTCAATCATTTTCCGCACGGCGACGCGATCCGGGATTTCCAGCAAGCCTTGAAGATCAACCCCCGGCTTGACGAAGCCCACCACTACCTGGGGCTGGTCTTCCTTCACGTCGGGCTGCTGGAGGACGGCCGCGGCGAATTCCAGGCGGCCGTCAAACTCAATCCCAGCAACAACGGAGCCCAGTATCGATTCGGCGAGTGCTATTTCTATGAATGCAACTGGCCTGCTGCGCTAAAAGTCTTTGATACGATAGATCCGGCGTTCAATCCCGACTTGCATGCCTACCAGAGCGCGTGGTCGCTCTTCCGTGTCGGCCAGAAAGACCGGGCGTTGATGCGGATTACAAATTCTCTCCGGGCTTTTCCGGGCGACCGGGGCGGCCTGCTCGGGAGCACGCTGGCGATGATCCATGCGGCCAGCGGCGAAAAAATGGAAGCCGAAGCGGCGATCAGTACGGCGAGCCAGCAACGAGGCTTCGGGCATTTTCATCACACCGAGTACAACATCGCCTGTGCATATGCCTTGATGAACGACCGGAGCGCGGCTGTCGATTGGTTCGAAAAGGCGGTGCATGAGGGATTCAATTGCTACCCCATTTTCGAGTCGGATCCCAGTCTGGCCACGCTTCGCGGTTTCGAGCGCTTCGACGTGATTGTTGCGAACGAGAGGAAGAAGTGGGAAGCGCACAAAGCGTCGTTTTCGAAGATCAGGAGTTAATGGCTGGCAAGTCTGTTGCCGCAGGCCGTAGAGCCGGATTGCATGTCCGCGACGCAGGGCACACACACATGGAGGGAGCATCATGAAATTTCCCCGCCGCACATTCCTGCGCTTATGCCTGGGTGCCGCTGCGTTGCCGGCCGTGCCGCGAATTGCCCGGGCGCAAGCCTTTCCGTCACGGCCGGTGCGCATCATCGTCGGCTTCGCCGCCGGCGGGGCCACCGACATCCAGGCGCGCTTGATGGGTCAATGGCTGTCGGATCGCTTGGGCCAGCCATTCATCGTCGAGAACCGCGCCGGCGCCAGCGGCAACATCGGGACCGAGGCGGTCGCCAAGGCGGCTGCGGATGGCTACACGCTGCTGCAAGTCGTGACCCCGCATGCGATCAATGCCGCGCTCTACACCAATCCCGGGTTCGACTTCATCCGCGACATCGCACCGGTCATCTGCGCCGCGCGGCTGGCATACGTGGTGGTGGTCAATCCCTCGGTCCCCGCCGCGACGCTTCCCGAGTTCATCGCATACGCCCGCGCCAACCCGGGCAAGATCAACTACGGGTCGGCGGGCCAGGGCACGCCACAAAACATCGCTTGCGAACTGTTCAAGATGATGACCGGGCTCAATCTGGTCCACGTCCCGTACAAGGGTGGCGCGCCGGCGGTCGCCGATCTGATCGCCGGCCATGTGCAGGTGATATTCGCTCCAGTGTCGGAATCGATCCAGCAGATCAAGGCCGGCAGGCTGCGCGCCCTGGCGGTCACGACCGCGGCCCGCTTGGACGTGTTCCCGGAACTTCCGACCGTGGGAGACTTCGTGCCTGGTTATGAGGCCAGCGGTTTCGCCGGCATCGGCGCGCCCAGGAACACTCCGGCCGAAATCATCGCCATGCTCAACAAGGAGCTCAATGCCGGTCTCGCCGACAGCAAGATCAAGGCGCGGATCGTCGAGCTGGGCGGCACCGTGCTTGGGGGCTCGCCTGCGGAATTCGGCGCGATCATCGCGGAGGCCACAAGAAAGTGGGCAGCGGTGATCAAGTTCGCGGGCATCACGGCCGAGTAGGGCAGGTCGCCCTGACCGCAGGCGGCGATTCGAGAATCCGGGTTTTATAAAGGCAGGCAATGAAATACCTTCGACGCCGGCAGTTCCTGATCGCCCTCGGCGCCCTGGCAGTGCATGCCCGGGCGGCGGTGGCGCAAGCGGAAAAGCGCGTGCGACGCATCGGGTTTTTCGTCCTCACCAGCGCCCAGGGCAGTGCCGCGTGGCTGGCCGCGTTGCGCACCGGCCTGGCCGCACTGGGCTGGGTCGAAGGGCGCGACTACCTGATCGAGGCGCGCTACGGCAACGGTGTGCCGCAGGCCGCACCGGCGCTGGCCGCCGAACTGATGGCGACCAGGCCGGAGCTGATCGTCACCGGCGCGGAGCAGGCCGTCGGCTTGTTCACGCAATCCGGCAGCACCATCCCGGTGGTGTTTGCCATCGGCAAGGACCCGGTGGGCATCGGCATCGCCGCCAGCCTGCGCCGTCCGGGCGGCAACGCCACCGGCTTGACCGATCTGGCCAACGACCTCGGCGCCAAGCGGCTGCAACTGCTCAAGGAAGCGCTGCCGAAGCTCGCGCATGTGGCCGTGTTGTTCGACCCGGCGGACGTCGGCAGCATCGCCCAGGTCACGGAAATCGAGAGTGGCGCAGCGCGCCTGCGAGTGCGTGTGACCCGCCTCGAATGGCGGCAACCTGCGGATATCGCAAGCGGCTTTCAGCGCGGCGCCGCCCTGGGCGCGCAGGCGTACCTGGTGGCGGACGGCCCGTTCTCCAACCGCAACCTGCAGGCGATCATGGATCGCATGATGCAGGCAAAGGTGCCGATGATGTTCACCAACCGGCAGGCCGTCGAGGCCGGTGGCCTGATCTCCTACGGCGCTTTGCACGCGGACAATTTTCGCCGCGCCGCAGCCTATGTAGACAAAATACTCAGGGGCGCGAAGCCGGGCGACCTGCCGATCGAGCAGCCCATCAGGTTCGAATTGGCGGTGAACCTGAAAACCGCGCAGGCACTCGGGTTGACCTTTCCGCATTCGATCATGCTGCAGGCGGGTCATGTGATCGAATGAGCATTCGTCGGCGGTCGTGTTTGCGCCGCTTGAGAGTATGACCTCGGGCACTGGCCGACGGACCGGCGGCGGCAACGCGGCCGAGTGAGACGGGTTTTCAACCAGGAAATGGCCGATCCCGGTCCTGCCGTTCAAGCATGGCCGTGATTTTTCAAAGCACCACGCGGCCCGCGTCAGGGCCAGGAAAGGCGCGCGTGCATTACGTCATTGGTATGCGGCCAGGTTGCCGCGATTACTTCTTCGGTAGAGGCGTCCCGGATTGAGGAGTCGCTACTTGCGAACGTAAATCGTGCGCCGCTTCGCCGATCGCGGGTGTTTCCATGTTTGCAAGGGCGCGCTCGATCGCCGCCCTGGTTCCCGCTCGGATACATGAGCCGGGCGTATTCAAATACTTCTCAATGAAATCGCGCCAGGCCATGACTGGCTCCTGCTTGTTGAGAACCACGAAATTCATGACAAGAACGCGCCGCTGTCGAGGCAGTCACGTTCTTGGCAATGATCGATAGTCAAGTTGAAAAGAGCCCGTTGGATTCGCCTGCAGCTTATGCTGGAGCGGCGCCGAACTTTCATCTTGCCATAGCCCGACACGCCTCGCGCTGTCGTTCACTCCGATCTCATGCCCTGTGAATGGTCCAGGTGAGGCGCTTGGGCCAATGGCGGCCCCGCCCGCAGGCGTAAGTCATCGTTAAGCGATTGGTAAGCGGTTCTTCAGCGCCTGCCTGTTAGCTTGATTCCCATGCACAGTTTTGCTTGTCGGGTTGCCTCGCAAGACATGCGCGCAGGCGCGCGATCCGGCTGTCGGACTGCCTGAAGAACCTGCTTTACAAGGGAGACAAGCCATGCGCCCGATTCGCGGCACGCGTTTTGCACCGATCCTGGCCAGGATGGCCTTTGCCTTGGCCAGCATTTGGAGCGTCAGCAGCCATGCGCTGGTGGTTTACATCGACGAGTTCAGGATCATCCGCAACGGCAACACGATTTTCACCGACCCCTTCAGCGATGGCCTTGAACCGCCTTCCGCCCCGAACTTCAACAACGCGACGATCACCCCGCCTTTCGCCGGAACGCCCGCCGGATATACCTCCACGCCTTTTGCATCCAGTGCGGAATCCGGTGGACTGTTGAGGCTGGATTCGTCGCAGGGTATCGTCGTAAACGATCCCATTGGTGCGCTGCGCCGTACGCAAAGCGCAACCCTGGGGACCAATACCGATCCATCGAGCACCACCACGGGATTGAAGAAAAACCACAACTTCTCGGTGATGGGCACCTTCAATCTGACCATTCCCGCGGGGCCGTTGACCGAGGGTTATGGCATCAGGTTGAACGACAACACCGTGACCCTGGCGAATTTTCTGCCGGTGGCAAGCGGGCCGATCGATGATCAGGTCACCCTCCAGGTACGCTATGACGCGGCCACCGGCCAGCAGGAAATCGCCTGGATATTCGCCGATTTCGGTGCCCAGACGATCACCTATCTCGCCAAGATCCCGCTGGTCGTGCCGGCCGGCGCGAACAAGATACTTCTTGAAATCGATCATGTGGCGAACGGCAACGATGTGCTGGGAAGCTATCGATACCTGGATGGCGGCGTGGACCTGGGTGGCGGCGATTTCAACAGCACGCCCGGACAGATGTTCCAGGGCGAGACCTGGGTTCGCCCGATGTTCTTTGTGATCGAAACCGTGCCCGAGCCGGCTTCCCTCGCACTGCTGGCTCTCGGTCTCGTTGGACTCGGGTTCGCAAGGCGCAAGCCGCTTCACGCCTGACGGATTGCCGCGGGGAATGTCGCCAACCGAATACGCGACCAGGGGAAAAATGCATCCGCCCCGGATTACTTTCCGCGCGCGATATCCATGATCAGGCGCGTCGCAAGATACAGGCGCGGCTCGATCGATTCGATGTCGATGTATTCGGCATCGTTCGAATGCGAACCGAAGCCGCGCAGGCCCAGGCGCTCGAGCACCGGGCCGCTGGCCTTGAGCCCGGCGAAGGCGGCGTCGGTGCCACCGCCAATGGCCACCGTGCTGATCGCCAGTTCCTTGCCGATTTCGGCATAGATGGTCTGCGCGTGGCGGGCCAGGGCCAGGGACGGCGGCCGCATTTCCAGTGGCGGCCGGCGGCGTTCGAATTCCAGCGTGACGCGGGTATCCGGGATCAACTGGCTCTTTGCCCGCTCGCGCACCTTTTGCTCGATGCCGTCGTAGTCGGCGACGCGCATCACGCGCACGTCGGCGGCCGCCGACGCGGTTGCGGGAATGACGTTGCGATTGGTGCCGGCGGAGGCCACGGTCCAGTTCATCTTGAGCCCGCTTGCAGGGTCCGACAGGTCGCGCGTCTGCATGATCTGGTGCGACAACTCGTAGAGTGCGTTGCGGCCCTGCTCAGGCGCGGCGCCCGCGTGCGACGCGCGGCCTTCGACCTTGAGGAGGAATGCGCCGATGCCGGCGGTGACCAGCTCCAGCCGGTCCGAGGCCACCGGTGCGGATTCGAACGACAGCACCGCGTCGGCTTGCGCGCCCAGTCGGGTCAGCATGGCGCGCGAGCCGGGCGAACTGATTTCCTCGTCGCCATTGATCAACACCGTCAGCTCGCCGTAATCGCGAAAATTCATCTGCCTGAGAATCGCCAGGCTGTGCAGGATCACCGCGATGCCGTGCTTGTCGTCGGAGATGCCCAGGCCGTAGGCACGATTGCCATCGATGCGAAACGGCTGCTGGGCGAGCATGCCGCGCAGGTAGACGGTGTCCATGTGCGCGATCAACAGAATCTTCCTGGTGCCGCTGCCGGCAAAGCGCGCCAGCACCATCTTGCCGATCTGCTTGGGCGTATCGAACATGCGGTAAGTGTCGGCGCCGGCTTCGATCTGCTCGACCCGCCCGCCGAGTGCCGCAAGGCGGGTGGCGATCAGGTTGGCGATGCGGTCCAGGCCTTCGCGGTCGCCGCTGCCCGATTCGATCGATACCAGGTCCTTGAGGGTGTCGAGCAGGGGCGCTTTTTCCCTGGCCGCCAGGGTCAGCACCGGTTCAAGCGGCGCACCAAAGGCGCCCGATACTGCCAGTATGCAAAGCAGTATCGCGGCAAGGGTGTGGCGGGTGACGGGTGATCTCATGCCTTCTCCAGTTCCAAAGCGGTGGTCGGGGCTACGATTGCGTCTGAGCGTTCGGCCATTTGCCTGTAACTCCTCTTCGTTTGCTTCATGCTGCCACCGTCGCCGGACATTGCGTCAGAGGCATCTTGCCGACATGGCCTCTGTGGGTGGTCAAGGTCAATGTCTCGCGCAGATCTGGGCCAATCGGGAGCGCGAGTAAGCAGATCATTTGGATATTTCTTCAGCATTTTGCGGGAATATCAGGATTTTTCGGCAAGCCACTGAAGATTTATCAGGTTTTTCACGCGTGCCTGACCAAATGGGGGCAGCTGTCGACCTGTTTCCAGTCGAAACCCGGCCGCCTTGCAACGGCACGGGCACCGCCACCTGCAGCGGGAAACGCTACTCCGGCCGGATCCCCGCTTCCCGGACCACCCGGCTCCACTTGACCGTTTCGCTGGCGATGCGGCCGGCGAATTCCTGCGCCGTGCCGCCGACCGGCAGCGCACCCTGCTGCGCCAGTTGCTCCTTCATCTCCGCGCCCTGCAGGATCCGGTTGGTTTCCGCATTGAGCTTCGCGATCACCGCGGGGGGCGTGCCGGCGGGCGCCCACAGGCCGAAATAGGTTTCGTCGATCAGGCCGGGCACGCCGGCCTCGACCATGGTAGGTACGTCCGGCATCAGCTGGCTGCGGCGGGCGGAGGTCACGCCCAGCGCGCGCACCTTGCCGGATTTGAGGCTGGGCTGCACCGAGACGATGCTGTCGAACATCAGCGCGACCTGGCCGGTGGCGAGGTCGGTGAACGCCAGCGCCGTGCCCTTGTAGGGTATGTGCGTGAGGTCGATCTTCGCCGCCAGCTTGAATGCCTCGGCCGACAACTGCACGGTGGTGCCGACACCCGAAGAACTGTAGTTGTACGCGCCCGGCCTGGCCCTGGTCGCGGCGATCAACTCCGACACGTTCTTGAACGGCAGGGTGGATGAAACCACCAGCACGCGCGGCGCGTCGGACAGGTGCACCACGGGCGCGAAGTCGCGCACCGCGTCATAGGGCAGCTTGACGCCCAGGGCCGGCCCCACCGAATGGGTGCTGGAGGTGCCGATCAGGATGGTGTAGCCGTCCGGCGCGGACTTGGCGACGGTGTCGGAGCCGATCGCGCCGCCCGCGCCGGGCTTGTTTTCCACCAGCATGTTCTGGCCCAGCGCGGGGCCCAGCTTTTGCGCGAGGATGCGGCCGATGATGTCGGTGGCGCCGCCGGGCGGAAACGGGATCACCAGTCGCAGCGGCCGGTTGGGATAGGGCTGGGCGGTCGCGACGCCGGCCGCGCATAGCGTGGCGAGCGCGAGAAAGGTGAGGAAAACGGGTCGGATCATGATGCAGTGTAGCCGTGCGAGGCGCAGAGGTTCCAATGTCTGCGGAGCGCACAGCGGTGCCGTTTGCACAAGCGGTCAGCTTTTGGGTTTTTTTGCAAGTTTGCTCAGATCGTCCAGATCCTTCGGACGTCCGGCAGCGCGCTTGTTGACTTTCAAATCCTTCAGGCTGATCAAATTGACCGCTTGCCCGTCGATTTGATCGACGGTTCTGCGCTTGAACGCCTGGCCAAACTCAACCCCCGAGACCTGGGTAAGAATTTCCAGGCGCATCGGTGGCTGGCCCATCCGGATAATGTTTCCGCTCTCCAGAAACAACTGCTCGTCCAGTTCTGGCGTGTTGAATCCGAATTCACGCAGCGCTCGCGTGATGCGTATCGCGTTGTCCGGATGCATCGCGATCCAGACGTCCATAGCGGCAGTGGGGCGCGGATAGCCGTAGTACGCCACCGCGTACCCACCAATCAGCAGATAGTCAACGCCGTGTTTGTCGAGCAACTTCAAAAATTCTTTGAAGTCGCGGGGCAGTCTGGTAGCCATAGGCGATTTGGCGCTGCATCTCGACGGCTGCGAACCGTTCATCCCGGCTGGCAGCGGCCCAGTAGGCTCGGTCGGCGGCGGCCGCACCCCGATGATCGGTGACGGAGAACGCGGTGCGGTCGAGTCTATTGTTCATGGTTCGCATACAAGGTGACAGAATCAATTTTATAACACGCACTCTCATCACGCCCGCCTGCATGCATCGTTCGGTCAGCGACCGCCGTCAAGCAGGACCAAGCTTCATCTGCGCCAGCACCGCACGACCCAAGAGGCCATAGGGATTGGCCAGCGTTTCGGGAATCTCGAAATGGTTGTAGCCATCGGCAACCAGCAATTGCACCTGTTTGCCCGCGGCCTTGACGGCGGCGGCGAAGTCGCGCGACTGGCGCTGGAAAGCTTGAAGGGAGGCGCCGTGCTGCAGGCCAGGCGCCGCTCACCAGCGGTGTTTGCCGCAATGCAGCGCTTGCGCTTGCGCGCCGGAACACATGCGCGACCTTACTCGATCACCCTGTTGGCCTGCAGCATCAGGCCGGGCGAAAAAGTCAGGCCGATCTTGCGGGCCGCATCGAGGTTGACGACCAGCTCGAACCGGGTCGGTTGCTGCACCGGGAGGTCGGCGGGCATTGCGCCCTTGCGGATGCGGTCGACATATGTGGCCGCGCCGCGAAACTGCTCGACGTTGTCGGCCGCGTAGCTCATCAGTCCGCCGCGCTCGGGAAACTGCGAGTTGGAATACATGGCCGGCAGCCGCGCCTTGACCGCGAGATCGGCGATGCGCACCTGGTGTGCATTGACGAATCCGGTCGCCACCACCAAAAGCGCCTGCGCGCGGCCCTTGGCCGCCGCCTGGAAGGCGTTTTCCAGGCCATCCGCGGCACCAATGTCGAGCGACTGCAGTTCGATGCCCAGCACGCGGGCGGCAGCCTCGGTTTCCTTGAGGTGACTCACATTGGCCGAGCTGCTGCGATCCCAGAGGATGGCCACGCGCGACACCTTGGGCACAGTCTCCTTAAGCATTTGCAAGCGCTTGCCGGACAGGTCGGGGCCAAGCACCACAAAACCGGTGACGTTGCCGCCCGGCCGCGCCAGGCTCGCAACCAGGCCGCGCCGCACCGGGTCGTCACTGACGCTCACCATCACGATCGGAATGGTCGGCGTCGCAAGCCGGGCCGCCAGGCTTGCTTCGATTCCGAAGGAGACGATGCAATCCACCTTCTGCCGCACCAGGTCGGCCGCCATCTCGCGATAGCGCTCGGACAGGCCGCCGGAATAGCGCCACTCGATGACGACATTCTTTCCTTCGACATGGCCAAGCTCGCGCAGGGCTTGTCGAAACACGTCCTCATTCGGCCCGCTCGCGGCGCGGGCCGACAGGAAGCCCACGCGTGAAATGCGGCCAGGCGCTTGCGCTACGGTAGCCGCCGACAAGGCAAGCGTACTCGCGCCGAGCGCGATCAGCAGTTTGCGGCGATGGTTCATTTCAAATTCCGCTTGGCGATTGCCTTGCATCGTGCGCAAACACTAGCGCAATAACGGTTTCCCGCCGGCCGCGGCGGCAAACTTGCCACAAGCGTTCGTAGCCGGCGTTGAGGGCGGACGCATCCGTATGGACCATTTGCGAATGACTTGCCGGCGGGAGTCAGCTCATGACACCCGTTGGAAAACGCCGCGCGGCCCGTGACTCCGTTCAAGCCGGACCGAGCTTCATCTGCGCCAGCACCGCACGCCCCAGAAGGCCAAAGGGATTGGCCAGCGTTTCCGGTATCTCGAAATGGTTGTAGCCGTCCGCAACCAGCAGTTGCACCGGTTTGCCCGCAGTCTTGACGGCGGCGGCGAAGTCGCGCGACTGGCGCTGGAACTCCGGTGTCTCCAGAGTGCCGTAGGCGACGATCACTGGCGCGACCAGCCGGTCGAGATGGCGCTGGGGGCTCAGAGCCTGCTCCATCTCGTCGGTGAACTTGACGTATGAACTGCGCGCGGAGAGCCGCGCCGGCTTCAGGTCGAACAGGCCGCTGCAACACAGGCCGCCCTTGATGGTGTCGGTCGGCAGGTTGAAGTCGCCGCGCCAGTCGGTGGTCAGCAGCACGCCGGCCAGATGCCCGCCCGAGGAGTGGCCGGATACGAAGATGCGCTCGGCATCGCCGCCGAAGCTGGTTGCATTGCGCTTGACCCATGCCACCGCGCGGCGCACCTGCTCGGCCATCGGCATCAGGCTGCCGCCGGCCTCCAGCACGTTGATGAAGTCCGGCACTACCAGGTGCGCGCCGGCATTGACGAACAGCTCGGCGGCGGCGGCGAAGTCGCGCGCCATGCCGCCGCGCCAGGCGCCGCCGTGGATGAAGATGTTGATCGGTGCATTCGGGCGGCGGGTCGTGTAGACGTCCAGCGCCTCGATCGCGGTCGGGCCGTAGGCTACGCGCCGGGGCGCGCCCAGGCGCGCGCGCACCGCTTCGCTGTTGCTGGCATAGCGTTTGAGCACCTGCTGGATGTTTGGTGCATACACGCTCTGGTCATAGGCGGCGTCGAGTTCGGCCTGGTCCATGTCAAGCCACACGCGCGGGCCCTTGACGCGCGGCGCTGCTTGCTGCGCGATGACCGGCTTGGTTGCGGCAAGCGTGGCGGCCGCGACGCCTGCGGCCAGAAAGACGCGTCGGGTGAGCTGTCGGGGAGGGGCAGGTAGGGGCGAATGCATCGGGAATCTCCTTGCGTGCGGTCACTAGCAGCAGGGATTGATCATGGGGCAGGACCGCGAAACAAACAAGCGCAGGTTGAGGCGTAAACTGATTCGAGGTTCAGGCTCTGTAGCTCCTTCGGGCCGCGCGCTGGCAGGGTGATCGAATGAATGAGCAAATGAAACACCGTCGCATGCTCGTAGCCGCCCTCGGCGCTGCCGCGGTGGCCAACCCATGGCCGGCATTGGCGCAGCCCGCCGGCCGCGTCTAGCGCGTCGGCATCCTGCCCGGCGGCCCGATGGCGCCGCGCCAGTTCCAGTGGGATGCGTTCAGGAAGCGCATGGGCGAGCTCGGCTATGTCGAAGGCAAGAACGTGCAATACGTGATTCGCGCACCGGAGAAAGAAGGCGGGGAGTACGACACTCTCGCCGCCGATCTGGCTCGTCAGCAGGTCGACGCGATCGTTGCCACCGCCGCGGTCGCGATCGGCGCGGCCAAGAAGGCGACGCAGCGCATCCCGATCGTGATGTGCCCCAGCAGCGATCCGGTTGCCCTGGGGTTCGTCACCAGCTTGCGGCAGCCCGGCGGCAATATCACCGGGGTCAACGTCCAGTATGAGGAAACCACCGGCAAGCGCATGCAATTGCTGCGCGAAATGGTGCCCAAGGTCTCGCGCATCGCCCTGATCACTTACGCCGCCGACGGCAAACTGCAGACCGAAGCGGCCGAGATCGCGGCGCCCAAGCTGGGTGTGCAGTTGCTCAAGTTCGAAGTGGCGGCCGCCGAGGCGCTTCCCGCCACGTTTGAGGCGGCCGTCAAGGCCCGCGCCAGCGCGGTGCTGGTGACCCAGTCCGCCTTTGCGTTTGGTCTGCGCGCGCAAATCGCAGGGCTGGCCTTGCAGCACAAATTGCCGTCGATGTTTCCGCTGCCGGCAGCAGCCACCGCGGGCGGCCTGATGACCTACGGCCCCAGCGATACCGAGTACTACCGCCAGGCCGCGCTGTTTGTCGACAAGGTATTCAAGGGCGCCAGGCCGGCCGATCTTCCGGTCGAGCAGCCGCTCAAGTGGGAGCTGGTGATCAACATGAAGACCGCCTCGGCTCTGGGCATCACGGTGCCGCAGGTGCTGCTGTTGCAGGCGGCGCGGTTGATCGAGTGAATTTCTCCTGCACTGAATCAGCGGATTCGATTCCCCGGTGCGACCAGCAGCGGCCCGGCGGCGACCAGCTTTTTGCGACGCGGGTCAACCGTGAGGCTGAGGCCTTCGAGACTGCGCGCGCCGAGCAGAAGCAGATCACCTTTTTCGGCGAACACCACCTCGTCTATGGTGAACGACCTTTCAACGCGAATAATGGCGAAGCCGACGCTGCGCGTAATGCGCTGGCCGTTGGCCATCACGAATTCGAGATCCTTTTTTTCACGCGCTATGCCGATTTTTTCGAGCGAAGTGGCAGGCGCCCATGTGTACTCGCTGCCGGTATCGACCAGCATGCGTGGCAGCTTCACGCCGCGCGTGCGATCCACCGAATTCTCGATCTTGCAGCCTACCGAAAATGTGCCCATCGATTCACCTCATTGCGGGTTGCCAGTGATAGCAGCTACAGAGGTGATGTTACTCCGGATGATTTGCCGCGAGTCGATTCGCGGGCGCGCATCGCACATTTGTCGCGCGCCAGGCGCATCGAGGTTGACGATCAGCGCGAACCGGGGCGGCTGCTATACCGGCAGGTCGGCAGCCTTCGCGCCTTACAGTATGCGGTCGGCAGCGGCCGCACCTTGATGATCGGTGACGGCGAACGCGGTACGGTCGAGTCTATTGTTCATGGTTCGCATACAGGTTGACAGAGTCAATTTTGTGACACGCCCTATCATCACGCCCGCCAGAATGCATCGCTGGGTCAGTGACGGGCCGTCAAGCCGGACCAAGCTTCATCTGCGCCAGCACCGCACGACCCAGCAGTCCATAGGGATTGGCCAGCGTTTCGGGTATCTCGAAATGGTTGTAGCCGTCCGCAACCAGCAGTTGCACCGGTTTGCCCGCGGCCTTGACGGCGGCGGCGAAGTCGCGCGACTGGCGCTGGAACTCCGGTGTCTCCAGCGTGCCATAGGCGACGATCAGCGGCGCGACCAGCCGGTCGAGATGGCGTTGCGGGCTCAGGGCCTGCTCCATCTCGTCGGTGAACTTGACGTATGAACTGCGTGCGGAGAGCCGCGCCGGCTTCAGGTCGAACAGGCCGCTGCAACACAGCCCGCCCTTGATGGTGTCAGTCGGCAGGTTGAAGTCGGCGCGCCAGTCGGTGGTGAGCAGCACGCCGGCCAGGTGCCCGCCCGAGGAATGGCCGGAAACGTAGATGCGCTCGGCATCGCCGCCGAAGCTGGCGGCATTGCGCTTGACCCAGGCCACCGCGCGGCGCACTTGTTCGGCCATCGGCATCAGGCTGCCGCCGGCTTCCAGCACGTTGATGAAGTCCGGCACCACCAGGTGCGCGCCGGCATTGACGAACAGTTCGGCGGCGGCGGCGAAGTCGCGCGCCATGCCGCCGCGCCAGGCGCCGCCGTGGATGAAGATGTTGATCGGTGCATTCGGGCGGGGTGTCGTGTAGACGTCCAGCGCCTCGATCGCGGTCGGGCCGTAGGCGAAGCGCCGGGGCGCGCCCAGGCGCGCGCGCACCGCCTCGCTGTTCGTGGCGTAGCGCTTGAGCACCTGCTGGATGTTCGGCGCATACACGCTCTGGTCGTAGGCGGCGTCGAGCTCGGCCTGGTCCATGTCAAGCCACACGCGCGGGCCCTTGACGCGTGGCGCTGCTTGCTGTGCGGTGACCGGGTTGGTTGCGGCAAGCGTGGCGGCCGCGGCGCCCGTGGCAAGGAAGTCGCGTCGCGTGAACAGTCGGGGAGCGGCAGGGTTGGGCGAATGCATGGGGAATCTCCTTGCGTGCGGTCACTAGCGTCAGGGATTGATCATGGGGCAGGACCGCGAAACAAACAAGCGCGGGTTCAGGCGTAGACCAATTCTTCGATTCGAGCCACGCGCAAGGACAGTGAAGCGCCACGATCGGACACCTGTTTTGCTTACGCGGCCCGGACGCGATGTTGCGCGTACGGCCGCCGGTGGTTCGCGTGCGCGGGCGGAGAAGCCAGAGGCGCTAGCCCGCCGTTCGAGCGTAGACTGGGCTTTGACTTGGGTTGCCCGCGGCTTTTCGCCTGCCGATCCCGGTGCTTGCGCTTTCGCTTCAAGACCATCAAGGGGAATCGTGTGAACCGGCGAGAGGAGCAAGCAGCGGTGCAAGCCGCCCGCGTTCGAGCGCAAATTGCCACACTTGCTCATCCGGGGCGTGCTCCAGCCCGGCATCGCGCACATGCAGTGATTCGGGGAACACATCGGCCAGGCGCGACACCAGCGCCGGCGCGAGGTTTTGGTCGAACAGGAGCTTCACGCGGCGAGCGTGAATTGCAGGCGTTCGCGGTCGGCCGCGTAGGCGAGGCAGGCCTGGATATCGGCGGCGGTGAGGTCGGGAAAGTCCTTGAGAATTTCCGCGCTTGTCATGCCGGAGGCCAGATATTCAAGCACCTCATACACGGTGATGCGCATGCCGCGAATGCACGGCTTGCCGCCGCGCTTGCCCGCTTCGATGGTGATGATGTCGCGATAGTTCATGGCATCTCCCGCATGTTCCGCATTGTCTTCCACGATCGGCGCAACCTGGGCTTGATGCCGGACGCCCCGCCGGATACCCAATGGCGCGATGCGGGGACCGGTGGTGCGCAGGGGTTGCCAGGATACGGAGTTTCAGGTGTGGCGCGCCAGTGTCAGCTTCGCAACCGGGAGGTAAGCGAATGAAGCTTCGCAATGGGCGTGTGGACAATTCTGATATTGGCCATCGGCCTGAAACCTTTGGTGCGGGCGATTTTGCGGAAAGTGATGGCCTGGGATCGTTGGTGGGAGCGGGTTTGGGAGGATTGACCAAATGAATTACGCCGCACTCATCAAAGCCATCAGCACGGCCACTGTGCAGTTGCGGGGCCGGGCGGCGGCGACGCTCAATCAAGCGCTGGTCATCCGCAACTGGATGGTTGGTGCGTGGGTGATCGAGTTTGAGCAAACCGGAACAGACCGGGCAAAGTATGGAACGCGGCTGCTGGAGACTCTGGCGCACGACCTGAAAGAACGTGGTCTCAAGGGGCTGGATGAACGATCATTACTCGACTGCCGCTCCGTCTACCGGCTCTATCCGCCAATTCCGGGGTCACTGACCCCGGAATTGGCAAAACTGCTCAAAAGCCAGCGCTTCCCATCGAACCAATCATCAAGATTCCGCAATCGTTGCTGGTGCGGGCTGAGCGAGTGATCGAATGAACCATCCCGTGAACCAGCGCCGCAATGCCCTCTTCGCGCTCGGTGCAGGCGTACTTACAAACGCCATACCCGCATTCGCGCAACCGCCCGCCAAGCCGGAAAAAATCTGGCGCGTCGGCGTGCTGGCGCTACCCAATCGCACAGCAGCGCTCGACCCGCACTTTTCGGGCGCATTCCCGCTTGGCATGCGCGATCTGGGCTATGTCGAGGGCAGGAATCTGGTGATCGAATGGCGCTTTGGCGACAACAAGATCGAGTCGCTGCCGGGCCTCGCCGCCGAATTGGTGCATTGGAAACCCGATGTCCTGGTGGCCATCGCGCACTCCGCGGCCCTCGCATCGCAAAAAGCCACCAGCACCATCCCCATCGTCATGACCACCGCACTTGACCCGGTCGCCGCGGGATTGGTCAAGAGCCTGGCGCGACCCGGCGGCAATATCACCGGCCTGGCCAACCTGAGCGCCGAGCTTGGCCCCAAGCGGCTTGAAATGCTGCTTGCCATCACATCTGCTTCGACACCCAAACCATCCACCGTGGCGGTGATGATGAGCAATGCCCTCCCGGCCAACAGCGACGCGGCTGCCATCATCGGCACCGCGGGGCAGAAGCTCGGCGTCAAGATCGTGCCGTTCGTGGCGGGCTCAGCGCAGGAAATCGACAACGCCTTCACGACCATGCGCCGGCAGAATTTCATGGGCTTGATCGTGCTGCTCAATCCGCTGTTCCAGCAACAGCGCAACCAGATCGCGGCATTGGCCACCAAGCACCGCATGCCGTGCATGGCGGGCGACCGGATCTACCCCGAGGCCGGCTGCCTGATGAGCTACGGCACCAATCTGGCCGCCATGTTCCGCCACGCCGCAACTTACGTCGACAAGATTTTCAAGGGCGCCAAGCCGGCCGACCTGCCGGTCGAGCAGCCGAACAAATTTGAACTCGTCATCAACGGCAAGACCGCGAAGGCGCTGGGGCTGACGATTCCGCAGGCCTTGTTGATTACGGCGGAGAATGTGATCGAATGAACCATTCAGCGAACAAGCGCCGCCAAATCATCACTGCGCTCGGCGCCGGCCTGCTCGTAAACGCGCCGCCCGCTCTTGCACAGCAAGCCGCCAAAGCAACAGAAAAAATATGGCGCGTCGGCATCCTCGCCAACCTCGACCCCGCCGACCCGCTGCTCAGCGCGTTTACCGAAGGCCTGCGCGATCTCGGTTACGTGGAAGGGCGCAACCTCGTGATCGTGCGCCGGGTGGAACGCGGCGGTGACCTTGACGCACTCGCCGCCGAAGTCGTGCGCGAAAAACCTGATGTCATCTTTGCGCCCAACACGGTGGTGGCACGCGCGGCGAAAAAAGTGGCGGGGACCATCCCCATCGTGTTCTCTGTCGCCGGTGATCCCATTGGTACCGGCTTCGCTGCCAGCCTCGCGCGGCCCGGCGGGAGCATGACGGGCACCACCAATATCAACAGCGAACTGAGCGCCAAACGCCTGCAACTGCTCAAGGAGGTGGCGCCCAACATCAGGCGGGTCGCGATACTGGATCCCAAAGATACCAGTCCCACAACGCAGCAGCAGATCGCTGAAGCCAAACGCGCGGCGAAAATTCTCGGCATCGAGGTGTTCCCCACCAATGTGGGACGGCGCGAGGATTTCGCGCCGGTGGCAGAGCAACTGCGCAAATGGCGCGCCGACGCGCTCTTTGTCACGTCGAACCCAACGAACACCAACAACCGGCAATTGCTGGCGGACTTCGCGGCAAGCGTACGGCTGCCGGCGATGTACGGGTTCCTGGGCTACGTAGAAGCCGGCGGGTTCATGAGCTACGGCCCGAGCGAAGCCGGCTTGTACCGGCGCGCGGCCTATTACGTCGACCGCATCTTCAAGGGCGCCAAACCTGCCGACCTGCCTATCGAGCAGCCGACCAAGTTTGAACTCTTCATCAACGGCAAGACCGCGAATGGATTGGGACTGAAGATTCCGCAGTCGCTGCTTATCAGCGCCGAAAAGGTGATCGAATGACGGGTGATTACGCAGCGCGTAAGCAATTGCAAACCGTGCTTGAGCGGGCCTGCCAGGCCGCCAGCACACCGTTGCAGGTTCAGCGTGATTGGCCGGCCGCAGGCCGGTCCGGGCGATGCAACAACTTGGCGCGATTACGCCACAATTGCCCTGGTCTTCGGTGTCCGTGCCCGCGACGCCCGTGCCTTGGGGCCGGAAGCGCCAAGCTCTTCACGCACAACCACACGCACGGCTTCGATCATCGAGCGCTGTTGAATGTAGGCCGACAGCGCATCATTGATCAGGGTCTGGTAGTTGCCGGTGCCGGCCTTCTCGACCGCCCCGCGAAAATACTCGATGATGGTGTTGTCGAGCCGGATCGACAGTTTGGTTTTGCCGGCTTCAAGCGGCACCACCGCGCCGCGCTTTGCCGCGGAAAAGTCGATGTCGCGATAAGGCTCAGCGGCGATTTTTTTCATACTGCTTCCTTTGCGGTTTGTTGGCATTCCAGGCGGAAATCAGCCGGTATGAATCGGGCTCGCGATGTGTGAAAACCGCAACCAGCAGCGCGCCCGTCGCGCTCATGCCCCGGCGTCACAAAGCGCTGCTCGCCGACGGCATCCGGGTCTTCGCGCGTGAGGGCGAAGTCGTCGCTGAAGACAGTAACGGCTTCGGCAAACGGCACCCCGTGCTGACGCAGGTTGGCGGCGGCCTTGTGCGGATCCCAGTCGAAGCGCATGTGGAAAGTGTATGGACAACTGTCCTCCATGTCAATCGGCCTCTTCTGTCGCGCAGCGGCGCGAACGCAGTGTTTGCCAAGGGCCACAAGGCGAAGGCGCAGGGCCTGACGCATCCACATTCGCTGCTGATTTCCGCGGAAAATGTGGTCGAATGAACCATCCCCCGATCAAGCGCCGCAGATTGCTCGTTGCCCTCGGCGCAGGCACGCTCATCGCCGAACTCACCGGCGGCCTCGCCGTGCAAGCCCAGGGCGGCGGGCCACCGGCGCGCATCGGCTTCATCGTCTCGACCAAGGCGCCGGCAATTGCGACCCGGCTTGCCGGTTTCAGGCAGGGCATGCGCGACAACGGCCTGATCGAAGGCCAACATTACGTCATCGACGCGGTCTATGCCAACGGCCAGTTCGAGCGCTTTCCCGCTCTTGCCCAGGAACTGTTGCAAAGGGCGCCGGCGGTGATCATGGTGAGCACCATTGCGGCGGTGCGCGCCGCGCAACAGGCGACCCGCAGCGTGCCGATTGTGATGACCGGCGTCAACGATCCCGTAGGCACCGGCCTGGTGGCAAGCCTGGCGCGGCCGGGCGGCAACACGACCGGGCAGTCGAGCCAGAATGAAGACCTCACCGTCAAGTTTGTCGAGTTTGTGCGTGAAGTACTGCCGCGCGCCAAACGCATCGCACTGCTGACCAATCCGTCCAATGCGTCGCTGCAAAAATTGAGCGAACAGGTGCGTGCCGCGGCGCTTAAATCGGGCATCGAGGCGCACGCGTTTGAAGTGGCAACGCCAGCCGCGTTCGATGCCGCGTTTACGGCGATTGCCAAGCAGCAGCCCGACGCGCTGGTGGTGTTGAGCGATGCCATGCTGAACGCCGAGCCGCAGCGGATTTCGGCATTTGCGCTCAACAACCGCATCGCCGCGTTCGGCGGCCCGGCGGATTTCGCTGAGGCCGGTAGCCTGCTCGCTTATGGGCCATCGGGGCCTGACCTGTTTCGCCGCTCGGCCACCTATGTGAAGAAGATCCTCGCCGGCGCCAAGCCCGCCGACCTCCCAATCGAGCAGCCGACCAAGTTCGAAATGGTGCTCAACCTGAAAAACGCCAAGGCGCTCGGCATCAAGATTCCGCAGGCGATGCTGATTCAGGCCGAAAGGGCGATCGAATGACAGATCGCCCGGCACGCGCCGCAACCACCTCAGGGCATCGCCTGACACCACGATGGTCTGAAACCCTTTGGGCGAGCCACTATTCGCCGTAGTCAAGAGGATTGGACATGAACCATCGCCGCAAACTGCTCCTTACCCTGGGTGCGGGCGCCCTCACCGATGCACGCGCCGCACTGGCCCAGACACCTCAACCGCCGCCACTGCCGCGCATCGTCCTTCTGTCTCCGATTGGCGCGGCGCAGAGCGCGACCCGGATCGGCGCCTTCAAAGACGGCCTGCGCGACAACGGCCTGATCGAAGGCCGGCACTACGTGCTCGACGCGCTGTATGCAGACGGCCAGTTTGAGCGCTTCCCGGCGCTGGTGCAGCAGGCGATGCAGCGCGGCCCCGCGGTGTTCGTCGTGGTGGCGGTGGCGTCGGTGCGCGCGGCGCAGGCCGCAACCAAGACCATTCCAATCGTGTTCGTCGCCACGCCCGACCCGGTCGGCAGCGGCCTGGTGGCGAGCCTGGGGAGGCCCGGCGGCAACACCACCGGCGTCACCGGCCAGGCTGTCGAACTCGCCCTCAAGCATGTGGAGTTGCTGCACGAAGCCTTGCCGCGCGCCAAGCGCTTGGCCGTGCTGATGGCCCCGGACAACCCGCCGCACGCAAAAATGTTCGATGGGGTCAGCGCCGTGGCCGCCGGGTTCGGAATGAACGCGCGCAAGTTCGAAGCGGCTTCACCCGCAGTCCTCGATGCCGCCCTCGAGGCCATCGCCCGGCATCGCCCTGACGCACTGCTGATCCTGACCTACGCGCCGTTTTTTGGGGAGCGCGAGCGCATCGCCGCGGCCATGCTCAAGGCGCGCATTCCGGTGTTCGCTCCGGAAGCCAAATTCGTCGATGCCGGCTGCCTGATCTCGTATGCCGCGCCCTACACCGAGATGTTCCGCTACGCCGCGCTGCACGTGAAGAAAATCCTCGCCGGCACCAAGCCCGCCGACTTGCCGGTCGAACAGCCGACGCGTTTCGAGATGGTGGTCAACCTGCGCAACGCCAAGGCGCTCGGCATCACGCTGCCCGAAGTGTTCATGCTGCGCGCGAATCGGGTGATCGAATGAACGCGCTACAACACCAGCTTGAGCGATTTGCCGCCCGGCATGCGGTAGAGCGAAAAATCCTTGCGGTCGATGGTGAGGATATCGAGCACGCCGGTCTGCTGCGCGACCCAGATCAACGATGCGTCGGCCAGATCCATCGGCAGATCACGATACTTTTCTTTCCAGTCCGCGAGGCTCGAGAGCGCGGTCTCGTGCATTTCAACCACGCCGATGCCGCCGCCGTCGGCCCAGCGCAAAAAAGCGATTTGCATGTGCTCCGGCAGGAAATGACACACCTCAGCCAGCACCGGCCAGGTAGTAAGGCAGCGGCCGTTGAAACGCCGCCAGTACGCCTTTACCGCACGATGATGCTTGTCAACCGGGTTGAGCAGCGCAATCAACGGCCCCGCGTCAACGAGAATGCTTGGCACGCAGCTTTTCCATCAAGTACTTCTTGCGGTTTTCCGCCAGATCGGGCTTGCCGTCTTGCAACCCGCCCACCAGCCCGAATTCGCATGCCAGTTCATACGAGGTCTTGCCACTCTTGGGAGGCGCGGACAAATGTTCACTGAGCAACTCGGTAATCACATGCGTCCTGGTGACGCGGTGCGCCTTGCAATAGCTGTCGAGTTGTTGGCTCAGGTGCGGCGAAAGGCGGACGGTGAGGGTCATGGCGTCAGAGGAAGAAAAACGACGTATTACGATAATACGCCAAATCGGCGCACTGCAAATGACCCGGCGGCCGGCCTGGGGGAGGCGACATATGACCCGCACCGCCGTGCGTCACAGGGATGTCATCGATTCCCTAAAAGGCGTTGGTGCATGCGGGCTTCATGGCATAGACGCCTTGAGAGTATTGGTACAAGCACCTTCCAGAGGAGGGGTCTGATGAACCATCGCCGCGCCTATTACGTCGAACGTATCTTCAAGGGCGCCAAGCCGTCCGGCTCGCCGGTCGAGCAGCCGACCCGGTTCGAGCTTTTCATCAACGGCAAGACCGCGAAGGCCTTGGGCCTGGCGATTCCGCGATCGCTGCTGATTTCCGCGGAGATGGTGCTCGAATGAACCCGCGCCGCAAACTCCTCGCCACGCTCGCCGCCGGCAGGCTGGCCAGCGCATTGCCCGCCTTGGCCCAGAAGAGCGGCTAACTCTGGCGCATCGGCGTGTTGTCCCAAACCAGCCAGCAGGGCGGCGCAGTACTGCGCTTGCAACGCGAATTGCAGCAGGCGCTGCGCGCGGCCGGCTATATCGAGAGCAAAAACCTTGCCATCGAATGGCGCTATTCCGACCTCGACACCGCGCGCCTGAAAAGCCATGCCGAAGAGCTGGTGCGCCTCAAGGTCGATCTGATCCTCACCGTCAACACCACCGCCACCCACGCCGCGCAAAAGGCATCGGCCACAGTGCCGATCGTGATGATCAATTCGGCCGACCCGGTGCACAGCGGTTTCGCCCAATCCTTAGGCCGCCCCGGCGGCTACATCACCAGCGTCGCAAGACGCTGCTCGCTCTTGGCGCGGGCGGGGTCGCGGTTGGGATGGCCTTATTGTAATGTGAAGCAGCGTACACCGTACAATGTGAACATTCTATTTTCTTTGTAGAGGATGATCCATGGCGACTGCTTCAAGAGCGATTTACAGCATTAATCCCGACGTTTTAAGCCGTTTTAATGCACTTTTCCCGCCGCGCGAGCGCAGCAAGGTTGTGGAGCAGATGATCCAGCGGGCACTGGCCGAACGCGAGAGCGGCCTTCTCGAAGCAGTACGGAAAATCGAATCCGACCCCAGGTTCGCTGCTATCCGCGAGGTGTCGGATGATATTGACCGCATCGTCGGCGAAGCGGTGCAAGACAAATGAGCATGATCAGGGGCGACATTCACTGGGTCAATTTTCCCAGGCGCGATCCAAAAGGTGCGGAGATCGAGAAAACCCGCCCCTGCGTGATCCTCTCGCTCACGGCGGTCAACACGGTGCGGCGCACGGTGGTGGTGGTGCCCCTCACGTCGTCGCCGGAACCGGTCCCGCCAATCGCCATCGCGGTGTCCTCGGCCGGGCCGGATTCGGTGGCGGTGTGCGACCAGATGACGGCGGTGGACAAGCGGCGCGTGCAAAAGAGGTCCGGCCGCGTCAGCGCCCACGATTTGCAGGCGATAGAACAGAGTGTGCGGCTGGTGCTGGGATTGTGAGCGGTTGCTGTCAATCGATCGAATCAACCACGTCGCCCTCGGCAACGCCGGCAATGCCGCCGGCAGCCATTTACCGGGCGGCGCGGCGGCGGCGCCCGATCCGGCGCTGGTGATGCGCAATCTGATGGCTGGCGCACTGATTGTTTTGTGGCGCAATCCAATCAAGAAATCAGCGAGGAGAAACCGTGAATCGACGCCGTACACTCGTAACCGCCCTCGCCGCCGCCGCCCTGGCGCGCGCATGGCCCGCGTTGGCGCAGTCGGCCGGCCGCGTCTGGCGCGTCGGCATCCTGCCCGCCGGCCTGATGGCGCCGCGCAAATTCCAGTGGGATGCGTTTTTCCAGCGCATGCGCGAACTCGGCTATGTCGAAGGCAAAAACGTGCAATACGTGATCCGCGCGCCGGAAAAGGAAGGCGCTCCCCACGACGCCGTTGCCGCCGAACTGGTGCGCCAGGAGGTGGATCTGATCGTCGGCTCCGGCGCAATCGTGATTGCCGCCGCGCAAAAGGCGACGCGCAGCATCCCGATCGTGATGGCTTCCGGCGGCGACCCGGTGGCTCTCGGTTTCGTCACCAGCTTGCGCCAGCCCGGCGGCAACATCACCGGCATCAGCGTCCAGGTCGAGGAATCGATGGGCAAGCGGCTGCAACTGTTGCACGAAATGGCGCCCAAGGTGTCGCGCATCGCATTCTTCAATTCCTCCAGCGGCAAACTGCAACTCGATGCGGCCGTGTTCGCGGCGCGGCAGTTGGGCGTGGAATTGCTCGAATTCAACGCAGGCACGGCCGAGGCGCTGCCGGCCGCGTTCGAGGCCGCCGTAAAGGGGCGCGCCGGCGCACTGCTGGTGGCCCAGACTCCGTTCTCCTTTGGGCTTCGGGTGCCGATCACGGCGCTGGCATTGAAGCACCGCCTGCCATCGATGTATGGACTGCCGGTCAACGCCGATGCCGGCGGCCTGATGAGCTATGGCCCGAACGACAGCGAGTACTACCGTCAGGCAGCCGTGTTCGTCGACAAGATTTTCAAGGGCGCCAAGCCGGCCGACCTGCCGGTGGAGCAGCCGCTCAAGTGGGAACTGGTGATCAACATGAAAACCGCCAAGGCATTGGGGCTGACGGTGCCGCCGGTGATGCTGCTGCAGGCGACGCGGGTGATCGAGTGATTAACCAAGGAAAGCAAGCCATGAACTCCCGCCGCACAGTCCTCAGCACCCTTGGCGCCGCCGCAATGGCGAGCGCATGGCCCGCACTGGCCCAGCCCGCCGGCAAGGTGTGGCGCGTCGGCATTTTGCCCGGCGGCCTGTATGCGCCGCGCAAGTTCCAGTGGGATGCATTCCAGCAGCGCATGCGTGAGCAGGGCTATGTCGAAGGCAAAAATGTGCAATACGTGATCCGCGCGCCGGAGAAGGAAGGCGCACCCTACGACGCCCTCGCCGCCGACCTGCTACGCCTCAACGTGGACGTGATCGTTGCCACTGCCTCGGTCGCGATTGCCGCCGCCCAAAAAGCGACGCGCAGCATCCCGATCGTGATGTGCCCCAGCAGCGATCCGGTGACCCTGGGCTTCGTCACCAGCCTGCGCCAGCCCGGCGGCAACATCACCGGCGTCAACATCCAGTACGAGGAATCGATGGGCAAGCGGCTGCAGCTGTTGCACGAAATGACACCCAAGGTGTCGCGCATCGCATTTGTCAATACCCCGGGCGGCAAACTGCAACTCGACGCAGCCGTGATCGCGGCGCGCCAGTTGGGCGTGCAACTGCTCGATTTTCAAGCGGGCACAGCCGACGCGCTGCCGGCCGCGTTCGAGGCCGCTGTCAAGGCCCGCGCCGGCGCAGTGCTGGTGGCCCAGACCGCCTTCGCTTTTGGCCTGCGTGCGCAGATCAGCGCACTGGCGTTACAGCACCGTCTGCCGTCAATGTATGGGCTGCCGGTCAATGCCGATGCCGGCGGCCTGATGAGCTACGGCCCGAACGACAGCGAGTACTACCGTCAGTCGGCGGTGCTGGTCGACAAGATATTCAAGGGCGCCAAGCCGGCTGACCTGCCGGTGGAGCAGCCGCTCAAGTGGGAACTGGTGATCAACATGAAAACCGCCAAGGCATTGGGGCTGACGGTGCCGCAGGTGCTGCTGTTGCAGGCAGAGCGGGTGATTGAATGAACCAATACGCAAGCAGACGCCACGAAAGCAAGCGTCGCCAATTTGTCCTCGCTATCGGCGCCGGGGCCCTCACAGCGCCATTTGCTGTGTTGGCTCAACCGGCGGGCAAGGTCTGGCGCATCGCCTACCTCGATTACGGCTCGCGCCAATCGATGATCGATGCCGGCCGCATGACGGCGTTGATGCAGGGGCTGGCCGGCTTCGGCTATGTCGAGGGCCGCAATCTTGTGTTCGACGCGCGCTTTGCGGAAGGCAAGGTGGAGCGCGCCGATGCGCTCGCCGCCGAACTGGTGGCGCAGAAGCCCGACCTGATCCTGGCCGCGGGCACGCCTACCAGCCGCGCCCTCAAGCGCGCGACATTGACGATTCCGATTGTGGTGATCACCACCGCCGACCCGGTGGCCGATGGGCTGGCCGCCACATTGGCGCGGCCCGGCGGCAACATCACCGGCATGTCCACCGGCGGCGGCGAGACAGTGCAAAAGCTGGTCGAGTTGCTGTTGGTCGCGGTGCCCAAGATCAAACGCGTGGCGGTGCTCACCAACCCGGCCAATTCGCGCTCGGTGGACGACCTGGCGCAAGTGCTCAGCGCCTTGCGCAAGACCAAGCGCGAAGCCCTGCCGCTGCGTGCGGGCACGCTTGAGGAGGTCGAGCAGGCCTTTGCCGCGATGACGCGCGAACACGCCGAGGGCGTCGTCATCCCGATCGATGGCTTCATGCTGCAGCAGCGCGCGCAGATCGCCGCGCTCGCCCTCAAACATCGCCTGCCGTCGATCTACCCGACCCCGGCCTATGCGGAGGCCGGCGGCCTCTTGACCTATGGCGCCGATCTGCGCGACAACTTCCGCCGCGCAGCGATTTTTGTCGACAAGATTTTCAAGGGCGCCAGGCCCGGCGATCTGCCGTTCGAGCAGCCGACGCGTTATGCACTGGTGCTCAACCGCAAGACTGCCGGCGCGCTCGGAATCAAGGTGAGCAATGAGCTGCTGCTGCGGGCCGACCGGGTGATTGAATGAAGGCGCGCCACTCGCACCCCGCGATGGTTCCGGACCATCGGCCCCAAACCCTTGGTGGCGAAGCAGGGGTTTCGTTTCGCAAGCGAACCGCCTGCGGAGCGATAGACGCCTGCAAACGCCCATGCACCCTGCAAGGGAGCCATCCTTCAGGGTATTTCAGAGCGGGACCCGCATGAACATTCGACGCAAGCTCATCGCCGCCGCAGGCGCCGGCGCACTCACGGCGCCATTTAACTCACTCGCGCAACCACCGCCTGCCGCACCGGGAAAAGTCTGGCGCGTCGGCTTTCTGGCCTCACCTGGCCGACCGGTCGACCTTGACGCCCACTATTACGGCGCGTTCAAACATGGCATGCGCGACCTCGGCTACGTCGAGGGCAAGAACCTCATCATCGAATGGCGTTGGGCCGAAGGTGATACCAAGCGCCTTGCCGGCCTGGCGGCGGAACTGCTGCAGTTGAAGGTGGACCTCATCACCACAGCGGGAAACGCTGCCGCTGTCGCGGCGCAAAAAGCCACGGCCACGATTCCCATCGTGATGGGCAGCAGCGCAGATCCGGTCGACAATGGCCTGATCAAGAGCCTGGCGCGACCCGGCGGCAACATGACCGGGCTATCGGACCTGGGCGGCGAACTGGCGCCCAAACGCCTTGAAATGCTGCTCGCCATGACAGCGGCTGCTCGCTCGGGCGCGCCGCGCATTGCGCTGCTGCTGCTCGATACCGGCGGAACCAGCAGCCTGCGGACGCGCGATAGCGTCGTCGCCGCAGGGAAGACACTGGGTGCGACCATTCTTCCCTTCGTGGCCGCCACGGCGGCCGAAATCGACACGGCATTTGCTGCGATGCGCGCGCAAAAGGCGGGCGCCCTGATCGTGATGCTGATTCCTTTTTTCCAGCAGCAGCGCGAGCAGATCGCACAGCTGGCGCTGAAACACCAGCTGCCCTCGATGACTGCCGATCGGCAATATCCGGAGGCGGGCTGCCTGATGAGCTATGGGCCGAACCTCGCCGACAACTTCCGGCGCGCGGCGTACTACGTCGACAAGATATTCAAGGGCGCCAAGCCGGCCGACCTGCCGGTGGAACAGCCGACCAGGATCGAACTGGTGATCAACAGCAAGACCGCGAAGGCGCTGGGGCTGAAGATTCCGCAATCTTTGTTGATCAGTGCCGACAAGGTGATCGAATGATCCAGCCGCGGGCCGGGCGCATGACGCCGCGCAAAACCCGCCAGTCTTTACTCGGCAACCGGGGTGTGGGTCTTGAGCCAGTCGCGCAGGGCGTTGTCCATGCGGGTTTGCCAGCCGCGGCCGCTGGCGCGAAACGCCGCCAGCACCTCCGGGCTGTAGCGCACGGCCACCTGCTCCTTGACCGGCAGTTTGTTGGGGCCGCGGGTGCGCCGCGCGGCGAGCTTGGCGCGCAACTCGCCGAGCGAATGGCTGACGATGGCGTGATCCCAGTCGCCGGCCTTGTCAGGCGGGCTGTCTGCATCGCGCCGCGCGCGCGCCGGTGCGCGGGCGATGACAGCGGCGATCGCTTCAGGGTCGCGCGGAGGTCTGGAAATATTTTTTGGTTTCGTTTTTGTCGGCATGGCGGCAGGAAATCAGATGGGGGCCGGCGCGGCGGTCGGTCCAGACCAGCATCACCACGGCGCCATCGAACCAGCCCAGACTCTTCAGGCGCTGTTCGCCGTAATGCATGCCGGTGTCTTCTTCGGTCATCATCGCCGCGTCAAAGATGCTTTCACAAGCGGCCAGATCAATCCCGTGCTTTTTCAGGTTGATTGCACGCTTTGATGCGTCGAAGCTGAACACCATAACGCAATAAGATTAAATTGTAGGTGCGATTTGATTGGATGTCAATTGGGACAAACCACGCAGCAAACGGCAGCAGGTCTTGCGGCGGTAACCAACTTGAACATTCACTATTCAGCCAGCCGCTCTGCGGAGGCTGCGTCAAGCGTGGCGTCCGCGCCCCCTTGCGTCAATCAATAGACTGTAATTAAATACAGTATATTGCAATGGTCAGGCCACGCCCAAAATCATCCGCCCCCACGGCCCCACGTATTGGCGTCGCGGCCAGTGAGGCTGCGGCCAGGCGGTCACGTGGCAGGACGCGCGGCGGCGCGTCATTTCCGGCGGCGCCGGCCGCTGCGGCAATGCCCCCGGGCTATCTCGATGTCCTGGGCGAAATCAAGCGTCGCATTCAGTCGGCACGCCTGCGCACCGTGACAGCTGCCAACGCGGACATGATCATGCTGTACCGCGATATCGGCGGTTTGATTCTGGTGCGCCAGGAGCGTGAAGGCTGGGGGGCCAAGGTGATTGACCGCCTGTCCGCCGATTTGTGCGCAGCCTACCCCGACATGAGCGGCCTGTCCCCGCGCAATCTGCTGTTCATGCGTGCGTTCGCGGCAGCCTACCCTGAGAGCTCAATATTGAAACGGCTTGTTTCACTATCGCCCTGGGGCCACTTGATCCGGCTTTTGCAGCGCATCAAAGACCCGGCGACACGCCTCTGGTACATCAAGGCCGGTGTTGAATACGGCTGGTCACGCAACGTGCTTGAAATGCAGATCGATGCGCGCGCCCACGAACGTCACGGCAAAGCGGTCACCAACTTCAACGCCACTTTGCCGCCTGCGCAATCCGATATGGCGGCCCAGGTTTTCAAAGACCCGTACTTGTTCGATTTTCTCGGCACGGCCGACCCGCGCCACGAGCGCGAAGTCGAGCAGGCGCTGGTGGATCACATACAGCGGTTTTTGCTGGCGCTGGGTGCGGGTTTTGCCGTTGTCGGAAGGCAGGTCCACCGTGAATTCGCCGGTGCGGACTACTATCTCGATCTGCTTTTTATCACCTCAAGCTGCGCTGCTACGTGGTGGTCGAGCTCCAGGCGATTGCATTTGATCCGGGTTTTGTCGGCACCATGAACATGTACCTGTCGGCGGTGGACGACCTGTTGCGCCATCCGGACGACAAGCCGGCCATCGGCCTGCTGCTGTGTCGTACCCAAAGCAAACTGAAGGCAGCGATTCGAAGGCGGAGCGTGCCGTCTAATTGGCATATACTTTGATATATGTCAACTCCGGGAGAGACGCCATGAGCCAGTCCGCCAAACTATTTAGCAATGGCCGCAGCCAGGCGGTGCGCCTGCCGGCCGCCTACCGCTTTGATGTCACGGAAGTCTTCATCCGTAAAGACCCGCAAACCGGTGATGTGATCCTGTCACGCAAACCGGCCACATGGGATGCGTTTTTTGCCGCGCTCAAAGGTGTCAAGGCGCCGGCCGGTTTCCTCGGCAAAGGCGAGCGCAAGCAGGCTGCGCACAAGCGTGACCCGTTTGCAGGCTGGCGTGAATGACTCGATACCTGCTCGATACCAACACGGTCAGCCATTTGATCAGGCAGCACGCGGCGGTGGCGCTGCGGGTGGTGGCCGCGCCCATGGCGTCACTGTGCATTTCGGCCATCACCGAGGGTGAACTGCTGTACGGTTTGGCCAGACGCCCGGACGCCACCCGGCTGCGCGCGGTGGTGGAGCAGTTTTTGTTGCGCGTCGATGTGTTGCCGTGGGATCGTGCCGCCGCCAAGCGCTACGGCACGTTGCGCGCGCTGATGGAGAGCAAAGGCCAAACACTCGCGCCACTGGACATGCAAATCGCAGCCCATGCGCAGAGCGCAGGCGCGGTGCTCGTCACCAGTGACCGCGCGTTCAAACAGATCACCGGGCTGCTGCTGGAGGACTGGAGCAAGTAAGCGGCGCGAGCCCTTCACGCGGGAGAGGTATTCTCACGCGGCCGGAAAAGGATCGCTGTTCAATTGGACTCTGGCGCCGCCGGTGAAATTTGAACTGGTGATCAACGGCAAGACCGCGCAGGCCCTGGGGCTTAAAATTCCGCACGCGCTGTTGATCGGTGCCGACAAGATCGTTGAATGAGGGAGTGCATGAACACACGCATGAAAGCACGCCGCAAACTCGTGAACGCGCTCGGCGCCGTCGCGCTCGCAGCCCCGCTTGCCGCGATCGCGCAAACGGCCAACACCCCCGCCGGAAAAATCTGGCGCTTAGGCTTCCTGTCGCTGTCCGGCCGCGCGGCCGGCGCTGGGGCTTACGCCATCTTTGTGCAGCGCCTGCGCGAACTGGGCTATGTCGAAGGCGGCAACCTGATGATCGAGGCGCGCTTTGCCGACGCTGATGTGCCGCGCCTGACCGCTCTGGCGGCGGAACTGGTGCAGTTGAAGGTTGATCTCATCATCGCAATGGCGAATCAGGCCACCAGTGCGGCCAAAGCGGCGACCACCACGATTCCGATCGTGATGCCCATCACCAATGACCCGGTCGGGAATGGCTACGTCAATAGCCTTGCGCGACCCGGTGGCAACATCACGGGCCTCGCCGATATTTCCTTTGAGTTGGGTCCCAAGCGGATTGAAATGTTGCTCGCCATGACAGCGACCAAAGCGCCCAAGGTTTCACAGGTGGCGGTGCTGGGGCCTTCCGACAATCCGGTGATGCGCAGGCAGATGGGTTTTTTGCAGGAGGCCAGCGCGCGCTTTGGCGTCAGCTTCGTGCCGGTGTATGCGCTCACCCCGGAGGCAATCGAGCAGGCTTTCGCATCCCTGCGCGAACTGAAAGCCACTGCGTTGATGGTGGTGCCGTACCCATTTTTTGTGCAGCAACGCAACCAGATCGCCCAATTGGCCGCCCAACACCGCTTGCCGGTGTCGGCACCCTACGCAGCATTCGCGGAGGCAGGCTGCCTGCTCAGTTACGGGCTGGACCCGCTGGACAACATGCGGCGCGCGGCGACCTTTGTCGACAAGATTTTCAAGGGGGCGAAGCCGGCCGACTTGCCGGTCGAGCAGCCGGTGAAGTTTGAACTGGTGATCAATGGCAAGACCGCCAAGGCGCTGGGGCTGACGATTCCGCATTCACTGCTGATCAGCGCGGACAAAGTGATCGATTGAATTCACGCCGCAAGCTCTTTCTAGCCACCGGCGCAAGCGCGCTCACCGCGCCATTTGCATCCCGGGCGCAGCAGCCGGGCCGCATCTGGCGTGTTGGCTTCCTGTCGGTGCGCCATATTGGACCGCTCGATACGGATTTTTACGGGATGTTTCCGCGCACCATGCGCTTGCTTGGTTATGTCGAGGGCAGGAACCTGTTGATCGAGTGGCGCTCCGCCGAAGGGCAGCCTGAGCGCTTGGCCGGCCTGGCGGCCGAACTGGTGCAACTGAAGGTCGATGCCATCGTCGCCGCCGCCCCCCAAAGCGTGCGCGCGGCGCAACAAGCCACCAGCACGATTCCCATCGTGATGGGTACCGCGGGCGACCCGGTCGCAGCCGGGCTTGTCAAGAGTCTCGCGCGCCCCGGTGGCAACACTACCGGAACTTCAACCAATACAATTGAGATCGCTCCCAAGCTGCTGGAGATGCTGCTGAGCATGAAACCCGGGCTCACGCGCGTGGCCGTCATGTACAACCCGCTAATCCCGGTCAATGCCGTGACTCTTGGCAACCTGCAGGCCGTGGCACCTCGTGTCGGAGTGAGTCTATTGCCACTGGAGGTGAGAACCCCTGCGGAAATCGAGGCGGCATTCGCACTCATGAAGCGCGACAACGCCGGCGCCTTCATCCTGATTCAAGACCCGCTGTTCACGCTGCATTTGCGCCGCATCGCCGAACTCGCCGCCCAACATCGCCTGCCGTCGGTGGCGGGTATACGCCAATACGTGGAAGCCGGTGGCTTGATGAACTATGGGCCGAGCTTCGCCGACAACTACCGCCAGGTCGCCGTCTACGTTGACAAGATCTTCAAGGGCGCGAAACCGGCCGACCTGCCGGTCGAGCAGCCGGTGAAGTTCGATATGTACATCAACGGCAAGACCGCGAAAGTGTTGGGGCTGACGATTCCGCAGGCTTTGCTGATCAGTGCCGACAAGGTGATCGAGTGAAGAAATCTCCCGCTGCCACCGTCTATCACCGCGTGCAGCAGATTCTGGTGTCTGCGCAGAATCATGCGGCACGCTCGGTCAACACGGCGCAAGTAGTGGCCAACTGGCTGATCGGCGGTGAAATCGTTGAGGAGCAACAGAGCGGTGCGAAGCGGGCCGGGTATGGTGAAAAGGTCAATGCGCGGCTTGCCCAGCAATTGCGGGACGATGGCGTTCCAGGGTATGGCGACATCGCCTTGGAGCTGTGCCGCCAGTTCTATTTGGCGTTTCCCCATCTGCCTGGGCACGGAATTAGTTACGCAGTGCGTACCCAATCGGAAGGCTCGACGGGTCGCCCAAAGATTGGTTACGCACCGCGTAACCAATTGCCGACAATTGTGGCCGGGCAGTCTGCGGAGCTGGTGCCTTTCACTGCATTCAAGAAGGGGTGCAGATGAATCGCCGTCGCAACCTTCTCACGGTGCTTGGCGCGGGCGCACTTGCCGCGCCGTTCGCCGCGCTCGCACAGCAACCGGGCCGCATCTACCGCGTCGGGCTCTTGGCAACCCAAAGCCGCCCGTCGGACAATGACTTCCCGCGCTCGGTCTACGCCGCATTCCAGCAAGGCATGCGTGAACTGGGGCATACCGAGGGCAGGAACTTGGCCATCGAATGGCGGTTCGCCGATGGCGACGCCAAGCGCCTGCCCGAGCTGGCCGCGGAACTGGTGCGCATGAAGGTCGATGTGCTGGTGGCGGGCGGCACCGATGCGCCGCTGGCGCTGCAAAAGGCCACCACCACCATCCCGATCGTCATGACCAGCGCCAGCGACCCGGTCGGCAGGGGCCTGGTCAAGAGCCTGGCGCGGCCGGCGGGCAACATCACCGGGCTTTCGATCGTGACCGGCTACCTCGGCGCGAAGCGGCTTGAGCTCCTGCGCGCCATGGTGCCCAAGGTGTCTCGCGTGGCGGTGCTCATCAATCCCGCCAACCCGCAGAGCGCGGCCGGTCTTGAAAGTGTACAGGTCGGCGCGCGGCAACTCGGCGTGACCCTCGTGCCGGTGGAAGCGAAGAGCGCGCAGGAGATCGAGCTTGCGTTTGCGCTGATGCGCAAGCAGGGTGCGGGTGCGCTGATCGTGTTGCTCAACCCGCTGTACCAGCAACACAGAAGCCGGATCGCTGCACTGGCCATCGAGCATCGCCTGCCGACCATCACCGCCGACCGCGACTTCGCCGCGGCCGGCTGCCTCTTGAGCTATGGGTCGAGCCTCGCCGAAAGTTTCCGGCGCGCCGCAACCTATGTGGATCGCATTCTCAAAGGCGCCAAACCCGGCGACCTGCCGGTCGAGCAGCCGGTGAAATTCGATCTGGTGATCAACCGAGGCACCGCAAAGACGCTGGGGCTCACCATTCCGCAGGGGCTTTTGATCAGTGCTGAAGAGGTGATTGAGTAGCGCGCCGTTTGACCAAGCGCCTGCTTTTGAGTTGCGCGCCGGCGATCGCGCTCGCCACGCCCAGCAGCCGGCCGCGCGCCGGGTGTGCGCGCGCCCATGTGGGCGCGGCCGTCAGCATGGCCTGGTTGATGGCGGGGTAGACGTCACGCACCTGCTGCGCGCTTTCGCCCGCCGCCCGGGCCTGAATCCGGTGACAACCGCCTATTGCTCCGGCTCGTCAAAAGCCGAGTCGATGTCGCGCGCCGAGTGCAGCACGCGCACGATGTCGATCTCATCGGCGCTCAGCGCGTAAAAAATGACGTAGCGGCCGAACGGGAAGCTGCGCAACCCCGCTGTCAGCTCGTAGCGAACGCGGCCCATCATGGGCTGTGTAGCCAGGAGTTGGAACTGCGCATCCAGTCGATCGATCCATCAGTCGGCGGCCACCAGGCTGTCGTCGGCGATGTAGTTCCAGATTTCCGTGATGTCTTCGGCAGCCAGAGGCCGCCGGGTCACGCGCGCCATCTATGCCTTTTCAGCAACTTTGGTCGAGGAGCGGCGGGCCCGCGCCTGGCGCTTGATCGCATCCGGATCCCAGTGCTCGCGAGCGCCGCTCTCGATTCCCTTGCGAATCTCCGTGCGCAGCTGATCCAGGCGCACCGCCCGTATCTGATCTTGCTCGTCCATCAGGCGC
>JANPGJ010000062.1:0-4161 GCA_031423955.1 Burkholderiales bacterium
CGCCAGGGGCTGGCGACGCAGTTGCTGGCGCGCTGACGCATCGCGGCTTCATCGTCCAGCGCCCTTACAGCCGCATGACCCTTGATCGCACCATGCCGTTCGGCGACCAGCGCCTGATGATCGCGATCGCCGGGCCGGAACTGGGCTGAGCTAGCGCCTTACATCGGCGGCACCTGGCCGTTGAGGCCGATATTGACCCGCGGCGCCGTCAGGCTGCCATCGGCCTGCCGCTGCGAGTTGACGAATACCGAGACGCCGGGCTTGAGTTCGCTGCGTTCGGTCGGGGTGAAAGCGACCACCACTGCGTTCTCCGGCACCAGCACCTTCTTTTCACCGCCCTTGTAATGCACCGCCAGGCACGCCGCGTGGCCCGATCGATCCGCCCACGCATTCGCCCATCCGGCGCTCGAGGTAGCCACGCTCGGCCGGATTGCGCACCAGGCGGAGGGCTTCCGCATAGGCTTCGCGTGCCGCGCCAAACCGGCCCAGGCGGCGCAGCAGATCGGCGCGCGCCGCCGGCAACAGGTAATAGCCCTGCAGTTCTTCACGACCTTCAAGCCGGGCGATCATTTCCAGCCCATGCTCCGGGCCCTCCGCCATTGCCAGCGCCACCGCGGCGTTGAGTTCCACCACCGCTCCCGGATGCTCCTGCAGCAAGCCGCCATACAGGGCAGCGATCTGCTTCCAGTCGGTATCCGCCGCCCGCCCGGCCTGCGCATGCAGGGCGGCGATCGCGGCCTGCAGCTGGTAGGGTCCGCGACGGCGCAGGGCCAGCGCGGAATCGAGCAGCGCCATGCCTTCGACGATGGCTGCGCGATCCCAGCACGAGCGATCCTGCTCCTCGAGCGACACCAGTGCGCCGCTGGCGTCGACCCGCGCCGCACGCCGCGCGTGGTGCAGCAGCATCAGGGCCAACAGGCCGAGCACCTCGGCTTCGCGCGGCATCAATTCGACCAGCAGGCGCGCCAGCCGGATCGCTTCGCCACACAGGTCAGTGCGCATCAGTTGGGTTGCCTCGGTGGCGGCGTAGCCTTCGTTGAACATCAGGTAGACCACGCTCAACACCGCGGCCAGGCGTTCGGGCAGCAGGTCCTGCGCCGGCACCACATACGGAATGCGCGCCTCGAGAATCTTCTTCTTCACCCGCACCAGGCGCTGCGCGGTGGTCGCTTCGGGCTCCAGAAAGGCACGCGCGATTTCGCGGGTCGACAGCCCGCACAGGGTGCGCAGCGCCAGCGCCATTTGCGCGGCCTGGCCGATCGCCGGGTGGCAGCAGGTGAAGACCAGGCGCAGGCGGTCGTCCTCGACCCCGGATACATCGGCTGGATCACTGCCCGCCAATGCGCTCTCCGGCGCGGCCAGATCCGGCGGTTCATCGGTATAGGTCGGCCCGCTCTTGCGCCGCCGCAGCAGGTCGAGCGCACGGCGTTGCGCAACCGTGGTCAGCCAGGCCGCCGGCACCGCCGGCAGGCCCTGCGTCGGCCACACTTCGATCGCCTTGGCGAAGGCATCCTGCAGCGCGTCCTCGGCCAGATCGAACTCGCCAAAGCGGCGAATCAGTCCGGCCAGCACGCGCGGCCCATGGTCGCGGCAAATGCTGTCGATGGCGGCCGTCAGCATGATCGATCGGCCGCGCCCACAACCTGCTAGATCGGATCGGTCGTCATGCCCACCGGGCGCACTTCGATCGAGCCGCCCTCGGCCGCCGGGCAACGTGCCGCCCACTTGACAGCCTGATCGAGGTCGGCCACATCGATCAGGTAGTAACCGCCCAATTGCTCCTTGGTTTCGGCGAACGGGCCGTCGGTGGCGATCGTCTTGCCATCCTTGAGCCGCACCGTGGTGGCGGTCTGGGTCGGCTTGAGCTCCGCGCCGCCGCGCAGCACGCCGGCCTCGCGCATGTCGGCGCCATATTTGCCGAAGGCCGCATACATCTGCTTTTGCGCCTCCGGATTGCCGGCCATCATCGCAAAACGTTTCTCGTCGCCGTATATCAGGATCATGTATTGCATGGTTTTTTCCTTTCGGTAGGTTGACCCCATGGCCTGGGGTTACCGCCATGACGCAGCGCAGGGCCGGATATCGACAAGCACTGGAAAATTCTCCCGGCTCCGGCAACCTGGTGCGACGCGACCGGACAACATCAGCCTGAAATCACGCGCAAGCACCATGCGGGCCGCCCGCTCCAGCCCGCCATCGCGGCGCCGGCGCGTTAGAGCGATGGAGAGGCTTGAAACCCCTTGGCCATCGAAACCGGCCCGCGCGGATCGCGCGGCACCAATTGCAGACGCGCCGGATCGACCAGCAGGTCGAGATCCTCCATCGGGATGGCACCCAGCAGCACCTCGTCACCGAACACCATCGCGCCGACGAAACAGGTACGCCCCGCCACCTCGACCCGCACCGGCCCGACATAGGGCACCTCGACACTGCGGCCGTCAGCGAAGGTCACGCGCCGCACCCGTTCTGCCGCCAGGTTCAATTGCCGTGACATGGCTTCGGGAATGCACAGATGCAAGGCGCCGGTGTCAACCAGCGCATTGGTGCTGACCGTATTGCCGGGCGCTTCTTTGGGATTATCAAGCTTGATTTCCGTATGTACCAGTCCCATCGCCGCTTCCTTTGTCCGGTTTCGCGCAACCCGCACAGATGGTACTCCTCGTTCCCCACTGCCACGCCGATGCCAGGTCGGCGCCGCGGTCGAGCCGGGATCACGCCGCCTTGATCGCCACCACGTTGGCCGCCAGATGCTCGGGCGCGATGCCGAACACCCGCGCCTTCAGTTTCGCCAGTTCGTCGCGCGTCTGCGCGGCTTTCTCGAATTCGAGGTTCTTGGCAAAGCCCAGCATCTGTTTTTCCAGTTGCGCGATCTGCTTGGAGATCTGCTTTTCGTTCATCGCCTCGAACTTGGCGGTCTGCTTGTCTTCCTCGGCATGCGCCTTCAGCGCCTTGGTGTCGTAGACCCCGTCGATGATGTCGCGGATCCGCTTGGCCACGCCCTTCGGGGTGATGCCGTGCAGTTGGTTGTAGGCGATCTGTTTGGTGCGCCGGCGGTCGGTTTCACCGATCGCCTTCTGCATCGAGTCGGTGACGCGGTCGGCGTACAGGATCGCGGTGCCGTTGATGTGGCGGGCGGCGCGGCCGATGGTCTGGATCAGGCTGCGCTCGCTGCGCAGAAAGCCCTCCTTGTCGGCATCCAGGATCGCCACCAGCGACACTTCGGGAATGTCCAGGCCCTCGCGCAGCAGGTTGATGCCGACCAGCACATCGAACACGCCCAGGCGCAGGTCGCGGATGATCTCGACCCGTTCGACGGTGTCGATGTCGGAGTGCAGGTAGCGCACCTTGACCTTGTGCTCCGACAGGTATTCGGTGAGCTGCTCGGCCATCCGCTTGGTCAGCGTGGTCACCAGCACCCGTTCGCCGGCGGCGACGCGCAGGCCGACTTCGGACAACAGGTCGTCGACCTGGGTCGAGGCCGGGCGTACCAGCAGTATCGGATCAACCAGGCCGGTCGGGCGCACCAGTTGCTCGACCACCGCGTCGCCACTCTGGCGTTTTTCGTAATCCGCCGGAGTCGCCGAGACAAACACGGTCTGGCGCATCATGCGTTCGAACTCCTCGAACTTGAGCGGCCGGTTGTCGAGCGCCGAGGGCAGGCGGAAGCCGTAGTTGACCAGGTTTTCCTTGCGCGAACGATCACCGTTGTACATGCCGCCGAGCTGGCCGATCAGCACATGCGACTCGTCCAGGAACATCAACGCGTCCTTCGGCAGGTAATCGATCAGGGTCGGCGGCGGCTCGCCCGGCCCGCGCCCCGACAGGTGGCGCGAATAGTTCTCGATGCCCTTGCAGAAACCGATCTCGGACATCATTTCGAGGTCGAAGCGGGTGCGCTGCTCGATACGCTGCGCCTCGACCAGCTTGTTTTCGGCCACATACTGGTCGACCCGGGCGCGCAGTTCCAGCTTGATCGCCTCGATCGCGCGCAAAGTTGTGGCGCGCGGCGTGACGTAGTGGCTCGAAGGATAGACCGTGAAGCGCGCCATCGGGTGCTGCACGCGGCCGGTGAGCGGATCGAACACTTCAAGCTTCTCGACCTCGTCGTCGAAGAGCGAAATCCGGATCGCGTGCTCTGCGTGTTCGGCCGGAAAGATGTCG
>JANPGJ010000063.1:0-36193 GCA_031423955.1 Burkholderiales bacterium
GCGAACCTGGCGATTCTTTCCGCTGCATGCATCCTGGCGTTCTTTCTGCTGCTGGCGGTTCTGGGCGCACGCATGACATGGGACGAATTCCACTTCGACGAAACCTCTCCGGGTATCGGCGTGCCGAAGTGGATCTACACCATCTGGCTGCCGCTGCTGTCACTCGCCATCGCTGGGCGGGCTCTCGGCCTGTTGCTGCGCAAACTGGGGCGGCGATGATCGGCTGGCTGTTGTTCACCACGTTCATCGTCTTGATGCTGGCCGGCGTGCCGATCGGAGTTGCGCTCGGCATCGGCGGCTCGCTGGCGATCGCCGCTGCCAATCTTGATACGCAGTGGTTCGGCCTGTTGGCCGCGCCGCAGAATTTTTATGCCGGGCTGGCGAAGTATCCGTTGCTCGCACTGCCGATGTTCGTGCTGGTCGGTTCGATCTTCGATCGTTCCGGTGTGGCGCAGCGTCTGGTCAATTTCGCGATTGCCCTGGTCGGCCGCGGGCCCGGCATGCTGCCGCTGGTGGCGATCGCGGTGGCCATGTTTCTGGGCGGCATTTCAGGCTCCGGCCCGGCCAACGCGGCGGCAGTGGGTGGTGTGATGATCGGCGCCATGGCGCGCGCCGGCTACCCGCCAGCCTATTCGGCAAGCATTATCGGTGCGGCAGCGGCGACCGATATCCTGATACCGCCGTCGATCGCCTTCATCGTTTACAGCGTCATGGTGCCGGGGGCTTCGGTGCCGGCCTTGTTCGCCGCCGGCATGGTGCCTGGCGTGCTTGCCGGCTTGGCACTGATCGTGCCGGCCGTCTGGCTGGCGCGACGCCATGGCCTTGGCACCAACGAGGCCGACCTGCCGCGGCCGCCCTTGTGGCGGAGTTTCATCGAGAGCCTGTGGGGGCTGGCCGCACCGGTGCTGATCCTCGGCGGCATGCGCGCCGGCTGGTTCACCCCGACCGAAGCAGCGGTGGTCGCGGTGATCTACGGTCTGTTTGTCGGCATGGTGGTTTACCGCACCATCAAATGGCGTGACCTGTTTCCGATTTTCGCCGAGTCCGCCGAATTGTCGGCGATCATCATGCTGGTGGTGGCGCTGGCCGGCATCTTTGCCTATTCGGTCAACACCCTGAGCCTGGCCGACCCGGTGACCCGCGCCATTACCACCTCGGGGCTGCCGGAAGCCGGCGTCCTGGCGCTGCTGGTGGCGATGCTGCTGGTGGTGGGCATGTTTCTCGACGGCGTCTCGATTTTCCTGATCTTCATTCCGCTGCTGATGCCGATCGCCACCTTCTACAAGTGGGACGTGGTGTGGTTCGGCATCATCCTGACCTTGATGGTCGCGGTTGGGCAATTCACACCGCCGATGGCGGTCAACCTGATGGTCAGTTGCAAGATCGCCGGGGTACGGATGGAGGAGACGGTGCCGTGGGTCGGCTGGCTGGTCGCCAGCTTCATGGTGGCCTTGTTGTTGGTGGTAATCTTTCCGCCTTTGGCGCTTTGGCTACCGCAGTATCTGGGTTACTGAATCCGCCGCACCGACGCAGTGCGCAAGCTGCCGTTTCGGGCAACAGCATTTTCCGGACGGCGGCGCGAGCGAGACTTCGCATTTTGACAAAGGAGACATCAGCATGAAACGCAGGCATTTCATCCAGGGCGCGGTCGCGGCAGGTGGCGCGATCGCTTTTCCGGCGATCGCGACCGGGCAGTCGCAATACAAGGCCGAGTACAAGCTTTCGACCGTGGTCGGGCCGGCGTTTCCGTGGGGCAAGGGCGGCGAGATCTGGGCCAATCTGGTCAAGGAAAAAACCGCAGGCCGGATCAACGTCAAGATGTACCCGGGGGTGTCCCTGGTGCAGGGCGACCAGACCCGCGAGTTCTCGGCGATTCGCCAGGGCGTGATCGACATGGCGATCGGTTCCACCATCAACTGGTCGCCGCAGATCAGGGAACTCAACCTGTTTTCCCTGCCGTTCCTGATGCCCGACTTCGCCGCTGTCGATGCGCTCACCCAGGGCGAGATCGGCAAACGGATGTTTGCGACCCTCGACAAGCAGGGCGTGGTGCCGCTGGCCTGGGGCGAGAACGGCTTTCGCGAACTGACCAATTCCAAGCGCGAAATCCGCACGCCTGCCGACCTGAAGGGACTGAAGATCCGCATCGTCGGCTCGCCCTTGTTCAACGACACCTTCACCGACCTCGGCGCCAACCCGACGCAGATGAGCTGGGCAGATGCACAGCCGGCGTTCGCTTCCGGCGCGGTTGACGGCCAGGAAAACCCGATGAGCATTTTCACCGCTGCCAAGCTGCACACGGTGGGCCACAAGTTCTGCACCCTTTGGGGTTATGTCTGCGATCCGCTCGTCTTCGTGGTCAACAAGGAAGTCTGGGCCAGCTGGACCCCCGCCGACCGTGAGGCGGTACGCGCGGCAGCCGTCGAGGCCGGCAGGCAGGAAATGGAATTGGCACGCAAGGGCATCACGAAGAACGATGGCAGCACCTATGCCCAGGTGGAAGGCTTCGGCGTCAAGCTGACGCGCCTGACCCCTGCCGAACGTGAACAATTCGTGATCGCCACCCGTCGCGTGTATGCGCGCTGGAAAGCGCAGATCGGCAAGGATCTGGTGGATCTGGCCGAGCAATCGATCGCCAAACGGAAGATCGTTTGAGCCGGCGCGGAACCCTGCGCAAGGTTTTTGCAAGCCGCCCGACAGGGCGGTTTTTTTTGTGCGCCCGGCACGGGTGCACTCTTGTGGAGTCCCGATGCCAAGACCGATACTCGCCGCCGAATCGGTGACCGAACTGGGCGACGACGCGAGCGGCGCGGTGCTGGTGGCCGGCTCCCACGGCGGCCTGATCGCTTGCTATCTGGGTGCCAGTGCCGGTGCCCATGCGTTGATTCTCAACGACGCCGGTGTCGGACTGGACAATGCCGGGATCGCCGGGCTCAAGCAGCTTGATGCGATCGGCATGGCGGCGGCGACGGTGTCGCACCTGACGGCGCGGATCGGTGACGGGCAGGACAGCCTGGCGCGAGGCGTGATTTCGCATCTCAATCGCGCCGCGGCAAGCGCCGGTGTTGCCATCGGCATGCAAGCCCGCGAGGCTGCCGCGTTGCTGCGCCTTGCGTCGCCTGCGCATTCGAAGCCGCAGCCCTATGCGGACGGCCGCTGGCGGATTGGCATGCAGGGTGCTACCGAGATCTGGGCCCTCGACTCCGTCGGCAAGCTGGTGGCAGCGGATGATGGCCGCATTCTGGTGATCGGCTCGCATGGCGGCCTGCATGGCGGGAGGGCCGAGTCTGCGCTCAATCGGCACCGACATCCGGTGGCGGCGCGTGCTGCGGCATTCAATGATGCGGGCGTAGGCATCGACGATGCAGGCATTACGCGGCTGCCGGCACTGGATATACGCGGCATCGCCGCAGTGACAGTGAGTGCCGCATCGGCGCGCATCGGTGATGGCCGCTCGATGTTCGAATCAGGTCTGATTTCGCAGGTCAATTCGGTCGCATCGCGAGCCGGCGCGCGGGTTGGAGCAAGTCTGCGGACATGGATCAGTTGCTTGTGAAGCACCGGCGCAACGCGGTCGGGGCCAAGGGCAGCATCAATTTGATTGACCGGCAAGTGGCTCGCGCGCTAAACTTCGCCAAGTAACAGGTGCCCCAGGCGGGTTCTTCGCTCTGGGGATAATCGGGAAGTCCGGTGCGCGTTTCGAAACCTCGGAATGCAAGGCCGACGCTGCCCCCGCAACGGTAAGCGAGTCATGTCGGTCCACTGCGCCACTGTGCATTCGCACGGGAAGGCGGATCGAACAACAACCCTCGTGAGCCCGGAGACCGGCCTGGTGCATGTGTTCCGTTTGCTGCGGCGGGCAGTGAAGTGCATGCGAGTGCCGGGTACGGGAATTTCCGTGGCGGTGTCGTGACGCTTCTCTTGACGCATCGAGCGGATTTTCTGGCTCCATACGGCTGCGCTGCCGTCGGAGGGGGATTGATGCGTTATTTGAACTGGCTCGCCGTAATGGCGTTGTTGTCGTCTTCATTGGTCCATGCGGTCGAAGCGGATGCTTCAATCAGCAAGGATAGTCCCCTGATCACCAACTGGGCCACCGGATATCGCGATTACACGCCCGGTGCAAATGTCGACGCGCAGTGGCGGACACCCGACAAGGCATTGGGCAAGGCGATCGGCGACTCGTTTGACGTTGTGACGCTGGGCGATGCCGGGAGTATCACGCTGACTTTCGGCGGCGCGATCGTCAACGGCGCCGGCGCGGATTTCACGGTGTATGAAAACTCGTTCAGCAACACGTTTCTCGAACTCGCCAGGGTGGATGTGTCATCCGACGGCACGCACTTTTACCGCTTCCCGGCCTATTCGTTCACGCCGGGACCGGTCAACGGCTTCGGAAGTGTGGATCCGAACAATGTCTTCGGTTTTGCCGGCAAGTATCCCCAGGGCTTCGGCACTCTCTTTGACCTGAATGCGCTCGCCGGCACACCTGGTCTTGATATCAACAACGTCCGCTATGTGCGCATCGTCGATGTGGTCGGCGATGGCAACTCTTTCGACGACTACCCCGGTTCGCCGCAGCCGATCTACGACCCATATCCGCAAGTCGGCTCGGCGGGATTCGATCTCGATGCCGTTGGCGTGCTGCATTTCGCCGCCGCACCGGTTCCGGAACCCGGACAGTTCGCACTGTTTGGTGCCGGAATCCTGTTGCTGTCACATTTCGTACGGCGCCGCCAGCGTGGCATCGTAGTAGCGCAAATCTCGTTCACCGCCTCGTAAGGGATTCTCGTCATGGCCAGCAGACTGTTTTCAATTTTTGCAGCGTCAGTCTTTTTCGTGATCAGCGGCGCCGCGCAGGCCGCAATCAGTACTTTCGATGATCTGGTTCTTCCCGGCCCCAATACGCACTATTTCCCAGGCGGCGCGACCAGTGGCGCTTTGCCGTTTTCCAGTGGCGGTGCTTCGTTCAATCACGATTACACCAACTTTGGATTTCCCGGCTGTTGCTCGACCGGTTGGTCGTACTCAAACCACACTGACACCACCACGGCGGGTTTTGGCAATCAGTTCAGCGCATTTGCCGGGTCTGGTCAGGGCGGATCCGCCAACTACGCAATCGGTTTTCTCGGGCCGCTGGACGTTGTGCTGGGCGCTCCTGTAGCTCTAGGCGGCGCGTACTTCACCAATACGACGTATACCGCCCTCTCAATGCGCGACGGTGACGGATTTGCCAAGAAATTCGGCGGCGTTTCCGGCAATGATCCTGACTTTCTCAAACTTACGATCACCGGTTTCAATGGTGCTGTGGCTACCGGGAGCGTTGACTTTTTTCTTGCCGACTATCGCTTCGCAAACAATGCGCAGGACTACATTGTCAAGGCCTGGACATTCGTCGATTTGTCGAGCCTGGGTGCGGTTACGCGCCTCGGGTTCGACCTGGCTTCGACGGATAACGGACCATTTGGCATGAATACGCCAGGCTATCTCGCCATCGACACCCTGACAACGGCGCCGGTGCCTGAACCCCATCAAGCAGCCTTGCTTCTCGCCGGACTCGCGCTGCTCGGTGTAATGCGGCGCAAGCGCGCTGCAAGCTGACAGCGGGAATGCCGCCGGGCGCGAAGCGTCGGTGACAAGCCGGATCCTGCTTGGTCCGGTGCATCTTGCACTGGGCATTGCGCTCGCGCTTTGCGCACTGACGGCTCACACTCAGTCGGGAGGTGCGGCACAAGCAGCGGCAGAGAGCGTGCCCGAGGTGATCGTCACTGCTCCTGGTCCCGACGGTACGGTGCGCACCACGCCCCATGGCGTCTCCGTGTTCACCGCTGATGACATTCGGCGTTCGGCCGCGACCTCTGTTGCCGATGTGCTCAGCCGTGCCGCCGGGCTCAATCTGCACAGCTATTTCGGCAACGACAAAAGCACCCGTATCGACATGCGCGGCATGGGCGACACGGCGAGCAGCAATGTGTTGATCATGGTCGACGGGGTACGCTTGAATGAGCTCGACCTATCCGGCGCCGACCTGAGCACGGTAGCGCTGTCGCAGATCGAGCGCATCGAAGTCGTGCGCGGCGGCGGTTCGGTGGTGTACGGCGATGGCGCGGTCGCTGGCGTGGTCAACATCATCACCAAGCGCAGCCAGCCCGAGAATGCGAAGCTTGCGGTCGAACTCGGCCGCGGCTCCTACGGGATGGATGACACACGCATCCATGCGAGCGGCGGCAGCGGCCCGGTGGCGGTGTTCCTCAACATGAGCCAGCTCGATACCGAGGGATTTCGCAACAATGGCGACCTGCGATCGCGCAATGTTTCCGGCGAAGTGCGCCTTCTGGGGCCGGGTGATCTGCATTTTCTCGATGCCTACCTGCGCCTGTCGCATCACAAGGACAACTACGGGCTGCCAGGCCCGGTCAACGCGGTTGATTTCGCCGCCGGCACGGCCGCGCGGCGCGGCACTAATGCGCCGTACGACCGCGGCGAAACCGATGACATCAACTGGACCGCCGGGGCTACCGCCGACATGGGGCGTGCGGGGCGATTCGAGTTGCAGAGCAGCTTTCGCGACCGGCGCAACGACTTTGTGATCGGTTTTTCGCCCTTGATCCCGCTGGACCGGCAGCGCTCGACCATCATTTCAAAGCGCCGCGACCTGCAATTGCGCTACGACAACGAGTTTCGCGCGTTTGGCGGCGAACACAGCGTGGGATTGGGCCTCAATGAACAGGGCGGCACCTATGCACGCTATTCCAACGGCCGCTATGTTCCCGACCAGTCGGAACAAAAATTGGGCGAGGTCAGCGCGCAGGGCGCATTCGCGACCCTGAAGTTGCGCGTCAATCCGGACCTCACGTTCAACGCGGGCTTGCGTGCGAATCAATTTTCGAGCCGCCTGGCCAACGAGAGGTTCACCCGCAGTTGCATCTTCAATCCGTTTCCCATTCGCAAATGCACACCCTATGCATATACGACGCAAAGCGAGCGCGCCGCCACCTGGAACAACCAGGCTTCCGAGCTTGGGCTCAGTTGGCGCATGCTGCCCGGCGTTACCGCTTATGCGAGTGCCACGCGGCACTTTCGCAACCCGAACCTGGATGAACTCGCCCAGGCGTCGGTGGACCTGCGGCCGCAATCCGGCCGCACCATCGAAGCGGGCGTGCGCTATGCGAAGGGCCGCGAGCTTGAACTGGGCATCGGGTTTTTCGAGATGCTCAATCGCGACGAGATCTATTTTGGCGCCGACCCAGCTTCCGGCGTCTCCGCCAACCGCAATTACGAATTGCCAACCCGCCGAAGAGGCGTCGAATTCGAAGGCCGCTGGCAAGCCACCCGCACTGTGATGCTGCGCGCCAATGTCGCGATCGTCGTGCCGCGATTCGTCGGCTCCGATGCGGACATCCCGCACGTGCCGCGGCATACGGCGAATGCTCAAGTCGAGTGGCGCGCCGCTGATCGCCTCGCGCTTTCCGCCGCTCTGCGCTACGTCGGCATGCGCTTCGATGGCAACGACTTCACCAACCGGACGCAACCGCCCCTGCCGCGCTATCTTGTCGTCGATACGGCGGTGCGGATGAGCCTTGGCACTGCCGAGCTATCGGCCGGCATCAACAATCTGACCAACCGCGCTTACTCGACGCTGGGATACAGCGCCACCTACTACCCGATGCCCGAGCGCAATGCATTTGTCAGATTGCGGTTCGGATTTCCATGAGCAAGGTGCGCTGGCATCAGGACGAAGAAACGTCGCCCATTTGCGACTGCAGGTAGTTCGGCAATCCCACCTTGTCGATAAGGCCGAGATTGGTCTCGAGCCAGTCGACATGCTCTTCCTCGGATTCGAGTATGTGTTCAAGCAATTCACGCGACACATAGTCGCCAACGGTTTCGCAATGGGCGATGCCTTCCTTGAGTACCGGCAGTGCCTCGTGCTCCAGCTTCAAGTCGCACTTGAGAGCCTCGGGAACATCTTCGCCAATGTACAGCTTCCCCAGGTCTTGCAGGTTTGGAATGCCATCCAGGAACAGGATGCGTTCGGTGAGCCGGTCCGCATGCTTCATCTCGTCGATCGATTCGTGCAGTTCGTGGTCGGCGAGTTTCCTGAAGCCCCAGTTCTTGAACATCTTGGCATGCAGGAAGTACTGATTGATCGCGGTCAGTTCGTTGTACAGCGCCTTGTTGAGGTGTTGCAGGACTTTCTTGTCGCCTTTCATATGCGCTTTCCGATTCTGCCTGGATGATCGCCAAGTCTAGTGCTGCAGCACAACCGGGTCAAAGGGAAACTCGATCTGAGGCGCAACTGCAAAGAGTGGTCGCATCATGAAACGGAAACCGGCCCGAAGTGCAGGTCTTCCGCGACCGGTCGAGCGGCGTCAAACACTTGCTTGGCGAAGCAGGCGCAGCGGCCGCATTGCTGGGCCACCCCCAGTTTCCCTGCCATTTCCCGGAACGATCCGCAGCCGTCCATGGCACAGGCGCGAATCTGGCTATCGGTGACTGGATTGCAAAGGCAGACGATCATGACCTGTCGGAAGGAAATGTGGAATGAGCAGAATGCTAGCAAAAATAATTCATTTACGCAATTGATACTCATTCTCATTCATGTTAAATTTGTAACGAATGGCTATTCCAGTTCAATATTCCCGAAGTGATCCCGCGCGCCTGGCCGGTTTCGGCATTGCCGTCGCGGCCCATGTGATTTTGATTGGCCTGCTCTTCATCTATACGCCGGCGCGGGAGGTCCTCAAATCCATGACGCCGCTGATGGTGCAACTGATCAAGCCGGAGTTGCCGGAGCCGCCGACCCCCAAACCCGAACCGCGGGTAGACAAGTTGCCCAAGCCCTTGCCGGTCAGGAAAGTGCAACTGCGTACCGAACCTGAATCCCCGCTTCTGGCAGCGCAGGGCCGGGCAGCCGAAGTGCCGGCGGCGGCAGTGTTTCCCGAGCCGAAGCCGACGCCGCCGGAAATACGGGCGGCGCCGCCCGCACCTGCGACGCCTCCCGCGCCCATCGTGCCGCCGAATTTCAGTGCCGGCTACCTTGACAATCCGGCACCGGCGTATCCGCCGCTCGCGCGCCGCATGGGCGAGGAGGGCAGGGTCATGTTGCGGGTGTACGTTGAAGCCAGTGGCCTGCCGTCGAAAGTCGAAATCCGCACTTCCAGCGGCTCCGAGCGTCTGGACCAGGCAGCCATGGAAGCGGTCAAACGCTGGAAGTTCGTGCCTGCCAAGCAGGGCGACACGGCGGTTCCGGCTTATGTGGTGGTTCCCATTTCATTCAGTCTTGGGGGTTAGTCATGCAGGAAAGTATGGGCTTCGGCCATTTTCTGGGGCAGGCCGACGCGGTTGCCAAGAGCATTCTGCTTTTGATGCTGTTGATGTCGGTATCTACCTGGTACCTGATCATCACCAAGAGCTTCCAGAATTTCCTGTCGCGACGGCGCAGCGCGGGGTTCCTGAAATTTTTCTGGGAGGCTCCTGATCTCGGCGCGGTGGCCGCGCGTCTGCGTGCGCATCCGCCGGCCGAACCATTCTCCCATCTGGCGCACCACGGCTTGCGCGCCGCCGAACAGCACCGTACGCGCGGCGCGCAGCGGCTTGTGGAGGCCGGCAGCGCGGAAGACTTTCTTACCCGCTCGCTGCGCCGTGCCATCGAGCAGACCACCGCGAGTGTCGAATCCGGGCTTACGGTGCTCGCCTCCGTGGGTTCCGCCGCGCCCTTCGTCGGCCTGTTCGGAACGGTGTGGGGCATCTACCACGCCCTGCTCGCCATCGGCATGAGCGGGCAGGGCACACTCGACAAGGTGGCCGGCCCGGTCGGCGAAGCGTTGATCATGACAGCCATCGGCCTCGCGGTGGCGATTCCGGCGGTATTGGCCTACAACGCCTTCACGCGCCACAACCGCATCGTGCTGGCTGAACTCGACGGCTTTGCCCATGACGTGTTCGCTTTCATGTCCACCGGCCACCGGGCGGACGACATCACACAGGTTGTAGTCAAGCGTGCGTCCCCTGCGCCCGCCATAGTGCAGAAGGCGGCCTGACCATGGCCTTCGGCGGATTCAACAAGGTGGGCAACAGCGCGCCGATGGCGGAGATCAACATGATCCCCCTGATCGACGTGATGCTGGTGCTGCTGGTGATTTTTATCGTCACGGCGCCGCTCCTCACGCATGCGGTGAAGATCGACCTCCCCAAGGCATCGTCGACCCCGAACATCACCAAGCCGGACAACATCCAGCTGGGCATCAAGGCCGACGGCCAGATCTACTGGAACGGCGACGCCATCGATGAGGCCGCACTGGCGCAGCGCTTCTCCGCCGCAGCCAGGCTGGAACCGCAGCCGGAAGTGCACATCCGCGCCGAGCGCACCACGCAATACGAGCGCGTCGCCAAGGTCATGTCCGAGGCCGCCAAGACCGGCCTGACACGGATCGGCTTCGTCACCGATCCGGCCGACAAATAGGAGGAGGCCGGCAGAGGCACCGCGCACCGCATCGAGTTCGCTTCCTCATTTCGCTTCATCAACGCAAGCCAGCCAGGCCATGCAGCCAAGCCAGCCAGCACTCTACTGCAGAAGTTCTCATCACAAGGATACTGCAGAAGTTCTCATCACAAGGAGTATTGGCATGGCCAGGAACAACGCAGGTCATTTGGTATTGAACGTGCTCGGCGCTGCGATCGCGGCGGCCTTCCCACTGCCATCGCCGGCGCAGCAGCGTGACACGGTATTGCCGCAGGTTCGCGTCGAGGAGCGGGCGGAACAGGCGGACGGACCGGTTCAAGGCTATCGTGCAGAGCGCTCGTCCACCTTCACCAAGACCGACACGCCCCTCAAGGAAGTGCCGGCTTCGGTGACTGTCGTTCCTGCGGAGGTCATGAAAGACGCCGGCATGCAAAGCATGGGCGACGTGTTTCGCTACGTGCCGGGCGCCCTCATGCATCAGGGCGAGGGCAACCGCGACCAGATCATCCTGCGCGGCATCAGCACTACCGCGGACTTCTACATCAACGGCGTGCGTGACGATGCCCAGATATTTCGCGACCTGTACAACCTGGAGCGTGTCGAAGTCCTGAAAGGTCCGGGGGGCATGGCATTCGGTCGCGGCGGTGCGGGAGGTGTGGTCAACCGCGTCGCCAAACGTCCGGTGTTCGGCCCGGTTGGTGAGGCGAGTCTGACGATCGGCAGCTACAGCCAACTGCGCGGAACCGTAGACGTCGGCGGCAAGCTGAACGATTCGGCGGCGTGGCGCCTGAATGCGATGGCCGAAGGCGGCGATACCTTCAGGGAAGGGGCGAATTTGAACCGCTGGGCGATCAACCCGACGGTTTCGTTCGCGCTTGGAACCAATACCTTGCTCACGCTCGATTTCGAGCATCTGCGCGATGACCGTACCGCCGACCGCGGATTCCCGTCGCGTAGCGGCGCGCCGTTCAATGCCGATCCGAAGACGTTTTTTGGCAATGCGAGCCAGAGCAACGCATTGTCCACGGTTAACGGACTGGGGGCGGTACTCGACCACGAATTCGGTGACGGAACCCGCCTGAAAAACACCTTTCGCGCGACCAACTACAACAAGTACTACCAGAACGTATACCCGGGCAGCGCGGTTGGTGCGGCGGGTACCTTGCAGCTTTCCGCCTACAATAACCTGAACCAGCGCCAGAACGTATTCAACCAGACCGACATCACCAAGAAGGTCAATTTCGGCGGGTTCGCGCATGCGTTGCTGGCCGGATTCGAGTTCGGTTCACAGGACAGCGTCAACAAGCGCAATACCGGCTTCTTCGGTTCGCTGGGCACGCTTGTCTTGAGCCCTGCCGTATCCGCCGGCAATCCGTTTGCCACCGCAACGGCATTCCGGCCCAATGGTACCGACGCCGACAACAAGGTAAGGGCCGACATCGCCGCAGCCTATGTGCAGGACCAGATGACGCTGGCCCAGAACTGGAAGGCGCTGTTCGGCCTGAGATTCGATCATTTCAGAGTCGATTTCGACGATAGGCGCACCACGATACCGGCGCAGGACGTGGCGCGCACCGATAACGGCGTGAGTCCTCGCGCCGGTCTGGTCTGGACGCCGACGGCGAATTCGACTTACTACGTGGCCTACAGCTATGCGTTCCTGCCGTCCGCCGAACAATTGGGGTTGGCGGTCAACACCGGCAGCCTGGCACCGGAAAAAGCGAAGAACTACGAGATGGGTGCGCGCTGGGATGTCTTGCCCAAGCTGACCTTGTCGACCGCGCTGTTCCGCACCGATCGGGACGACGTTCGCGTCAATGACCCGGCGAATCCGGGCTTTTTCATAAAGACCGGGCAACAGCGCACCGAAGGCGTCGAAGTCGGCCTGCAGGGGGATGTCACGCGTTTCTGGCAGGTGTACGGTGGCTTCTCGTTTCTCAATGGACGCATCACCCAGGCGACCTCCACCGCGCCCGCCGGGCAGCGACTGCAACTTGTGCCGCAGCGCACGCTTTCAGTCTGGAACCGGTTCAATTTCGGCGAAGGATGGGGCGCAGCTCTGGGTGTGATCCATCAGTCCGAAGCGTTTGCCACCATCAGCAATGCGGTGACGCTGCCGCAATTCTGGCGTGCGGACGGCGCGTTGTATTACGCGTTCAACGGCGGCAAGACCCGGGTAGCGCTGAACGTCGAGAACCTGTTCGACAAGAAGTATTTCCCGACCGCCGACGGCGACAACAACATCAGCCCGGGGGCGCCGCGCAATGCCAGGGTGACGTTGACTACCCGCTTCTGAGCATGCGGGCCGGGCGCCATCTGTGCAACTGGCGATACGGCGCCGGTAGGTATGCCTATCCTGCGCCCAACGCAAGCGCGATGCGGTAAGTGATGAACGAAGCGGCGTAGGCCAGGGCAAAAAGGTAGCCCGCCATCACCAGCGGCATGGTCCAGCCGCCTGTTTCCCGCTTCACCGTGGCAAGAGTGGACATGCATTGTGGCGCGAACACGAACCACGCCAGCAGGGACAGCGCCGTTGCCAGACTCCAGCTTTGGACGATCAATGGCACCAATGCCCGCGCTGTATCGTCACCGGTCGCCGACAGCGCGTAGACGGTGCCCAGCGCGCTGATCGCCACTTCTCGCCGGGTGCGCGGCCGTAGAGGGCGTCGCAGGTCACGCGCTCATCCGGGGAGCGCGGGTTCAGGCTATAGGCGCCGGGAAGGTCGAGCACCCGCACGCTTTTGCCGGTGGCGGTGGCGAGGCGGCCTTCCTTTCGCTCGACAGTCACGCCCGCATAGTTCGCCACCTTCTGGTGGCTGCCGGTGAGCAGGTTGAATAGCGCAGTCTTGCCGCAATTCGGGTTGCCGACCAGCGCCACCAGCGGGCCGGATGGCACCATATGGAAGATGGATTCGCGCAATATCTTCAGTCAGCCGCTTCAGTCAGCCGGGACGTCGGCAGGCGCCAGTTGGGCGCACGCCGCCTCCGCGCGCCGCAAAGCAAAAGTGGAAAGCCCCACCCGAACCACCATTGGGTCGCCACCAGCGGCGCCCCTTGCCATCACGACGATGCGTTCACCCGGTATGAAGCCGACTTCCTCCAGGCGCTGCGCCCACCCGGGCGCGCCCTTTGGAGCGATGACCCGGGTGATCACGCGACGCGTGCCGATCGGTACACGTTCGATGGTTTCGATCGGGGTTGTGGACATCAGGCAGTGAGGATCAATTTGCCCTGCGCGGTGATGCGTAAGGTATAGATACGCTGGTTGTGCTCGATCATGACTTTGCGCGCACCGCCAAAAATTTCCTCGCCGCTCAAGCGCCGGATGGCTGCATCCCCGCAATCCGGTTGCATGGCCGGGACGCGCCCGGTACACACTACGTGTCGCTGGAAGGGCTGCATGACACCATCAGCGCCAGCCCGCGCGGTCGACAATGCGCTGCGCCAGCGGGGTGTTCTTGCCGAACACCGCCGGGCCGATCGTATCGCTCTTGAACTTCCCGAGCGAATCGAGTTCCGCATTCCTGATCGTCGCGGACTTCACCACCGGCCACTCGTTGTTGCCGTCGGCGAAATAGGCTTGCGCCTGATCACCCGCCAGATACTCGAGGAACTTGACCGCGGATTCCTTGTTCGGCGCGTTCTTCAGCATGGCGCCGCCGGCGATGTTGACATGCGTGCCATAGCTTGCCTGGTTGGGCCACACGAAGCCGACCTTCCTGACGAGTTCCTGCTCATCGGGCTTGGTCGACTTGAGCAGGCGCACCCAGTAATAGGTGTTGGTCAACGCAACGGCACATTCGCCGCTGCCCACTGCCTTGATCTGGTCGGTGTCGCCACCGGCAGGCTTGCGTGCCAGATTGGCCACCACGCCTTTGGCCCAGGCTTCGGCTTTCGCCTCGCCGTCGTGTTCGGCTACCGCAGCCACCAGCGAAAGCATGTAGGGATGCGATCCCGAACGAGTGCACACCTTGCCCTTGAGTTTCGGATCGGCGAGCGCTTCGTAGCTGCCGACGTCTTCCCGCTTGATCGCTACTTTGTTATAGACGATCACCCTCGCGCGCGTGGAAAAGCCGAACCAGTTGCCGTCGCGATCGCGCAGTTCCGGCGGAATCCGCGATTCCAGCAACGCCGACTTCACCGGCGCATACAGCCCCATTTGCTGGGCGTTCCACAAACGTGCGGCGTCAACCAGAAGCAGCACGTCGGCAGGGCTGTTGGCACCTTCGGTCTTGAGGCGCTCCAGCAGTTGCTCATCGCCGGCATCGATGCGATTGATGCGGATGCCGGTCGCCTTGGTGAAATTCGAGTACAGCGCTTCATCGGTGGAATAGTGGCGCGCCGAATACAGATTCAAGACCTTTTCCTGGGCCGCGACGACGCTCGCGCCGGCGCATGCAGCGAGGCCAAGAACGACAAGTGGAAGGGTGCGGAATTTCATTTGCGGCTCCGATGGAAATCTACGATATGCGAATTATTATCATTCGCATGAACAAAGTCAATGAGAATAAGTAGCATTTATCTCAATTGCTGCACTTGCTCTTAAAAATCCGCACTGACCGTCGCGCGGGTGAATCTCTCGATGGTGTCCAGCAAGTTATCGCTGGCGGCCGCGGCCGCGGCCTCGTCGCCGTCGGCAATTGCCTGCGCGCAGGCGGCATGCAGGCGGGCGGTCAGCGGCAGGTCGGCGGCCTGCCGGTAGTGCAGGAACCAGAAGCGTCGCGACAATGATGTCATCATGCCCATGGTGGCATTGATGAATTCGTTGTGTGCGGCCTGAACACACAATTGGTTGAACACTCGGTCGCAGCGCATGAAGCCGACCGCATCGTTGGCCGCCGCGCTTTGGGTAAATGTGGCCGCGACCTCGGCAAACTGCTGCTTTTCCTCAGCCGTGGCGCGCTTGGCGGCGCAGCGCGCGATCAGGCGTTCGACCTCGCGCCGCAATTCAAGCAGGCGCAATTGCGCCTTGATGTCGATCTCGGACACGATGATGCCGCGGCGCGGCAGGATGCGCACCAGGCGCTCGCGCGCGAGACGCTGCAGCGCTTCGCGAATCGGCGTACGACCGATACCCAGTTGTTGCGACAGCGCGGCCTCGCTGACAGCAACACCGGGCGCCAGTTGCAGGGTGACAATCAGTTCTTCAAGATCGTCATACGCGCGCTTGGCGAGTGATTGCTCGGCGTCAGTGGTATTGGACAATTTGAGTCTGGTCGAAAAGGATGCTTGACAAAATGCGCCGTTGATATTGTAATGATATATCAGTTGCACATCATGAAGTTGCGCGTCACGAAGGTGGCGGATTTGCGTGTTCGGGATGCGGATCGGCGAGCATGCACCAACCACCGGTCGCGGTCTGGCCGCAACACCGCATCCCGGCAACGCGGCGACATTCCCATACTGGAGGTACCCCAAGCATGATGACCGAACGCCAGCGCAAGTTTCGCGAGCAATACAAGGCGGCGATCAGCCCCTATTACAGCGGGCTGCTGCACATCGCGGTGATGTACGGCGCCGGCCTTTCCGCCACCTGGTGGTCGCTGGGTCGCCTGTCGAACGCGACCTGGGAATGGCTGGTGGTGATCCCGGTGTTTCTGGCCGGCAATTTTGTCGAATGGGCGATGCATCGTTTCGTGATGCATCGTCTGGTCGATGTGTTCGCGCTGCGCGCGATCTACGACCGCCATACGCGCCAGCACCACCAGTACTTCACCGACAACGACGCAACCATCGACACGGTGCGTGAATTCCGGATCGTGTTCTTCCCCTGGCGTGTGCTCGCGGTGTTCGCCACCTCGGGCCTACTGTTCGGCTACATCGCGTCCCTGCTGATCAATGCGAACGCCGGTTACATCCTGTTCATCACCATGGTCGGGCAGTACCTGATCTACGAGACATTTCACTATTGCTGCCATGTGCATGAAAACTGGTTTGTGCGCAACATGCCGTTCATCAACACGATTCGCCGGCACCACACCGCGCACCACAACCAGGGCATCATGATGAAGTACAACATGAACCTGACATTCCCGATCGCCGACTGGTTCCTTGGCAGCAGCGACGTCAAGCGCAGCCTACTGGGCACCTTGTTCAATGGCTACGACGATCGCCATGTGCGCGAAGAACTCAAGCCTGTTATCGCGCGTTTTCGTCTGGAATCGGCGCCGGTCACTCTCGACGGCCCGGTGCTGGACGCCGAGGACGAACGCCGCCTGGCGCGTGCCTGATACAAAGCCCCGCCGCGCCACGATACCTGTCGCGGTTCAACGCTGTTCAATCTCCCCGGCCGTTCCGCGGCCGGGCGGGCGGTGCCGGTTCATCGATCCAACAATAACCAGGAGACACAATATGCAACGCAGAAAATTTCTGAGCGGCGCGGCACTCGGCGCCGGCGCCACCCTAGCGGCGCCGGCCGTTCATGCGCAAGCGCCTGCGGTGAAGTGGCGCATGGCCGCTAGCTTTCCCAAGACGCTCGACACCTGCTACGGATCGACCGACGAAATGTGCCGGCGGATCGCCGAACTCACCGACGGCCGGTTCGAGATCAAGCTGTTCGGTCCCGGTGAAATCGTGCCCGGGCTGCAGGTGATGGACGCGGTCTCGAACGGCACTATCGAGGCGGGCCAGGCGTTCTCGTCGTTTTATTTCGGCAAGGACCCGGCGCTGATCTTCGATGCCGGCATCGCCTTCGGCCTCAATCCGCGCCAGAACGCAGCCTGGATGTATTACGGCGGTGGCCTGCAGATGGTGCGCGAGCAGTATGCGAAGCACAACTGCATGGCGATGCCGTGCGGCAATTTCGGTGTGCAGATGGGTGGCTGGTTCCGCAAGGAGATCAAGAGCCTCGCCGATCTCAAGGGTTTGAAAATGCGCATCGGCGGCTTTGGCGGCCTGGCGCTGGCCAAATTGGGCGTGGTGCCACAGCAACTCGCCGCCGGTGATATTTACCCCGCGCTCGAGCGCGGCACCATCGACGCCGCCGAGTTCGTGGGACCCTATGACGACGAAAAGCTGGGCCTCTCGAAGGTCACCAAGTACTACTATTCGCCCGGTTGGTGGGAGGGCAGTGCGCAGATGACCGCCCTGGTCGGCTTGAAGGCCTGGGAGGCGCTCCCAAAGTCGTTCCAGGCGGCTTTCGAGACCGCGGCCACCGAGCAATACGTGCGCATGCTGGCCAACTACGATTCGAAAAATCCGAATGCGTTGAAGCGCCTGGTGGGCGCCGGGGCGCAGTTGCGCTGGTTCCCGAAAGACGTGATGGAAGCGGCCTACAAGGCGACCAACGAGTTGATCGACGAGTATTCGAAGAAGAATGCCGACTTTGGCAAGTTTTACGCGTCATGGTCGAAGTTTCGCGACGAGCAGTCGACCTGGTACCGCGTGGCCGACCATTACCTCGACTCCTATACCCTCGGTCAGTTGGCACGCAAGAAGGGCTGAAACCAACGCGCAGGCCGGCGGCGTCGTGGTAACGGGCGATCGGCGCACGGCCGGCTGAAACGCTGCCGCGACCTGCCGCGCCCGCAGAACCCGCTGCCGTGGACATCACCGCCTACCCGGCCATGTCGGCGCCGATCTTCCTGGCGGGGAAGCGTTTGCGCAATCGTGTGGTGCATGCTTCGATCTCCACCCAGTTGCCCGAAGGTGCACAGGTCACCGCAAGACTGGTGAACTATCACGCCAGCCGCGCCGCGGGCGGTGCGGCGATGATCGTGGCCGAGCCGCTCGGCATGTGGCACGGCTTTGACGTACCCGGCCGGGTACGCGCCTGGAACGACGACAACATCGACGGTCTGGCACGCTGGGCGGCGGCGGTCGAGTCGCAGGATTGCCGGTTGCTTGGTCAGATCGTGGATCGCGGCCGCGGCCGCAATATTGCCGGGCGCGCTACCGATGCGACCAGTGCTTCGGTTCTGCCCGACGACTTGAGCTGGAGCGTGCCGCGCCAACTCGGATTGGCCGAGATCGGCCGCATGATCGATGAAATGTCCGGGTCGTCGGCGCGACTCAAGCGCTGCGGCTTCAGCGGGGTGGAGATTTCGGCCGGTCATGGTCATTTGTTCAATCAGTTCCTGTCGCCGCGTTCGAATCGACGAGTCGATCGCTACGGCGGCGATCTCGCAGGGCGCGCGCGCATCGTTGCTGAACTGGTGGCGGCGATTCGCGCGGCCTGCGGCGATGGTTTCATCATCGGCCTGAAGCTGCCGGGCGACGACGGGGTCGCGGGCAGCGTCGGGCAGCAGGAGGCGGCGGCGATCACCGCCCATCTGACCGCGATCGGCAATGTCGACTACCTCTGCTTCGCACACGGCAGCCATGCCAACTCGCTGGAGCAGCATGTGCCCGACGGTCACTCGCCGCGCATGCCCTATGTGCCGCTGATGCGCGAACTGCGTCGTTGCGCCAACGGCGTGCCGGTGATGGCACTGGGTCGCATCACCGACCCGGCCGAGGCCGAAGGCTTGCTGGCGTGCGGTGACGCCGAACTGGTCGGGCTCGGACGGCCGCTGATCGCGGACCCGGCCTGGTTCAACAAGGCACGTGCCGGCCGCGCCCATGACATCCGCTATTGCGTCTCGTGCAATACCTGCTGGGAGCGCGTCACCGGCTTGCGCCAGAGGCTTGCGTGCGACAACAACCCGCGTCTGGGTGAATCCGACGAAGCCGATTGGCGACCTGCGCGGGTGGCGCGTTCAAGGCGTGTGGTGGTGGTTGGCGCCGGAATCGCCGGCGTGGAAGCGGCGTGGGTGGCTGCTTCGCGCGGTCATCGCGTCACAGTGCTGGGTGCTTCGGCGACGGTTGGCGGCAAGACCCGCCTGCATGCGCAACTTCCGGGCGGCGAGTCGCTCAGCAGCATCTACGACTATCAGTATGCCGCGGCGCTGCGCGCGGGAGTGGTGTTCGAACTGGGCGCGACCGCGTCGGCCGCCACAGTACTGGCGCTCAAGCCCGACGCGGCGGTAATCGCGACCGGGTCGCGCATGCTGCCGCCGGAATGGCTGACATCCGAACTGCGTGCGGCGGGCACTGTGCCGGACCTGCGCGCGGCGATCGCCGACCTGATGCGCTTCAAGGCGCGCCAGCCAGGGACTGCGGTCATTTACGACATGGACCACACCGAAGGGACTTACGCCGCGGCGGAACTGCTGCATGCCCGATTCGAGCGGGTTGTCATCGTCACGCCGCGCGACACCATCGCTACCATGACCTCGCTGGTGACGCGTCAAGGTATCCTGCGGCGCGTCAATACGCTGCGCATCCGCACCATTGTGGTGTCGGAGCCGCGCATCGACGCAGGGTTCGAAGACGGGCGACTGGCCTGCGTGAATGTGTACAACGGCGAAGTGGCTCAAATCGACGATGTGGCCTTCCTCGCATGGTCGACGCCGCGCGCGCCGGACGACGCGCTGTGCGCACCGCTGATTGCCGCCGGAATTGAGGTCCATCGAGTCGGCGACAGCCGCTGCGCGCGCGACGTGCTTTCGGCGACGGCGGAAGGCAGTGCCGCCGGGCTGGTGGTGTGAGTCTGCGTGCCGGGCTATCCGGATGCCGTGATTCGTGCAGGCAGGTGGACAATTTTTTCCGGCGCTGCCGGGGGCGTCGCGAAGGCCGTGCGCGCAGCCCCACGGTGCGTGCCTTACGTAACAGGCAAGACCCGGATAGAGGGAGGAAGTCGACATGACCAGTGGCAAGGCAAGCGCGAACTTGATGCAATTTGCACGATGTGTGGCGACCGCCGCGTTGCTCGTATCCACCACGGTCGGGGCACAGGCCTACCCGGAACGTCCGATCAGGCTGGTAGTGCCGTGGCCCGCCGGTGGCATCACCGATCTCGCCGGGCGGGCGATGGCGCAACGTCTTGGCGAAACGATGGGCGCCACGGTGCTGGTGGAGAACCGGGCGGGCGCCGCCGGCACCATCGGCGCCGAAGCGGTGGCGCGCGCGCCGGCCGATGGCTACACGCTGCTGCTGGCGAGCGCCGAGACCCATGCGATCGCGCCCAATATGCGCGTCAAGCTCGCTTACGATCCCTTGAAGGACTTCGTGGCGATCGCGCCGTTTGCGATCAACCCGTTTTCCCTGATCGCGCGCATCGACATCGCGGCCGGCGGCACCGGCGAGCTGTTCGCCCGGATCAGGGAACAGCCGGGCAAACTGACCTACTCGTCGGCGGGACTGGGCAGCACCTCGCAAATTGCGATGGAAACGCTGGTCGGCCTGGCCGGGCTCAAAGTGCTGCACGTACCCTTTCAAGGGCAGGCGCCGGCGATCACTTCCCTGCTCGGGGGGCAGACCGACCTGCAGATGCTGCCGGCGGGCAGTGCGGTGCCGTTGCGCAAGGCGGGCAAGATCAAGGTATTCGCGGTCACCACCCATGCGCGCTTTTTCGACCTGCCGGACGTGCCGACATTGAAAGAAGAAGGCTTCGAGGCGATGAACTTCGCCAACTGGTTCGGTCTGGTGGCGCCGGCGGGTCTGCCGGCGCCGATCGTGCAGCGGCTTGCCGCCGACATCGCCACGGTACAGAGGGCGCCAGCGACGCGCGGCATGCTGCAAAAGCTGGGTGTCGACGCCCACCCGGCGATGTCGCCACCGGAATTCCAGAAATTCCTTGAAGCGGAGTTGCCGCGTTGGGGCAGCGTCATTCAGGCGGCCAACATCAAGGCCCAATAACGCGGCCGCAGGCGGCCGCTGCCGCGTTCCGTCTTCGAGTGATGCCGACCTACACGCGCCGCCGGCTTGCCGCCGGCGGCCGATACTCGATATCTTCCAGCAGCCTGCCATAGCCGGGCACCGGCGAACCGATGCCGGCCAGACGCAGTGCGTTCCAGGTCATCGCGCCGACGCTGGAGAGCACAGGTTTGCCAAGATCGGCTTCAAGTGCGCCCAGCACCGAAATGGTCGGCAAGCCGACACCGCTGAGGAACACGGCGTCGGCCTGCGGCCGATCGATGCCGCGCGCCAGGCCGTAGACCCGCGCTTGCGACTGGTCGAAGATGCTGCTGACATCAGGCAGACATTCGGCGGCGACGACCTCGATCCCGTATTCCTCGAGCACTTCCTTGCCGCGCAAGGTCAGGGCCATGTCATAGGCGGTGCCGACCGCGACCCGGCGCACTCCCAGCACCGCGAAGGCCGCCACCGCGCTCGCCAGCGCCGAAGTGAACGGGATACCGGTCATTTCCTCAAGGTGCCTGGTCAGCTTCGCTTCGCCGTCTTGGCCCAGCGCATAGCTGGTCGCGGTGTGCGCGAGCACGATCACGTCCGGTTCGACGGCCGCGATCAGCCCCACGGTGTCGTCCATATGCGCGAGATGGCTCGCTGCACGGGCCTGGAGGTTGTCCAGCGTGCCAACGGCGCCGCGGGACACCATGCGTTGATAATGTGCAGACACACCGGGAGGCAGGAGTTGCGGTATTTCCCGCTCGACAGTCGGGTTTTGCGGCGGGATCATGAATCCAAGCCGTGCTCGCCAGTCTTTCACGTGCGTTCTCCTCATTCGATCCGGGCGGTGGGAAAGTATGGCACGAACATGACCAGCGGCAAGTCGGTGTGACGCGCAGACGCCGGTTACCGGCAGTTTGGGCGCGTTTGCACCTACGGTCGTGCGCCGCTGGCGACGTTGTTTGCTGACCTTAGCCCTTGTTGACTGTCGCATGTCCGGCTGTCGGCACCCTGGGTCTGGCTGGCTCGGTCGTGGGCAGCGCGGCGATGATGGCGTCTCCCGCGCCACTCAGCAAGCCGGCCATGTGACTTTGGTCGGCGCTCGCGAAGCGGCGCCGGCTGACGATGAAGCCGAGCGCGGCCGTCAGCCGATGGGCCGGAAATGAAAGCGGCACGGCGATGCCGCAAAGCTCGGGGTCCAGTTCGCCACGCGTCACGCAATGACCGGCACGGCGAATCGCCTTGACTTGCGCCAACAGCGACTCGAAGTCGAGTGCGAATGGCGTCGCGTGCGCCTCATCCTGATTGTTTTGGTATAGCCGGCGCAAGCGCCCCCGCGGCAACGCCGCCAGTACCGCTTTTGAAAGCATGCCGCGAAACAACGGCATGCGTCGTCCGCGCCCGTAGCTTGGGCTGATGTTGTCGCCGCCGTGTTCCTGGTGAATGGTGATGATGCGTTCACCATAGATGGTGCCCAGTACCACGTCGAAACCGGTGCGGTCGGCAAGTGCGCGCATTACTCGCTGACCGGCGCCGATCAGCGGATCGCCAACGCGGATGCGGTGGTCGAGTTCGATGACCCGCGGCCCCAGCATGTAGGTACCGCCGGCATCGCGCCGCAATAATCCGGCCTCGCCCAATTGGCGTACATAACGGTAGCCGGTCGGCAGCGAATAGCCCAGGCGTTCGGCGATTCCTTCGGCCGTCCATATCGACGCACCCTCGTCGAACAGATCGAGGATGGCCAGCATGCGTGCGAGACTGGTCATGGAGCGTGGCGGGCGCTTGCACAAGTGGCCAGCGGCAGGTGTTCGACCAAGCGTGCCAGTTCGGTCACGTTGCCGGCAGTGCCGACGATATAGTGGTCGGGCCGCAACAAGGCGGCTTGCGTGTCGTGCTGCGTCAGCCACGCGGCAATCGCCGGGTGCGCGTCATCGATCAGCATTGCGTTGGCCCGCTGCCAGCGGGCGCGGGTGGTGGCGTCGCATGCAGCGAGCAGCTCACGCGTGGCGATCACCACGAATCGCTGGCCGGTGGCTTCATCGAGCATGCGGCCATCGGCCAGGCGTGGCTGCGGAAACGGCTGGCCGACGGGCGCGCCGCCGTCGGCACGCACGCCAGGCCCCAGGCCCGGGGCTGGGAACTGGAAGATTTCGGGGGATCCAGCCTGGAACTTGCTGTCGCGTTCGGCTGCCAGTTGCGGATCGGTGGTCTGGATCACGTCGCCCAGTTTGACCGCCAGTGCGATGAAGGCGCGCACGTGCGGTTCGCGTTCGGTTTCGTAGGTGTCGAGCAGCGACTCATGCGCGCCCCCGTGCAGCACCATTACGAGCTTCCAGGCGAGGTTGGCGGCATCGCGAATGCCGGCGCACATGCCCTGGCCCAGAAACGGCGGGGTCTGGTGCGCGCTGTCGCCGGCGATCATCAGGCGCCCGCGGCGCCAGCCGCGGGCGATCACCGAATGAAAGGTGTAGACCACCGCCCGCTCGAGTTCGGCATCGGCCGGCGTGATCCAGCGTTCGAGCATTTTCCACACGTTTTCGGGGCGCGCGATGGCCTGCGCATCGTCACCCGGCATCAGCATGATCTCCCAGCGGCGCCGCTGGCCGATCACGTTGCAGTAGGTCATCGGGCGCGCCGGGTCGCAATGCTGTACGGTGTGGTCGGGCAGGTCGACATCACGCTTGAGAATGGCGTCGAACACCAGCCAGGGTTGGTGCAGGCCGAGATCCTCCATGGTGCTGCCCATCAGTCGGCGCACCAGCGAGCGCGCGCCGTCGCAGCCGATGACGTACTTCGCCCGCAACTTGGCCAAGCTGCCGGTGTTCATGTTTTCCACCGACAGCCACGCGCCTTCGGCGTCTTCGGCGATCGCGAATACCTCGTGACGCAGCAGCAAGCGCACCTGCGCAAAGCGCGCCAGGCCGTCACGCAGCACCGCTTCGAGTTGCGGCTGATGAAAATAGTGGTTGTTGGCGCAGCCGTGCGGGCCGACTGCCGTACTGCCGCCGCGCACCAACAGCACCTGGTTTTGCGCATTGACGAAATGCATGTTCTTGAAACCAGGTCGGGTGGCTGCTTCGATCTCGCTCTTCAAGCCCATGCCATGAAAAATGCGCATCACCTCGCCGTCGAAATGTATGGCACGCGGCAACGGATAGATTGCCGCTTCGCGTTCGAACACCACCACTGAAAGCCCGGCCTGACCCAGCAGGTTCGCCAGCGATGCACCAGCGGGTCCAAGGCCTACGATGGCGACGTCGAACGCATCAGGCATGAATGCCGGCCTCCATGCGCCGCTTCATCTCGGCCACCCATTCCCCGCGCGACTGGAATTTCTTCGCCGCGCGAGCGATGCCCTCGGAATGCGCCATGATCTCAGCCTCGCTTGCCTCCATGTCGACGGCAATTCGCAGCGGCTGCTCGCAGTACAGGGCGTGTCGAAAAAACACTCGATGCGGATGCCTTCGGGATCGCGGAAATAAATCGATATCGCGTTGCCGTGGGTGGCCGGCTGGATTTCGCTCACCGCGGCCTCGGCCTTGAGCTTCGGATACAGCGCGCGCAGATAGCCAAGCCCCGGGACGCGGAATGAAACCTGGTTGACGATCACGTAATCGATATCGTCCGGCCGCCCGTTGGCAAGCACGATCTGGTGGTGTTCTTCCGGGTCGCGCGACAGGAACACCAGGTCGACCGGCCCGTGCGGCGTCTCGAGATGGCCGCGATCGGTGACGATGAAGCCCAGCACGCGCTTGTAAAAGTCTTCCATTTTCGCGAGGTCGCGCACATAGAAGCCGACATGGCTGAAGGATGGTCCGGATTGGGTGAAATTGCTCACGATGAATCCTTTGGAGGCAAGGGCGATGTCAGGAATGGCCGGGAGCGGCATGGCCGGCTCTGGACACGTTGGTACTGGCGATGGAGGCGACGCTACCGGCTTTGAACTGTTGCCATTGCGCCAGCGTGGCGTGGGCGTCGCGGCGGAAGGCGGCGAAGTCGGCAGGCGAGCGGGCGACGTTGGTGGTGAGTTCCAGCTTGAGGCCGTTGGGGTCGACGAAGTACAACGAGCGGCAGTAGCCATGATCGATCTCGCGCAAGGCGACGCCATGCGCTGCCAAACGTTGCTTGAACAGTTCGATCTTCTCGTAACCCTGCACTTCGAGTGCGATGTGGTGGACCAGGCTGTCGCGCGGCTCGAGCTGGTTCGCATCCAGGCTTGCGAAGTATTCCGGATAGTCGAAGAAAGCCAGGCAGGTGCCGTCCGCCATCTCGAAGAACATGTGCAGGTAAGCCGACTGCGCGCCGCTGCGCGGATGGGTTGACTCCTGGATCGCCGCCACCATCGGCATGCCCAGCACGTCTTCATAGAATTGGCGCGTCTCCTCGGCGTCGCGGCAGGCGAAGGCGTGGTGGTGCAGGTTGCACACCGGGTTGCCGGCGGCGTCGATTTTTTCGCGCCGGAAAGACAGGTCGTATGGCATTCGTTTACCTCGCTTCAGGATGGCGCGGTAGCGCCGCGCTCGGCGGCGATCTTGTCGTCAAGCATGCGGCGCGCGCGTGCCGAGCCGCCGTCGCCGACGGTGAAACCGTTGAATTTGAACGTGTCGCCCGCGGCCTTGATGCGCTGGTGCGCGGCTTCGATCACGGGGCGATCCTCTTCGTCGAAGGCCCTGGTGCCGAAGGCGATCAGGCGGTCCGAGTAGTCCTGATCGTCAATCAGGAAGTCGCGCGCGAAGGCGAAGTGATACCGCGTGCTGTCGGCGGACTCCGGGGTCAGCAGGTGCGCGCTCGGCAGATGGCCGCCGTGCTGGCGCGGCCGGTCCGGCACCATCGCGGCCAGGTCGAGCAGCAGGTTGCATGGCGCGCGCCAGGTCATGTTGGATTCCTGGTCGATGCGCTCGGAATGTTTCCAGACATTGCGCCAGACCGGCGACGGCACCAGGTTCATCACCTTGCGCAACACCGTGACACGGTCGTCGTCGATCACCACGCTCGACTTCACCGAGCCTGCAGAGCCTGCGGTTCCCACCGTATTGGCGTGCAGGTACTCGGCGTGGCTCAGGTCGAGCAGGTTGTCCATCACCAGGCGGTAATCAGCCTTGACCAGCATGCTGCCACGGACCACTGCATAAGCCGGATTGTCGGGCGCGAACCAGGAGTAGTCGGGGATCGCGGCGATGTCGGCCTTGTCGGTGTCACCCATCCAGACCCACACAATGCCGTGCGCGGCATGCGCCGGAAACGCGGCTGCCGCGAGGCGCTCGGGACGGCCGCCGTCGGTGTGCGGGTTGTGCACACAGGCTCCGGAACAATCGAAGCGCAGTCCGTGGTAGGCGCACTGCAGCTTGCCATCGATCACGCGTCCCATGGAGAGCGGCACGCCGCGATGCGGACAGCGGTCGCGCAGCGCGCCGATCCTGTCATTCCCCGCGCGGAAAACCGCGACCGGCTCGCCTACGATCATGCGTTCGAGCGGTCGATCCGCCAAATCGCTTTCCCAGCAGGCCACATACCATCCGTTACGTACAAAATCCATGTTGTTCTCCTTCCCACTGGTTCAAGCTCGGATCAATGGAAGATGCATGCTTGGCGCGGCTACTTGAGCACCGCCGGCAACCACAGCACGATGACGGGAAACACCGCCAAAAGTGCCAGCAGCAGCAGGTCGGCGATGATGAAGGGCGTCACGCCGCGATAGATGGTACGCATCGGAATGTCCGGTGCCAGGCCGTGCAGGATAAAGACGATGATGCCCACCGGCGGAATGATCATGCCCAGTTCGATCACGATCACGTTGATGATGCCCCACCAGATCGGGTCGTAGCCCAGGTTGGTCACCACCGGCAACGCGAAGGGCAGGGTGATCAGCATGGCGGCGATCTCGTCGAAGATCGCCCCCAGCAACAGGTAGGCCACCAGCATGGTGAAAATCACCGCGAGCGGCGGTACCTGCATCGAGCCGATCAGCTTGATCAATGCATCGGGCACGCGGGCGGCGGTGATGAAGTAGGTAAAGACCGACGCACCGATCAGGATCATGTAGATCATCGCGGTGGAAGAAGCGGTGTCCTTGAGTCCACTCCACAGCACGGTGCGGTTGAGCCGACCGCGCGCGAAGGCGAAGATCAAAGACAGCACGGCGGCGACCGAGGCCGCTTCGTTGACCGTGAATACGCCGCTGTAGAGGCCGATGAACACCGTCGCCATCAAGACCATCACCGGCGCGGCGCGTTTCAAAGCGACGATTCGCTCGGGCCAGGCGACCGCGGCACCGAGCGGCGCCAAGGCCGGGTCCAGATGCACCGCCACCGCCACTGCAAGCATGTTGAAGGCGATCGCCAGCAACGCGGGTACCAGCGCTGCTACGAACAGGTCGAAGATGAAGGTCTGCGCGACGATGCAATAAAGGATCATCACGATCGACGGCGGGATCAGTGACTTGAGGGTGCCGCCAGCGGCAATCGTGCCGGTGGCAAAGGAAGGGGCGTAGCCGCGCGTGAGCATTTCAGGCAGGGCGGCCTTGGTGAAAGTCGCCGCCGTTGCGGTCGACGAACCGCATACCGCCCCAAACACCGCGCAACCACCGATGGTCGCATAGCCCAAGCCACCGCGCCGATGCCCGAGAAAGGCCGCCGCGGCGTTGTAGATGTCGGCTGAAAAGCCTGCGGCAGTCGCGAAGGTACCCATCACCAGGAACAGCGGAACAGTGGCAAGATCGACATTCGACAGCAGGGTGGTGGGGTCGCTTGCCAGGATCGTCAGGGCCGGTGTCCATCCGGTTTGCAGCGCGAAGCCGAACACGCCCACGACAATCATCGCGAAGGCGATCGGCACCTGCAGAAAAATCAGGGCACACAACGCTCCCAGGCCCAGCGCCCCGATGGCCAGCGGCGTCAACGCGTATCCGCCCGGCTGAACACACGTTCGATGTCCGCCAATGCCAGCACGATCTGTACAGCGGCGCCAATCGCCAGGATAGAGGACACCGCGTACCAGAAGGGTGCGCGTGGCCATTTGAGAATCCAGGTGGTTTCGTGGGCCTGCGCCACCTTGCCGGCATAGACAAAAAACTGCCAGCACATCACGCACATCACCACTGCCACCAAGACCGCCGCGGCGGCATCGAGCAGTTCCGCGGCGCGGCGGCCGAACACCGATTCGGCGATGCGGATGGTGATGTGGCTGCGCTCGGCCAGGCCCACCGGCAGGAGGCTGGCGATCGCCACCGCGATCGCCAGCGAACCGGCGTCGCGCACCCCCTCGATCGGCGCGTTGAGCAGCCAGCGCGCAAGGCCGTCGGCCAGGGTCATCGCCGCCAGCAGCAGCAAGGCCAGAAGGCCCAGCGCGGAAAGCGAGCGCGTCGCCGCAAGGCCGGCGCGTTCCAGCGCGCCGATGCCGGCGCTCACCTGCCGGCCCGTACCTTGACCAACTCGGCTTCCACCAGTTTGAACAGTTCCTGGTTGCGCGGAGATTTGGCCAGCCATTCATCGACCACCGGCTTCATGGTCTTGCCCATGGCGTCGATCTCGGCAGCCGAGGGCATGACGACCTTGCGCTTGGGGTCGGCCTGCAACTTCTTGATGAGCGAGTCGTTGTAGCTGCCAATGCCTTCATTGAAGCGTGCCGCGGTCCAGGCGCCGCTGTATTTGCGGATCGCATCCTGGCATTGCTTGGGTGCACCATCAAATTTCTTGCGGTTCATCAGGATTGCCAGTGGCACGATGCCCAGGCGGGTGAAGAAGTGGTTATTGGTCACGCGGTCAATGCCGAAATCGAACAGTGGGGAAGGATGCGAACTGGTACCGTCGATGGTGCCACGCCCGACGGCTTCCGCGATTTCGGTGACCGGCAGGCCCACCGGCACCGCCCCCAATGCCTTGATCGCGGCGCCTTCGATGGCGCCGGCAGTGCGAATTTTCTTGCCCTTGAGATCGGCGGCGGATGTCACCGGGAAGCGCGTGTGGATGCTGTAGGGCGCTGTGGCGAACAGGCCGATCGGGAAAAAGTCGTCATATCCCTTGAGTTGGCCCGAGGTCACAAGACGGGTGAATACCTGCGTACCCTCGACCAGATTGGTGAACAGTCCGGGCAATTCCAGGACCTCGTTTTCCTGGAACCGACCCGGTGTGTACGAAGCGATCACCCAGGCGATATCGGCCACGCCATCCAGCACCATTTGCGCCTGCTGTACCGGGCTGCGGCCCAGTGCGCCGTTCGGAAAGAGGTCGATCTCGCAGGTGCCGCCGGATTCCTTGTTGACCGCCTCGGCAAATGGCTTCATGGTGGTGACGAAGGTTTGCTCCTTGTCAGGCGTGAACACCGAGAACTTGAATTTCTGCACCTGTGCCGGTGCAGTCGACGCCATTCCGAGCGACATGACAAGCGTGGCCAATTGAATCGACAGTTTCATTTTGGGAGTCTCCATGCCGAGGTCGGCGGATTGTGATTATTTGAGAGCCGGCCCTGTATGCAGCCGTTCTCTCAAAAATATATTCCAGAAATTATCAACATGCAATAATATTTTGAAAAACAAGCTTCCGATCCGAGCATCCAGTCAATTGCCAAGAGCGCGCCCCGCGGCGCATTCGGAGACACGACTTGAATCAAGCACCGCAGAATCCGCTCTCGGCTGAAGATCGGCAATCCTACGAGCGCGACGGCGTGGTCTGTCTGCGCAACATGTTCGATCGGGATTGGATCGAACGCATGCGACGGGCGGTCGAATACACGATGGAAGCCCAACACGCGATGGCACGGCGGCGCGAAGTGACCCGTGCCCTGGGTGGGACGAGCGGGCGCTACCAGATCAACACATTTGTATGGCCATGGAACGCGGATTTCCGCGACTGGTGCCTGCATTCCCCTTGCGCCGAAATCGCCGCTACCCTGATGGGGGCCAGCGAAGTGCGTTTGTTCTACGACCAGGTGTTTGTCAAGGAGCCAAACACGGTTGAGCGTACCGACTGGCACCATGATCTGCCGTTCTGGCCCTTGCGTGGCAACGATGTGGCCTCGGTGTGGGTAGCCTTGACCGATGTCGGCCCCGAGAACAGCCAGCTGGAATACATTGCCGGTTCGCACACGTGGCGCAAGTTCTACGCTGCGGCCGTGCCTGACAAGGACGCACATTTCGGCTCCGACCTGGAACCCTGCCCGGACTTCTCGCAGCACCGAGACGACCCACGCTTACGCTTTCTGCGCTGGGAAATGCAGGCCGGTGACTGCCTGGTGCATCACCCGTTGACCGTGCATGGATCCGAAGGCAATTTTTCGCCACGCAAACGCCGGATCGCTATCTCGACCCGCTACATGGGGGCGGACGTACGCTGGGACCCGCGACCGGCCACGTTCGCGATTACCGGTGACCCGCAGCTTGTCGCGGGCGCCTATCCTGCCGACGACCGGGTGTTTCCGGTCGCCTGGCGACAGACAGCGCAAGCATGAGTCATGAGTCATGAGTCATGAGTCATGTGGCATGAGGCTCAAGCGATGAGCCAACCCGTTCTGTACCACAACGACATGTCGGTGTGCGCCGCCAAGGTGCGCAACGCGCTGGCCGAAAAGGGCATCGCCTACGCAGGTATTCACCTCAACCTGCGTGCCGGCGACGCGCAGAAGCCCGACTATGTCAAGTTGAACCCGAACCAGGTGGTGCCCACGCTCGTGAACGGCCGCGATGTGGTGATCGAGTCGAACGTGATTCTCGAATACATCGAGGACAGCTGGCCGCAAACGCCCTTGCGCCCAGCCGATCCGATGGCACGGGCGCGCATGCGCCTGTGGATGAAGCAACTGGACGAAGGCGTGCATGCGGCCACCGGCACGGTCAGTTCCTGCATTGCCTTTCGCTACCAGCACCTCAAGCGTGATCCAGAAGAATTGCGCGTATGGCTGATGGGCATGAGTGATCCGGCGCGCCGCGAGCGTACCCGCCAGGCGATTGAACTGGGGCTTGACGCGCCGGCTTTCATGCCAGCCGTGCAGCGTTTCGAGAAACTGCTGGCCGATATGGAGGCGGCGCTGGCATGCGGCCCGTGGCTTGCCGGTGCCGATTACTCGCTGGCTGATATCGCCTACAGTCCCTACCTGCAACGGCTGCTTCATCTCGGATTCGCCGAGCGCATCAAGCCGCGCCCGCGGGTGGCCGTCTGGGCCGGGCGCTTGTTCGATACGGCCGGGTTCCGGGCGGGCGTGGCGCAATGGATCAATCCGGCCTATGTCGAGATTTTCGATCGCGAACGGCCGGCAGCTTGCGAGCGCATCAACCAGATTGCCCAAAAGAAATCGGCCTGAAGCTTTCGCCTCAGGCCGACCCTTGATGCAGCGACAGCGACTGAAGATTGTCTATCAGGTCGCTTCGGTTTCCTGCTGAATCCCTGCCAGCACCCAGCTGGCGCGTGCCGAGGTCGGCTTCTCGAGATTCCAGACTTCCTTGAACGCTTCGGCAGCACCATCCTTGGTTTCACGGATCATGCCCGACAGGCGCACACTCGCCATCGTCGTTTCACCGTGCACTTCGACTCCCAGCACCTGTGCATCCAGCGTCACGACGTCGGTGTGGGTGGCTTCGGTGCGGCCCATCAGGTCGAGCTTGATGACACCGAACATTTCAGGCGTGGTGAAGTTGCGGATGTCCTGCTCGTCGCCGGCGTCCCATGCGGCCTGCATGCGCACGAAATACATCTTGGCGATATGCTTGAAGTCGTCGACATCGAAGCCGGCCGGGATGGTCCAGGTACCGTCGTTCGGGGTCGCCGCCGCCGCCGGGCTGCCTGCAAGGGCCATTGCGGCGGGGCTGCCGGCCAACGGTGGCGCGACGCCGCCCATGGCTTGGCCCGCGAGGCTGCTGCGTTCCGTCGCCGCGGATCCGGTTGGCTCAATGCGACCGCCCGTTGCTGCCGGACCGTCCGCGGTTGCGAGCGGCGGGTTGCCGCGATTGCGCCACATGCGGTAAGCGAACAGACCCGCCATGACCAGCGCGCCGATCATCAGGAAGTTCATCAGCAGGTCAGCCATGGCGCCGCCCAAGCCCATGTGGGACAGCAATGCGGCGATGCCCAAGCCGGCGGCGATGCCGGCCAGGGGGCCCAGCCATTTGTTGCGCGCAGGTGCGGCGGCACCGGCGGCACCAGCCGCGGCCCCAGGGGCGGCCGCCGCGTTCGGGGCGGTCGCAGGTGCGGCCTGCGCCGGTGGCGCCTGCTTGCTGACGTTATTTGATTGTTTGCCGACGGATTTGCCGCCACCCAAGCGCTTGGCGGCATCTGCGTCAGGAACGACGACAGCGAAGCCAATTGCGCCGACCAAGGCTGCAGCCAGAAAATGCCTGGAAAATATTGATTTCATCCTATGCCTCCGTTTAAGTTCATTCACGATACACTATTTATGACCGCGAATCCAGCGCCGTGTTCCGGACGCAACGCCAAATATATCACTGCGGCAGATTTTCAATCGGCGCGCGCACCGACCTCTTTGGCGACTTTTGACCATTTGGCGATTTCCGCCCGAATGTAACGCGTCAGGTCTTCGGGCGTACCGGCGACCGGTTCGAGCCCGGCGCCGATCAGGCGCTCGCGAACGTCGGTTGCCTCCATAGTGCGCAACAATGCTTCGTGCAACCGCTTGACGATTGGCCCTGGCATGGCGAACGGGCCGACGATGGCCTGCCAGGCACCCGCTTCATAGCCGGGATATCCCGCCTCGGCGATGGTGGGCACCTCGGGGTAGATCGGCGAACGCCTGGCGCTGCCTACCGCCAGTACCCGCAGCTTGCCGGCCTTGACCTGCGGCATCAGGTTGGCCTGGTCGCCAATGGCCAACTGGATTTGACCTCCGAGCAGGTCGGCCACCATCGGTCCACCCCCCTTATAGGGCACGTGAACAATGTCAATACCGGCGCGCTGCTTGAGCAGTTCGGTGGCCAGATGCGGCGCGCTGCCGGCGCCGGCCGAGCCGTAGGACAGCTTGCCCGGACTGGCCTTGGCGTAAGTCACCAGTTCGCTCACGGTCTTCGCGGGCACGGCCGGGTGAATCACCAACGCATAGTTGACATCGACGGTATGCATCACCGGGGTGAAGTCGCGCACAGGATCGTAGGGCATGCTTGCGTAGACGCCAACGTTCATGGCAAGCGCAGCGATGTTGCCGACCAACAGCGTGTAACCGTCGGGCGCCGCTTTTGCCACCAGGTCGGCGCCGATCATGCCACCGGCGCCGCCGCGGTTCTCGATCACGATCGGTTGGCCCAACTGCTCGCCCAGGCGGGTTTGCACAATCCGTGCAAAGGCGTCTACCGCGCCGCCGGGCGGAAACGGAACCACCAGACGAACCGGCCGCGCGGGGTAGGGTTGTTGTGCCGGCAGTTGCGCGGCGAATCCGAGGGCCACTGCGAATGCAAGGCAGCCGGTCAAGCGCAGCGAGATGGCCATCGCGACCCCTTTGAATTTTTGAGTTAGGCTCCACGGCTCGCCATTTAGCCATGCAGTGTTCGCTGGAGCAAGTTGTGAAGATCACAAAAGTGGAAGCCTGGGTGTTTCGCGCCCCGGTGTCGCAGCCGGTAACCAACGCCTTCGGCAGCATGGCCAATCGCCCGGCACTTTTTGTGCGTCTCTCCGCGGCCGATGGCGCCTGGGGATGGGGCGAAGTGTTTTGCAATTTTCCGCAGGTTGGCGCCGAGCATCGGGCGCGCCTGGTTTCCAGCATTTTCGCGCCCTTGATCGAACAATCCGAATTCGCTGATGCGGCTGCGTTGCGATCGTTCCTCGACCAGCGCACGCGGCGCATGGCGATCCAGTGCGGCGAACCCGGCCCGTTCGCGCAGGTGACAGGCGGGCTGGAGCAGGCAATATGGGACATGGCGGCGCGGCGTGCCGGCCTGCCGCTGTGGCGGCTGCTCGACGACACCGGTGCAGGCGTCGGACGGGTGCGCGTCTATGCCAGCGGCATCGGTCCGCAGGACGTGATCGAACTGGCGTTGGCGAAACAGGCCGAGGGCTATCGTGCATTCAAGCTCAAGGTTGGTTTCGCGCCGGACGTCGATCGACGCAATCTGGCTGACCTGCGTGCCGCGCTCGCGCCGGCGGCCGCGATCATGATCGATGCCAACCAGGCTTGGGGACCTGCGCATGCCAATGCGCGGATCGCCGCCCTGGCCGACTTGGCACCGCTGTGGATTGAGGAGCCGATGGCGGCCGACGAGGACACTGCGGATTGGGCGACGCTGGCGGCTACCTGCGGCATCGCGCTGGCGGCGGGTGAAAATCTGCGCGGGGAAGCGGCGTTCAGGCAGGCGGTTGATGGCGCTTATCTGCGCTACGTACAGCCTGATATCGGAAAATGGGGGGGCTTGGGTGGTTGCCGGTCGGTGGCGCGATATGCAAGCGCGCATGGCGCGGTGTTTTGCCCGCACTGGCTGGCGGGCGGCGTCGGCCTGGCGGCCTCGATGCACCTGCGCGCCGCGATGGGCGAGGGTGGCTACGTCGAAGTCGATGCCAACCCCAATCCGTTGCGCGAGGAAGTGTGCGGCTTTGCGGTGGTCGATGGCTGGGTCGAATTGCCCGCGACCCCGGGGCTGGGGTGCGAGCCCGACCTGGCGGCGCTCGCACGCTTCGCCATCACGCAGTAACGGGCAGGTCGCGCCGCGCTTGACGGTGCCTCATCAAGGCTAAACTTGGCAAATCGGCAGGGTCGGCGCCTGCGCGGATTCGCCGCAACAGCTCATACCGCCACTATCGGCAATGCCACAATCATCAGGAAGCACATGACTCAGGAACTCCACTTTCTCCCAGCCACCGAGTTGGCGCAACTGATCCGCGCCAGGAAGGTCTCCGCCACCGAGGTGATGCAGGCGCACCTGGCACAGATCGCGAAAGTCAATCCGGCAGTCAATGCAATCATCACTCTCGACGCCGAGGGCGCGCTGGCCAAGGCGCGCGCGGCCGATGCCAGGCAGGTCCGCGGCGAGGTTCTGGGCCCGCTGCACGGACTGCCCATCGCCCACAAGGACCTGTTCCTGACCAAGGGAATGCGCACCACCATGGGTTCGCCGATTTTCAAGGATCAGGTGCCTGACCGCAGCATGCTGGTGGTCGATCGCAGTTGGGATGCCGGCGCGATTTGCGTGGGCAAGACCAACACGCCGGAATTCGGCGCCGGTTCGCAAACCTTCAACACGCTGTTTGGCGCCACCAGGAATCCATATGACCTGACCAAGACCTGCGGCGGCTCATCAGGCGGCGCGGGTGTGGTGCTGGCCACCGGCATGGTGCCGCTTGCCGACGGCAGTGATCTTGGCGCATCGCTGCGTAACCCGGGCAATTTTTGCAACGTCGTCGGCCTGCGGCCTTCGCCGGGGCGGGTACCGACCTGGCCGACCAAACATCTGTGGGGCAACCTGAGTGTCGAAGGGCCGATGGCACGCACGGTGGCCGATACGGCGCTGCTGTTGTCGGTGCAGGCCGGACCCGACGATCGGGTGCCGATCGCCTTGATGGAACCGGGAGTTTCGTTCGCTGCCGGTCTTGAACGCGACTTCAAGGGGACGCGCATCGGGTTTTCGCCGTCGTTCGGCGGCCAGGTGCCGGTCGACAAGCGGGTCGAGGCGGTGATCGCCGCGCAGGGCAAGGTGTTTGAAAGCCTGGGCTGCCACCTCGAGGACAAGGTGCCGGATTTCTCCGGCGCGCATGAGGTGTTTCTGGCCTTGCGTGGCCATTTGTTCGAACTCAACAACGGCGAATACCTGGACCGGCACCGCGACAAGCTGAAGGAAACCGTGATCTGGAATATCGAGGCCGGGCGCAAGCTGTCCGCCGCCGACATCGCACGCGCCGATACCGAACGGGCGCGCATCTATGAGCGGGTGTCGAAGTATTTCGAATCCCGCGAATTTCTGGTGACGGTGGTCAACCAGGTGCCGCCGTTCCCGGTCGATCAGGAATACGTGACCGAGATCAACGGCGAGAAGTTGCCCACCTATCTGGACTGGATGAAGAGTTGCTACTACATCACCATCACCGGGCACCCGGCGATTTCGGTACCGGCCGGCTTTACCGAGGAAGGCCT
>JANPGJ010000064.1:0-5849 GCA_031423955.1 Burkholderiales bacterium
ATCACCCTGGGGGCCAGCCTGCAGAGTTCGAAGGTGGCGCTGCTCAATATGGCCTCCGCGGTGGTCGGTGTGCTGTTGCTGGCGGCCACCGTGTTCGTATTCCTGCGTTTCGCCGAGCGCATCCGGCGGCCGCTGGGCAAGAACGGCACCACGGTTTTCTTGCGCCTGATGGCGTTCGTGCTCCTTTGCATCGGCGTGCAGATTCTGTGGGACGGCATGTCTGAATTGCTTGAACCATGGAAGGCCGTGCGGCGCTAGGCATGCGACCCCGCAAGGGCCATGGCCTGCCGCCGGAAATCGCGGCGCTGGACCACCTGGGCAAACAGCTTGATCGCAAGCGTGCGCAGGAGGCTCGCGCCACGCGCATCTTGCGTGCCGAGCAGGCGCCGCTGGATTTTCATGCGCCGCTGCCGGTGGAAGTGGCGGTTCCGGCCGGCGCGCCGGTCACGGTGGAGGAATGGTTCGTCGCGCGCCGCTGGCAGCCGTTTGCCTTCCAGCGCGAGGTGTGGGCGCGGATGGCGGCGGGTGAATCCGGGCTGTTGCACGCGAGCACCGGTACCGGCAAGACCTACGCGGTGTGGTTCGGCGCGCTCGATGCCGCCATGACGCCCGGCGTTGCGACCAAACCCTTGACGCTGCTGTGGATCACGCCGATGCGCGCGCTGGCTGCCGATACGGTGCGCGCGCTGAACGCGCCGCTGGCCGCGCTGGGCCTCGATTGCAGTGTCGGCGCGCGCACCGGCGACACCGCCAGCGCGGAGAAAACCCGGCAGGCCGCCAAGCCGCCAGCGGCGTTGGTCACCACGCCCGAGAGCCTGACCCTGATGCTGGCGCGGGCCGATGCGCGCGAGCAGTTTCGCCACCTGCGCGCGATCATCGTCGACGAATGGCATGAACTCATCGGCAACAAGCGCGGCGTGCAGACGCAACTGGCGATCGCGCGCCTGAAGTTGTGGCATCCCGGGCTGATGGTGTGGGGCCTGTCGGCGACGCTTGGCAACCTGGAGGCCGCGCGCGATGCGCTGCACGGCGCCGACGCCGGCGGCGCACACCTGGTGCGCGGGGTGGAGCCAAAGGAAGTGGTGATTGACACGCTGAATCCGGCGACGATGGAGCGCTTTCCCGGGGGCGGGCATATCGGCTTGAAGCTGTTGCCGGAGGTGGTGGCCGAGATCGACCGCCACTCGACCACGCTGGTGTTCACCAACGTGCGCTCGCAGGCCGAGATCTGGTATCAGGCCTTGCTGGCGGCGCGCCCTGACTGGGCCGGGCTGATCGCCCTGCACCATGGTTCGCTCGATCGCGAGATTCGCGAGTGGGTCGAGGCCGGGTTGAAGCAGGGCACGCTGAAAGCGGTGGTGTCGACTTCAAGCCTGGACCTGGGCGTCGATTTTCTGCCGGTCGAGCGGGTGTTGCAAATCGGTTCGCCCAAGGGCATTGCGCGCCTGTTGCAGCGCGCCGGTCGATCCGGCCATGCGCCGGGTCGTGTTTCGCGCATCACCCTGGTGCCGACCAATGCGATGGAATTGATCGAGGCGACTGCTGCGCGCGATGCCGGCAATGCGCGTCGCGTCGAGTCGCGTGCCGCGCCGGCCAAACCGCTCGACGTGCTGGTGCAGCATCTGGTCACCATCGCGCTTGGTGGCGGCTTCGTCGCCGACGACTTGTTCGCCGAAGTTCGCAGCGCCTTCAGCTACCGTGAACTGACGCGCGCCGAATTCGACTGGGTGCTGGGTTTCGTCTCCGATGGCGGCGCGCTCTCGGCCTACCCGGACTACCATCGCGTCGCGCCGGACGACGCCGGGCAATACCGCGTGCCCTCGCAAATGATCGCGCGTCGTCACCGCATGTCGATCGGCACCATCGTCAGCGATTCGGCGATGAACGTGGCCTGGATGAGCGGCGGGCGGATCGGCACCATCGAGGAATCGTTCATCGCACGCTTGAAGCGCGGCGATGCCTTTACCTTCGGCGGCCGCGTGCTCGAATTGATCCGGGTGCAGGACATGACTGCCTATGTGAAAAAAGCCACCCGCAACAAGGGCGTGGTGCCGCAATGGTCGGGCGCGCGCATGTCGTTTTCGGGCGAACTGGGGCGCGCGTCGCTGGCCGTGCTGGGCGAAATGCAGGCCGGCCGTTTCGCCACCCCGGAGGCGATTGCGATCAAACCCCTGATCGAACTGCAGCAGCGCTGGTCGGCCCTGCCGGGGCCGGACACCTTGCTGCTGGAGTCGATCGCCTCCGCCGAAGGCCGGCACCTGTTTGTCTATCCGTTCGCCGGGCGCATGGTGCATATCGGCCTGGCGTCGCTCTTGGCCTGGCGTGCGGCGCGCGACGCGCCCGGCACGTTTTCGATTTCGATGAATGACTACGGCTTCGAACTGCTGTCGCCCGCCCCATTCGACTGGCCGGGTCTGATCGGGGCCGGGCTGTTCGATGAAGAGCGCCTGCTTGAAGATGTGCTCGAAAGCCTGAATGCCTCCGAACTCGCGCAGCGCCGCTTTCGCGAAATCGCAAGAATCGCCGGCCTGGTGTTCCAGGGTTTCCCCGGCGCACCGAAATCGACGCGCCAGGTGCAGGCTTCCTCGAGCCTCTTTTATGAAGTGTTCCGCAAGCACGATGCCGGCAACCTGCTGCTCGGCCAGGCCGAGACCGAAGCGCTGGAACAGGAGCTGGAAATCGGCCGCCTGCGCGCAACGCTCACCGACATGCGCCGGCGGCGCCTGGTGTTCACGCAGCCCAAGCGCTTCACGCCGTTCTCGTTTCCGCTGATGGTCGAGCGCCTGCGTGAGGCGGTGACTACCGAGAAGCTGGCGGACCGGGTGCAGCGCTTGCTCAGTGAATTGGAGGCTGCGGCGGGATAGCGTGCGCATGGCATTCCCCAGGACAATGCCTTACTTATGTAACAATGTAAGGAATAATGGTTTTGGAAAGGGATTTGCAATGGCTATCGCGACCGTCACCTCGAAGGGCCAGATCACCTTGCCGATCGAGTTGCGCAAGAGCCTTCATCTAGCCGCCGGCGACCGCATCGAATTCTTCAACCAGGCCGACGGCACCGTGGCACTGCGCGCGCTTACCGGTTCGATCCGCGATCTCAAAGGCATCGTCCCCAAGCGGGCGCGCCCGGTACCGATTGAAGAAATGGACCGCGCCATCGCGCAAGCGACGGCAAAGCGCGATCGGGCCAGCCGGCGATGATCGGCCTCGATACCAACGTCCTCGTGCGTTACCTCACGCAGGACGATCCGAAACAATCACCGACAGCGACACGCCTGATCGAAGAAGAGTTGTCGGCCGACAATCCGGGTTTCATCAACCTGATTGCGATCTGCGAAGTGGTGTGGGTGCTGGGGAGCGTTTACGGACTTGACGAGCGCAGCCTGGATTCGATCGTCGACCGCCTGCTGACCGCGCGCGAATTGCGCGTCGAGCAACCACAACTGGTACGGCAGGCGCTGGCAATCAAGACCGGCACTTCCGCAGGCCTGGCCGATATCCTGATCGGCCTGGTCAATGACGCACAAGGTGCGACAGAAACAGTCAGCTTCGACAAGCGCGCCGGCCAGCTTCCCGGATGGAGACTGCTGCGCTGAGCACGCCCCGCTGCAAGCGCCCGGAAGACATGCAAATGAACATCCAAACCGCCGGAGAGCAGCTGCTTCTCGATCCCGAACGGACGGCCTATTGGCCTCGCCGCCAAACGCTTCTGGTCGCCGACGCCCACTTCGGCAAAGCCGCCAGCTTCCGCGCGCGCGGCGTGCCGGTACCGGAGGCGACCACGCTCGCCAACCTGGCCACGCTCGACACGCTTCTCACGCGCCACTCAGTGCGCCGTGTTGTTTTCCTGGGCGACTTCCTGCATTCGAAAGAGGCGCGTGCGCCGCAGACGCTGGCCGCGCTCGATGCCTGGCGCGCACGCCATGCCGGGCTTGATCTCATGTTGATCGAGGGCAATCACGACCTCCATGCCGGCGCGCCGCCGGCCTCGCTTGGCATCGAGCTCCTGCAGGAGCCGCTGCTCGATGGTCCGTTCGCCCTGTGCCACCAGCCGGCGCCATTACCCGGCAGTTATGTACTGGCTGGGCACCTGCATCCGGCCTATCGTCTGAGCGGAAAAAACGACGCGGTGCGCCTGCCGTGTTTCTGGTTTGGCGAAAACGTTGGCGTGCTGCCGGCCTTCGGCGACTTCACCGGCGCGCACAGCATTACGCCCGCCGTGGGTGACCGGGTGTTCGTGGTGGCCGATGACCGGGTGTTGCAGGTGCCGGGCCTCCGCGCCGCGTGACACTGGCGCTACGGCGGCGCGCTCGCGTGCGCGCCTTCCAACGCCGTCGCCCGGCCAGCGCGCCAACGCTGCGATTTTCGCCTCAAAGAATGCCGTAGCGCGCGAACACCTCGGTAATTGGCCGCCCTGCTTGCAAGTCACGCAGGGTGTTGCGCTCGCCGCTGACCTTTTCGATCGCCAGCGCCAACACCCTCGCTTCCACTTCGGCCGGCACCACCACCACGCCATCGGCATCGCCGAACACCAGGTCGCCGGAGCGTACCTTGACGCCGGCGCATTCGATCGGCACATCGATCGCCATGATCTGGCCGCGGCCCTTGGAATCCAGTGGCGCGATGCCGCCGTGAAACACCGGGAAGCCCATGGCGCGAATCGCGCGGATGTCGCGCACGCACCCATCCATCAAGGCACCGGCGGCACCGCGCACCTTGGCGGCAGTCGAAAGCAGTTCGCCCCAGGGGCCGATGCGCAACGGATTGGCGCAGGCGAACACCGGAATTTCGTTGGCCATGAGGCTGTCGACCAATTGCAACTCCAACTCATACGGATTTTTGTCCGGCTCGACCTGAAACACTTCCATGTAGGCAGCGGTGCGCGCGCGCCCGACCATCACGCAGGCTTCGTCGAGCGGGCGAATCCGCGCGGCCAGCGCCTGGTTGCGGCAGCCGACGCTGTCGAGGCAATCCGAGAGGATTGAAGCATTGAGGCGCTCGCGGATCGCCGCAATTGAAATGGTGCTCATGGAAGTCCTCCTTGCGCAACTGCATTGAAGTACTGCATGGTCGCCGACTGCGGATTTCGGGTCAAGCAGTCGCGCCTTTTTCGCGCGCCGTTGCGACCAACCCGACCAGGCCGCAAATGGTGATGATCACAATCCCCAGCAAGGCCCAACGATCCGGCACATGCGAAAACACCAGCCAGCCGCCGAGGGTGGCGAATGCGATGTGCGAATACAGGTAGGGGGTGAGTGACGAAGCCGGCGCGCGGCTGTAACCGAGAATCAGGAAATAGTGGCCGACGGTGCCGATCACGCCGATCGCCAGCAGGATCACCCAGGTCAGCAGGTCGGGTGGCGATTGCCAGACGAAGGGCAACATCAACGTGGTGACGATCAGGCCGGCCAATCCGGTGATGAAATGGGTGGTGCCGGCGGCGTCGGTTTTGGACAATTTGCTGGTGACCACCTGGAACAGGGCATTGGCCACCACCAGCGCCAGCGGCAGCAGCATGCGGACATCGAATGCCTCGCTGCCGGGGCGGATCACGATCAGCGCGCCGGCGAAGCCGCCGAACACCAGCAGCCAGCGCAGCACCGACACCTGTTCCTTGAGCGCCACCGCCGACAGCAGGGTGACCAGCAGAGGGCTGATCATCACGATCGCGGTGAATTCGCCGACTGGCAGATACTTGAGACTCAGAAACGCCAGCATGCTGCAAAGCAAAAGCAACAGGCCGCGCACCACCTGCAGCAGCGGGTGGCGGGTGGCGAACGGCGCGCCGTCCTGGCGCGGCACCAGTACCAGGCCGATGAACAGCATCTGGATCACATAGCGGATCCAGA
>JANPGJ010000065.1:0-33877 GCA_031423955.1 Burkholderiales bacterium
GTGGTAGCCGATGCGCCCGAAGTCGGCAGCAACCTGCAGGACCACTACCAGGCGCGGGTGATCGTGCGGTTGAAAAAGAAAATGTCGCTCAACGACCAGGTGCGCAGCCCGATCGGGCTGGCCAAGATGGGCCTGCAGTGGCTGTTGCAAAACCGTGGCCCGCTGACGGTGAGCGCGGGGCAAGTCGGCGGTTTCGCGCGCACCGCACATGCGCGCGATGCGCGCGCCGACATCCAGTTCAACGTGATGCCGCTGTCGGTCGACAAACCGGGCGATCCGCTGCACGACTACTCGGGCTTCAGCGCCTCGGCCTGCCAGTGCCGGCCCGATTCGCGCGGCCGCATCTCGATCCGCTCGACCGACCCGTTCGACCAGGCGCGTATCGAGACCGGGTACTTTACCGAAGAGCACGACCGCAAGGTGATCGTCGCGGGTCTGGGAATGCTGCGCGAGATCTACCGGCAGCCGGCGTTTCGCGATCTGTGGGAGGCCGAAACCCTGCCTGGCGATACGGACCTGTGGGAATTCGCGCGCACCCGTGGCGGCACCGTGTTCCATCCCAGCGGCACCTGCCGCATGGGCAGCGACGCCGGGGCGGTGGTCGACCCCGAATTGCGCGTGCGCGGGGTCGAGGGGCTGCGCGTGATCGATGCTTCGGTGATGCCGACCATGACCTCGGCCAACACCAATGCGGCCACCATCATGATCGCCGAAAAAGGCGCCGAAATGTTGCTTTGCGGCTGACGCTGTGCAGACCACCGGAGAATGCAGTGAGCGAATTCAAGATCTTCGACATAAATCTGTTGTGCGGCGCCGGCGGCGCCGAAATTTCCGGCGTCAATGCCGCAGCAACACTGGGCGCCGAGACAGTGAACGAACTGCGCCGCGCGCTGGCCATGCACTGTGTGATCTTCCTGCGTGACCAGACCCTGACGCCGGACCAGCAAAAAACGTTTGCCGGCCATTTCGGCCCGCTGGCGCAGACGCCTTTCATCAAGCCGCTGGACGGGCATCCCGAGATGATGCGCATCGTGCGCGAACCGCAGGAGGAAAAGCGCCTGAATTTCGGCGGGCGCTGGCATTCCGACTTGACCTTCGCCGCAGAGCCGGTGCTGGGCACCTGCCTGTACGCGCGCGAATCGCCCGCTGTCGGCGGCGACACCATCTGGTCGAACCAGATGCTGGCCTTCGATGCCCTGTCGCCGGCGATGCAGCGCATGCTCGAAGGCCTCAAGGTGATGCACAGCGCGAAGCGCTCCTACGGCCCGCAGGGCACCTATGCCGATGATGACCTGAAGAGCATGCGCATCAAGGTCAGCGAAGAAGCGTTGAAGGAGCAAGCCCATCCGTGCATCCGCACCCATCCGGAGAGCGGCCGCAAGATCCTGTTCGTCAATTGGGTCTACGCCGTGCGCTTCGAAGGCATGACCGAGGAGGAATCGGCGCCCCTGCTGGATTTCCTCAACCGCCACAGCCAGCGCCCGGAATTCCAGATCCGCTTCCGCTGGCGCCAGGGCTCATTGGCACTGTGGGACAACCGTTCGACCCAGCATATCGCGGTCAATGACTATCCCGGATATCGCCGCGTGATGGACCGGGTGACGATCGCCGGCGACAAGCCGTTTTAGGGCGGCCGACGCGCTTTCCGGCAATTTTTTTCACCAGCCGGGTCGCAGGAAACGCCGCATACCACCCGATCCAGAACGCCCGCTGTGCCGATGGCTGCCACGCGAAAGCGCGGGTCAGGGTCTGCTCCGGCGGTCCGTGACAGAATGCGCGAGGGCAATTGCGAGCAGCGCCTGACCAGGTTGCGATTTTCCGGGGGCCGCGACGCTCAAGGCACCCCGCTTCGTGTTCACAGCCTTCAAGGGAGACCAAGCATGACCATCGAAGTCCAGACCCTCGACGCGGCAACCGTGCGCGTGCTCGAAAAAATCGCCACCGCGACACTCACCACGGTGCTGCTCAAGAAGGGACTGCGCAACGTATGGCTGCGCGGCACGCGGCCCTTGCGTCCCGGCCAGCCACGCGTGGTGGGCCGCGCTTTCACGCTGCGCTTCGTGCCGGCCCGCGAGGACCTTGCCACGCCCGAATCGTGGTCGGCACCGATTTCGACCCGCTCCGCGATCGAGGCCATGCCGGCCGGCTGCATCGCGGTGGTCGATGCGATGGGCGTGACCGACGCCGGAATCTTCGGTGACATCCTGTGCGCGCGCATGCATCAGCGCGGCGTCGCGGCGCTGATCAGCGATGGCGTGGTGCGCGATATCGACGGCGTGCTCGCAACCCGGCTGCCGGTCTGGTGCCAGGGAACGGCCGCGCCCGCGTCGGTGACCGGCCTCACCTTCGTCAACTGGCAGGAAACCATCGCCTGCGGCGGCGTGGCGGTGCTGCCCAACGATGTCGTGGTGGCCGACGCCGACGGTGCGGTGCTGATTCCGGCGGCGCTGCTGGACGACGTGATCGGCGCCGCGCAGGAGCAGGAGCGCCTCGAGGCATGGATCATGGCCGAGGTCGAGGCTGGCCGCGCGCTGCCCGGCTTGTACCCGCCGAACGCGGAAAACAGGCAGCGCTACGAAGCGTCGAAGCAGACGCCCAAGAGCAGCGATTGAGAACTGGCCGGCGTCCTGCCACTGGCGAAGATCTCATGACCGATTCCATTCGTCTCGCCAAACGCCTCGCAGCGCAGGTGCCATGTTCGCGCAGCGATGCGGAGCACTACATCAGCGCCGGCTGGGTGCGGGTCGACGGGCAGGTCGTGCTAGTGGCGGAATGCCGCGTCTGCGACACGCAGAAAGTCGAGCTTGATGCACATGCGACGCTCAAGCCGGCAGCGCCCGTCACCATCCTGTTGCACCAGCCGGCGGCAGATGCGGGCGATGCCGCGGCCGATGCGTCAGATGGCGACCCGGCAATGGAATATCTGAAAGGTGCTGCGCGGGCGAGCGACGACCGCTCAGGCATCCGCTTTCTCAAGAGCCACTTCATGCATCTGAAGCCGGTGGCGCCGCTGGAAAAGAGGGCCAGCGGCCTGGTGGTATTCACACAGGACGGGCGCATCGCGCGCAAGCTGACGCAGGACGCCGGCGGCATCGAACGCGAGGTGATTGTCGAAGTCGAGGGCGAGATTGCCGAGCATGGCTTAAAGCGCCTCAATCACGGGCTGGAGTGGAACGGCAAGGCGCTGCCGCCGATCAAGGCGAGTTGGCAAAACGAGCGCCGGCTGCGCTTCGCGCTCAAGGGTGAGCGGCCCGGGCAAATCGTGCACATGTGCGCCAGCGTCGGCCTCAAGGTGCTGGGCATGAAGCGCATCCGCATTGGGCGAGTGCCGATGGCCGGCCTTGCGCCGGGGCAGTGGCGCTATCTGCCCAACGGCGAAAAGTTCTAGGTACTCGACCGTGATGTTCGGCTCGCGAGTGATCCTGCCCATGCGGGTCAGCCCGTCGCCAATGGCCTCAATGAATTGGTCGGGTGAGTTGCCGTAGATCACGAAACCCTGCGCCTGCAACTGTTCGCGAACGTCGGGCAGGTTGGCAGCCCGGACGAGCTCGCCATTAAGCCGGCCGCTGATCGCACAGTCAGGCAATAGCGTCGACGCGGCCAAGCGTGCCCACGCTTCGCCGCTCGCGCAGCCTTGCGAGTTGTTGGTAAAGGTCTTCGGCATCGAAGTCTTCGAAACCTGCAGTGCAATCGAGGAATTTAGCCTCAAGATCGGCCTCCCGCAAGGGCAGCATGGCGTTGCCGCGCGCAAATCGGAGCGCGCCAGCATTGAGCTTCGTGCCGTCATGCAGTTCGATTGTCAAGCTGTTCATTTCGCGGCCCCTTGTTGTTGCTGGTCCACGACTTGCGCCAGTACCGGCCAGTAGAACTGGCCGTGGCCGGCATCGATGGTCTTCTGCAGCACCTGTGCCACCAGTTCGGCGCCCGGTGCATGGAAGCCGGTTTCGGACGCCAATTGCAGGGCGTAGCCGGCGTCCTTGTGCGCGTATTCGGTCGAGAACGCCTGCTCGGGAAACACACCGGGCACCATCGCCTTGAGGCCATGGTTGCGCAATGCGAAGCTGTCGGCCGACCCCTTGGCCAGCGTCGACAACAGCAGTTCCGGCGCGATGCCGACCCGGCGGCCCATTGCCATCGCTTCCGCCAGCGCGTTGACCGTCTGCATCAGGACCATGTTGTTGAGGATCTTGATCGCCTGGCCGCTGCCGGCGGTGCCGCAATGCGTGATATCGGAGGCAAAGCAGCGAATCAAGGGCTCGAGTCTTTCGAATGTCGCGGCATCGCCACCGACCATCACGCTCAAGGTGCCTTCCTGCGCGGCCTGTCGGGTCCGCGCGATCGGCGCATCGGCGAAGCCGACGCCGCGCGTGGCAAAACCCTCGGCCAGCCGCCGCGCCAGGCTGATCGGCGAGGTACCGAGGTCGACCACGACCTGACCGCTGCGCGTCGTTGCCAGCAGCCCGCTTGCGCCGTCGCAAATGGCTTCGACCTGCTTGCCGCTGGGCAGGCAGATGAAGATCACATCGGCGTTGTCGGCGACCTCGCGCACCGACCCGGCGGCACTGACACCTTGCACGCGCAGGCGATCAAGCGGCGCTGACTGCAGGTCGTAGGCCATTACACCGGCTCCGCTTTTTTGCGCGAGATTGCGGCAGATTGGCTCGCCCATCACGCCGAGCCCTATGAAACCAATCCGCTGGTTGTCGGACATCGCAGTGTTCCTGTGGTTGATGGTTGATTCACATGACGGCACCGGGTTGCCGGGGGCCGGCCTTGCGTTGCAGCAGTCGCGGCTGCAACGGCCCATGCGCCTTAATCGAGCGTGATTTTAGCCTTGCGGATGATGTCGCCCAGGCGCTTTTCCTCGACGGCGCGATAAGCCGTCGCCTCGGCGGAACTGCTCCAGGTGGTGGTCGCCCCACGCTCGAGGAAAGCCTGTTTGAGCGCCGGACTTTCGAGCGCCTGCCGCGCGAACATCGAGATACGCTCGACCACCGGCGCCGGTATGCGCGCCGGTCCGATCAGCGAGGTCCAGGAGCTGACGTCAAAGCCAGGCAGGAATTCGGCAAGCGCAGGAATCTCCGGTACCACCGGGCTGCGGACGGCGCTGGTGACGCCATAGCCCTTGACCTTGCCCGGCCGATAGTGCACCAGCGAGCCCGGAATGTTGTCGAAGATCAGTTGCACCTGGCCGGCCAGCAGATCGGCCATACCTGGTGCCGCGCCGCGATAGGGAACGTGCCCGATGTCCACCTCCGCCAGCAGCTTGAACAGCTCACCCGATAAATGCAGGGTGGTGCCGAGCCCGGCGGAGGCGTAGAAGTATTTTTTCGGATTGCGGCGCAAGAGCTCGATCAACTCCGGCACCGTGTTGGCCGCCAGGCCCAGATGACCGACCAGAAAATTCGGCAGCGTATAGAAATTGCAGACGAAGGTGAAGTCGCGCGCAGCGTCGAACGGCATTTTGCCGGCCTTGAGCGTGGGTGAAATCGCATGCGAGGCGATGCCGCCCAAACCCAGCGTGTAGCCATCGGGTTCAGACTTGGCGACCGCCTCGACGCCGATGTCTCCGCCACCGCCGCCGCGGTTCTCAACCACGAACTGCTGGCCGGAGAGCTCGCTCATGCGGGCGCAGAACAGGCGCGACAAGGTGTCGGTGGCGCCACCGGCGGGATAGGGATTGATGTAGCGGACCGGCCGCAGCGGCCAGGCGGCCTGCGCCTTCGACTCGCCTGAGAGGATCCACGGCGCCGCCAACGCTCCGCAGACCCAACCAAGCGTGGCGCGACGCCTGACGCGCGCGGACCGCAATGCCTGCAGATTGTTCTTCATGGTCTCCTCCGTCTAGAGTCGGGGTCTACGCCACCGATCGACAGAGTATGCGCCTGACCGGGCGCGCGGCCAAGCTTGCGGCGCTCAGGCCGCGAAGTCGGACTGCAGAAGCACGATCGGCTGACCGTGCGGGGTGCGATCGGCGGCGTGATCCCAGGCCGTCTGGTAGCGCTGCAATTCGCCGCTACTGCTGACCTGCTTGGTGGTGACCAGTGCCTCCAGCGCGTCAAGCCAATGGCGGTAGTAGGTATCCCCCAGATCGGCGTCGCCAGCGGCTTGCGCGGCGGCAATCGCGCGCGACAGCGCAGCGGCCCATTCGGACCAGCTGAACACGCCCCGTTCATGCAGTTTCAAAGTCATGGCGAAGGCGTGCGCTTCCCACGGCGCCTTGAACCTCGGCCCGTCGGCATCGCGCGGCAGCAGCGGCAGAGCCTGGAGATCGGCAGGAGCTGTGTTCATGCGGCCTCGAGGTAGGGCTCCCAGGCATCAAACGAAACCCGGTGCGTCGGGTCGGCGGCCGCACCCCACAGTTCGGTGGCATCGAACACCACGGTGTAGAGCCAGTGGGGTGCCTCGCCCAAGCCGCGGGCATGGGCGTCGGCGAACACATGCGCGCCGAGCACCCGCTCGATCACGCCGGTCTTGCCGCGAAAATAACCCGGCAGGCGCGTGTGGTGCGGCGCCGGGTCGGCCTCCGTGCGCACCTGTTGCCCGACCGCGAATCGCGCGGGTGCCGCCACCGTCCGCTCGGTGGGCGAGCCCTTGGCAAGCGCGGGCGCGACTTGATCGGCTTTCAACACCCGCGTCAACGGCGCCGCCGGGCGCAACGCATGTCCGGCCGCCAGTTCGTCGGCCGTGACCAGCCCACGCTCGGCCAGCAATTTCTCGAGCGCGCCGATCCAGATTTCGTAGTAACTGAGCCGGGCGTAATCCGGCAGGGTCTCGCGCGCGGCGCGGCTGGCATCGATGTTCCAGCTACCGGTGGCGCCCATGGCGAGGGTCAGCGCCAGTGCGCGTGGCTCCCACCGCGCGTGGAACAACTCGCCTTCGGGCTCCGGCGTGACCACGCCGAAACCGGCGCGGCCGCCCAGGTCGGCATGACTGGTGTAACTCATGCCGCAGGGTCGGCCGGTGTGTTGCCGACCAGTCCGGTGCCAATCATCGAGTCGCGCGTGACCAGCGCCGCCAGCGCCGCTTCGTCAAGCGCCTCGGTGCCGGCCGGGCGTTGCGGAATCACCAGGTAGCGCACTTCGGCGGTGGAATCCCAGACGCGGATCTCGATGTTCGCCGGCAGGATCACACCAAAATCGGCCAGTACGCCGCGCGGATCCTTCACCACGCGTGACCGATAGGGTGCGCTCTTGTACCAGATGGGCGGCAGCCCGAGCACCGGCCACGGGTAGCAGCTGCACAGGGTGCAGACCACGATATTGTGGCGCGCAGGCGTGTTCTCGACCGCGATCATGTGCTCGCCTTGGCGCCCGGAGTACCCGAGTTCGGCGATCGCCGCGGTGGCATCAGCCAGCAGGCGCTCACGGTAGCCCGCATCGACCCACGCGCGCGCCACCACGCGTGCGCCATTGCGCGGGCCAATCCTGGTCTTGTAGGTGTCGATCAGAACATCGAGCGCGGCTGGATCGATGTAACCCTTTTCAGTGAGCACGGTTTCGAGCGCGCGCACACGCAACTCGTTCTCGTCGAGTTCGCTGTGCTCGTGATCGTCGTGGTGATCGTGGGCCATTGCTTATCCAGTCAAGGAATGCGGGCAGCAGGCACCCGCGCCGCCAAGCGGCCTGGCGCTTGCAGGTTCACGCGCCGCCCTCGAGCGGCAGGTAGCGCGCCACCAGCACTCCTTCAATATGCGCCAGCGCCGCCACCGTTGCCGCCGGCACCGCGCTGTCGACATCGACCAGGGTATAGGCCATCTCGCCGCGCGACTTGTTGAGCATATTGTGGATGTTCAAGCCCGCATGCGCCATTGCGGTCGATATCTGGCCCAGCATGTTGGGCACGTTGGCGTTGGCGATCGCCACCCGGTACGGCGATTCGCGCGCCATCACCACTTCCGGGAAGTTGACGGTGTTGCGGATGTTGCCGTGCTCCAGATAGTCGCGCAAGGCATCGGCCACCATCACCGCGCAGTTGTCCTCGGCTTCACGGGTGGAGGCGCCGAGGTGCGGCAAGGCGACCACGCCGGCATGGCCGCGCGACGCGGCGCTGGGAAAGTCGCTGACATAGGCCTTGAGCCTGTGCGCGCTGAGCGCGGCCAGCACCGCCTCCTCGTTGACAATGCCGTCGCGCGAAAAATTGAGCAACACCGCACCGTGGCGCATCAGATCGAGATTGCGCGCGTTCACCAGGTCGCGTGTTGCCGGCAACAGCGGTACATGCAGGGTGACAAAGTGGCCCGCTTTGAGCACCTCATCCACACTGTGCGCACGCTTGACCTGTGCCGGCAGGCTCCAGGCGGCATCCACGGTGATGTCGGGGTCGTAACCCAGCACCTGCATGCCCAGCTTGATCGCCGCATCCGCCACCAGGCAGCCAACCCGCCCGAGGCCGATCACCCCGAGCGTGTGGCCACTCAACTCGAACCCGGCGAACTGCTTCTTGCCGTCCTCGACCTGACGCTCAAGTTCATCGCCCTGCGCCGAGAGGCCACTGGTGAAGCTCAATGCCGGCGCCAGATTACGCGCGGCCATCAGCATGCCGGCCAACACCAGTTCCTTGACCGCATTGGCATTGCCGCCCGGTGCGTTGAACACCGGCACACCGCGCGCCGACATGGCCTTGACCGGGATATTGTTGGTGCCGGCGCCAGCGCGCCCGACCGCGCGCACCGAGGCCGCGATGTCCATGTCGTGCATGTCCTGCGACCGCACCAGGATCGCATCCGGGCGATCAACGCCCTTCCCCACGCTGTAACGCTCGGCCGGCAGACGCTTCAGGCCGACCGCGGAGATCTGGTTCAACACCAGAACCTTGAACACATTAGGCATGCTTGGCCTCGAATTCGCGCATCAATAGGGCCAGTGCGCGCACGCCCTCGATCGGCATGGCGTTGTAGATCGAGGCGCGCATGCCGCCGACCGCGCGATGACCCTTCAACTGCGACATGCCGCGCTCCTTGGCGGCCTTCAGAAAGGCATCGTCCAACGCCGCATCCTTGAGCGTGAACACCACGTTCATGCGCGAGCGATCCGCCTTGTTGACCGCGTTGGAATAGAGCGCGCTCTGGTCGAGCAGGTCGTACAGCAACTGCGCCTTGGCGATATTGCGCGCCTCCATTGCCGCAAGTCCGCCCTGGCGCTTCAACCACTTGAACACCAGGCCGGCGATATAGACCGAATAGGTCGAGGGCGTATTGAACATGGAGTCGGCCTCCGACTGCTGCTTGTAGTCGAATACCGATGGTGTGATCGGCAACGCCTGGCCGATCAGGTCGTCGCGCACGATCACCACCGTCAAGCCGGCCATGCCCATGTTCTTTTGCGCACCGGCGTAGATGAGCCCGTATTTGGCGACCTCCACCGGGCGCGACAAAATGTGCGAGGACATGTCGGCCACCAAGGGCACGTCGCCCGTGTCCGGCGTCCAGTGGTACTCAAGGCCGCCGATGGTCTCATTGGTGCAGATATGCACATAGGCAGCGTCGCCGCTCAGCTTCCAGGTCTCGCGCGCGGGAATCGCGGTGAACTTGCCGTCAGCCCCACTGGCCGCGACATTCACGCTGCAGTACTTTTGCGCCTCCTTGATCGACTTCTTCGACCACTCGCCGGTGTTCACATAATCGGCCACGCTCTTGCCGCGCAACAGGTTCATCGGCACCACCGCATTCTGCGCCAGCGCCCCGCCTTGCAGGAACAGCACCTTGTAATTGGCCGGCACCGCCAGCAGTTCGCGCAGGTCGGCCTCGGCTTCGTCCGCGATGCTGATGAACTCGCGGCCGCGATGGCTCATTTCCATCACCGACATGCCGCTGCCGTGCCAGTCGAGCATTTCCTCGGCCGCCTGGCGCAACACCTCTTCCGGCAAGGTTGCCGGTCCTGCACTGAAATTGAATACTCGGGTCATGGGGTGCCTTGTTTCGTTGATTCGCCGCGCCGGTGCGGGCAGAAGGGCCCTGCCTGGATGGGTTCGCGGCGTGTTCTTGCTGCCAACCTGCAATTGTAAGGAGGTGGCGGCCTCAATGCCTGCTCGGATTTGCTTGTGTGACCATGGTGGCATCTTGCTATGTGGCCACCCAAGAATGCCAATCACCAGAGCAGCGTCGGCCAAGAACGCACAGCATAAGTCTCAAGGTTGAAAACGCCACCTTTGCAGGCGGTTGAATTCAAACGCGCTTCCGTTCGATAGATTGCATTTCGGAGAATGATTAAGCGTTTTATTAAACATGCTCCGGATGAATCGGCTGTATCGCCAATCGCATCCCCATGGCCTTGAGAATCGCAGAAAGCGTTTTCAATTCAGGATTCCCCTGCTCGGAGAGCGTGCGGTAAAGCGTATGCGCATTCAACTCTGCCTGACGTGCTATCTCTTGAACGCCGCCAAACGCCTTGCTGAGACTGCGCAAGGCCAGCATCAGGTCGGTTTCATCGCCATCGGCCAGTACGGAGTTCAGATACTCGGCCGCAAGCTCCGGGTCGCGGCGAAACATTTCAACCGTCGCTTCATCGTGAGTCCGGTGTGCTCTAGCCATTTCGCGTCTCCCAGTCTTTCAAAAATCCAACTGCCCGGTCGATATCCCTGCTCTGCGACCTCTTGTCACCGCCGCGGGTCAGCAACACCACCTGCTTGCCAACCTGCGCGTAATAGACACGGTATCCAGCCCCGACATCAACTCGTAATTCGCCCGATGCCGTCTCGCAAGTACTTGCAATCCTCAAACAAACCAGCCTCGACGCGAGCGACACGCTTGATCACGGCGATCTTCGCTACACGGTCAGGCAAGCCGTCAAGCCAATCCTGGTAGAGATCGTTCCCGTTCTCGTCGAGGTAACGGATGATTTCGACCATGCTCATATCTTAGCTTATAAGCGAAAACCTGCAAGGATGACAGCTTTGATCCATTCAGCCTCCACGAAAAGCGGGGCGATTCAGGATGCTTGGGCTTCATCCAGCCGGGGTCAAATGGCGCGAACTCACTACTCTAGGCCGGCAAATGCCGCGACTGACGCGGCGGCGCATTGCCGGCGGCAGTTACAGCGGCGCGCTTGGTCCGCACTTCGGTGCGGCCCTCTGATTGGAAGCTCAGGCGCCCTTTGCCGCCAGTGCGCGCATAGTCGGCAAGCAACGTCACCGCAACATCCTGCGCCGTCAACCCGCAGGCCTCGGTCAAATACGCATGCACCAGTTCGAACAGGCGTTCCATCGCCAATTGATGTGTCTGACCAGTTCTCGCGTACAGCCAGTCACTGAACGCGAGGAAGCTTGCGAAGGCCGAAGGCGGGTCGGCACGCTCCAGCAGCGCCGGCAGGGTGTCGCGAAAACGTCCCGAGTTGGCCACCATGTCCCAGTAGCGCGCGAAGCGCGACAAGCGTTGCAGGGTGGCAAAATCGAGTTCGTCGGTGGCCAGGATGTTGTAGGGCGGGTCCGGGTTGTAGCGCATCCGGTGCGCTTCGGTGTGGCGGATGATCGGCGTGCCGCGCAGGCGCTTCAGGATGCCGAACTGGATTTCATGCGGGTTCATCGCAAAGAGGCGGTCGAAGCCGGCGCCGAAGCTCTCCAGCGTTTCCCCCGGCAGGCCGGCGATCAGGTCGACATGCAGGTGGGCGTTCGATCCCTCGCGCAGCCAGCGGATGTTTGCCTCGGCCTTCGCATTGTCCTGTTTGCGCGAGACGCGCTTCTGCACTTCCGGGTTGAAGCTCTGGATGCCGATCTCGAACTGCAGGGTGCCGGGCGGAAAGCGCCGGATGCCGGCCTTGAGTGCGTCCGGCAGGTGATCGGGCACCACTTCGAAATGCACGAAGCAGGGGTCGTCGGGACGTGCCTCGATGCGCTCGATGAAGAAATCGAGGATGGCAAGGCCGGTCTTCACATTCAGGTTGAAGGTGCGATCGACGAACTTGAACTGGCGTGCGCCGCGCTCGTAAAGACTTGCCATCTGCGCCAGGAACGCCGGCAGGTCGAACGGCCAGGCGGTCTTGTCGAGCGCGGAGAGGCAGAACTCGCACTTGAAGGGGCAGCCGCGCGAGGCCTCCACATACAGGTGGCGTTGCGCGATGTCTTCGTCGGTGTATTCGGCATAGGGCATCACGATCCCGGCCAGCGCCGGTTGCTCGCCCGCATGCACCTTCATGATCGGCTTGGGGCCACCCAAGATCTGACCGCACAGCTTGGGGAACGTCACATCGCCCCAGCCGGTCACCACATAATCGGCCAGTCTGCAAATGCGTTGCTCGTCGACCTCGAAACTGACCTCCGGCCCGCCGAGCACCAGCACCACCTGCGGGGCGACGGTCTTCAGCATGGCGACGATGCGGGTGGTCTCCTCGACATTCCAGATGTAGACGCCAAAGCCGATGATGCGCGGCGCGCCCGCCAGCAGGCGCTCGACCGCCGCCTCGGTCTTGACCCCGAGCACCAGTTCGACAAGCGCCGTGTCGCCGGCGAGCGGCCCCATGTTGGCGCGCAGGTAGCGCAGCCCGAGCGAGGCGTGCGAGTAGCGCGCGTTGAGCGTGCAGAGAACGATGGAGGACATTGGGCAGGCCGGGCGGAACTATCGGATTCTACGCTGACGGGATGTGCCGACTCGTGCTGTAATCCGGGTCTCCCGCCCGCCATCGCGCACCATGAACCGCCGCACCTTCGCATCCATCATCGGCACTGCCGGCATCGCTGCCTCCGGCGCCGTCCGCGCGCAGTCAACCGACCTGCCGACCTGTGCCTACATTCGCACCGCCGACGTGGTCTATGAGCCGACACCGCGCGCGGTGGTTGAAACCATGCTCGACCTGGCGCAAATCGTCAAAGGCGACGTGGTCTACGACCTCGGCTGCGGTGATGGCCGCATCGTGGTGGCGGCCGCGAAACGCGGTGCCAGCGGCATCGGCATCGAGATCGACCCGCGGCTGGTCGAATGGGCGCAGGCCAATGTGCTGGCCGAGCGGGTCGGCGACAACGTGCAAATCCGCAATCAGGACCTGTTCCTGACCGACTTGTCGCTGGCCTCGGTGATCGCGCTCTACATCCTTCCGGCAATGAATGAGCGCCTGCGGCCGATCCTGTTCCGTGACCTCAAGGTGGGGTCGCGGGTGGTCGCCAATGGTTTCGAGGTACCGGGATGGAAGCCGGACCGGGTGGTCGACGTGCCTACCCGTTACCTGCACGCCTTCCTGTACACCGTCAAGCCGGAAGACAAGCGTCGCGCCGGTTGAGCCGCTATCCCAGCCCATCACCTTTCCTGGAACAACCCGAATGCAACGCCGACACTTTTTCGCAAACGCGGCCTCGCTCGCCGTTGCCACCTCCGCCCTCACAGCCGGCAAGGCAATTGCGCAGACCGCCGCGCCTTGCGTGCCGCCACGCGGCGCCGATGTGGTCTACGAACCGACCCCGCTGGCGGTGGTCGACACCCTGGTGGGTGCCGCCAATGTCGGCCCGAAGGATGTGGTCTACGACCTCGGCTGCGGCGATGGCCGCTTTCTGGTCGCCGCAGCCCGCCGTGGCGCCATGGGCCGCGGTTTCGACCTCAACTTCAACCTGGTGGAGTGGGCCACCGCCAATGCGCTGGCAGAACGGGTCGACGCCCGCGTCAAGTTCGAGGTGCGCGACCTGTTCACCGTGGACATGAGCGGCGCCACGGTCGTCACCCTGTATCTGCTGCCGGAACTGAACCTGAAGGTGAGGCCGAAATTGTGGAAGGAACTGGCGGTCGGCTCACGCGTGGTGTCGAACGCCTTCGACATGGGCGACTGGGTGCCTGATCGCACCTTCGAGGTGCCGACCCGCTATCGGCGCGCCTTTTTGTGGACCATCAAACCTGAGCACAAACGGGCCTGACGCGGCGTTCATGTCGCCACGCACCTCGCAATACGCAAAGACTGTTCGAACCCGCCCGCGCTACAGGTGTCGCGGCGCGATTGTTGCGGAATCCTGATTGATGAAGTTCAGCCATCTGGTGCAGATCAACGACCCGCTCAACCCGCTGATCGATCCCCTGACCCGCGAGCAGGTATGGCGCGGCCTGGTTCTCAAAGCCGAGAATCCGCTGTTGTTCGTTCACGCGCTCGACGGCTTCCTGGTACTCGCGCGCGATGCCGGTTCGATCAGCCGGGAACTGCGCTTCGGCCAACTGCTGGTCCGCGATCGCGTCAGCTTCGACCCACCGCACCGGATCCACCAGGAAATCGAGGCCAGCGGCAATGTGCCGGCCGCCACAATGGTGACCAGCATCGAGCAACCCGACGCTCTGCAATTGTTCGTGCGCTTCGACTACACGACCAGGGTTGCAGACGGCGGACCGCCGGTCGACGAAATGCTGCAGGGCTTTGTCAGGCAAGCCTACGTGGAGGCCGATACCGACACCATCCGCACGATTCGACGGCTGGCCGTCGAAGGCGCGCTTTGACAGCCTGTCGATCCTCGATCAGACCGCCAGCGGCAACTCCACCCAGAAGGTGGCGCCTTCACCCTCGACCGAATCGAAACCAATGCGCCCGTGCATCATTTCGACCAGTCGCTTGGAAATCACCAGGCCCAGCCCGTTGCCCTTGATCGGCCCGGATTCCTCGCCCAGGCGCGCGAACGACTCGAACAGTTCATGACGCCGATCTTCGCGGATGCCGCGGCCGGTGTCGGCCACACTGATGCGCAGAAAACCGTCGTCAACCGCGCGGGCGTCGATATTGACGCTGCCCTGGTCGCGGTTGTACTTCAGTGCGTTCGACAGCAGGTTGAGGAACACTTGCCGCAGGCGGGTCGCGTCGGCTCGCACCAGTACGCCGGCCGAGGCACGGGCGTGATTGCTGATCGCGATGCCACGCTTGTCGGCTGCCAGTTCGACCATCGCCACCGAGGAGGCCACGACCTCGGCCACCCGCACGTCGTCGATGCGCATCTCGATGTCGCCGGCCTCGATGCGGCTCATGTCAATCACCTGATTGACCAGCGCCAGCAGGTGGTCGCCCGCGTTGAGGATATTCTCGACATAGGTCGATTGCACCGGCGACAACTTGGCGGCTTCATCGAGCTTGAGGACTTCGGCGAAGCCGATCACGGTCGACAGGGGCGTGCGCAATTCGTGGCTGACCGACGACAGGAACACCGACTTGGCGCGACTGGCGCGCTCGGCCGCGTCGAGCGCGGCACGCAACCTTCCCTTGACCTGGGCTCGCTCGCGCATCACGAAGGCCGCCGCGAACACCAGCACCGCGACCGATGACAGCGTCGACAATAGCATCAATTCGTGGGTCAGCGCGGGCGGCACCAGACTCGACGGCACCCAGCCGCGAATGGTCAGCCCATACAGCAGCACGATGACCGCCATCACCGCGCCGCCGGCAACGCCAAGCAGAAGCATGTTGCCGAAAGTCGCCAGCAGCGCCAGGTTGGCCAGCAGCCAGGGCATTGCCACAGAAAGAATGCCGCCGGTCAGATAGGCCCACAAGCCGACCAGCAGGATGCCGGCCAGATTGGTCAGCACCAGTCCATGCAGGATGCGCCCGGTGCGACGAATCAAGAGCGCGCCGCACACCGGAATCACGATCGCTGCGCCGAACAGGCCCAACTCGGCCGCCGTCGGCGCGCTGCGAATCAGCAGGTAAAGCGCCAGCAGCACCGTCACCGTGAGCGAAATCGCCAACAACGACTTGGTGATGCCGCGATGGCGCGGGCCCCAGACCGGGTCCGCAAGCGCCCGCGGCGGGACGAACCAGTCAAGGAGTTTCACGCGTGCGCTTGGCGGCAATGCACATGGCCCGCATCATACCTGCGGCTGCCGGCCCTGCGCGGCGGCCGTGCAACGCCAGACGCTTACCGGGGTGGCAGGCTGCGCAGGTAGGCGATCAGCGCATCGAGGTCTGCCGCATGCATCTTCGCGTAATACGACGTGCCCATCGGCGGCTTCAGGCGGCTGCTGTCCGCCCGCACGCCAGTGGTGATCACGCGTCTCAAGTCGGCGTCGGAATATTTCGCCAGGCCGGTCGGGGTAATGTTGGTCGACACACTGACGCCCCACGGACCGGTGAACGAAAAGCCGCCGGCACCGAGCTTGTTTGCCAGGTCCGGCGCACCCTGCGGGCCGGGTGGCGAATGACATTCGACGCAATGACCGGCCGGGCCCGCAAGATAGCGGCCATAGGCGATCTTGTCCGCCGGCGACACCGCGGCGACCTTGCCAACCGGAGGTCCGTACGAAGGCGGCAGCGGAATCCGGTATTCGGATTTGGCGACCTTGTTGCGCACCGGCTTGGTCGCCCGCAGGTAGGCCACGATCGCGCGTACATCGACGTCCGACAACCCGCGATACAGGCCGATCGGCATCGGCGGCCCGATGATCGAGCCGTCCGGGCGCCGTCCCTCGCGAATGGCAGCGATGATCTGCGCATCGGTCCATTTGCCGATCCCGGTCTGGCGGTCCGGCGTGATGTTCGAGGCGTACGCGGTGAACACCTTTTCCTCGAACGCGAGCCCGCCGGCCAGTTCCATGCCGGGCAACGGACCGTTCGGCTCTTGCGGCGTGTGGCAATTGCCGCAGGCGACGATTGACTGCATCAGGTAGCGCCCGCGCTCCAGCCGCGACTCGGCGCTGGCCGCGGCTGACGCCGTCAACACGAAGAACCCCATGAGCGCGGATTGCGCCGTCCGTTTCACCCGCATGCATGCCTCCCTGACGAATTCAACGCGCACGCCCCGGTTGGGGCACCGCGACACGGGCAATCGTACCCAAGCCCGCTGAAAAGGTCAAAGCCCGTCAGGCTCGCGGCGCCGCCAGCAGCGTGGCAAGTTCTCCAGACTTGATCAGGCGGCCGAGGTCCTGCGCACCGCCGACCAAGGTACCCTTGACAAACACCATCGGCAGGGTTGGCCAGCCGCACCACATCTTGAGAGCGCCACGGCGACGCCAGTCCTTGAAATAGCTGCCGTATTCAAGGTAGCGATAGGCATGCCCGGCGCCGTCGAGCATGGCACGCGCCTTTTTGGGAAACGGGTTCAGCGCCATTCCGACGATCACGATATCGTTGCCGGCGACGGCAGCCTCGACTTCGCGCACGATCTCGGCATTGTCGGCGGCGATGGTCTGGCGGATCGCCGGATGGATGCGTGATTCTTCCAGGATGGCGCGCGGCATGGCTTGGCTTTCGGCGGGATCGGGGCGGCCGAGTGTGCCACGTTTTGAGCGGGCCGGCCGGCGCCCATGCTCAATCGGCGATCAGGTCGCGATACGCGTGCCAGGTGGCATGCCCTACCAGGGGTGCGGTCAGCACCAGGGCGAACATGCCGAACACCAGGCTTGCACCGATGATGGCGACGATCAGGGCGGCCCACAGATAAAGTGGCCCGGGGTTCATCCACAAGGCACGCACGCTGGCGAAAATCGCCATCATCGTGTCGCAGTCGCGGTCGAGCATCAGCGGCGCCGACACCACCGATACCGCGAACACCAGCGAGGCGAACACGAAACCGACGCCGAACCAGATGCCGACAAACGGCAGATTGGAAAACGCGAATATCTGCGCCAGCACTCCCTGAAGAGTCGGAAAATCGCGCGTCGAGAACAGGGCGAAAATGACCACCGACACCCGGGCCCAGACAATCATCGCGAAGGTGACAATCGCGGCAAAGAATCCGACGCCTGCGGGATTGCGCCGCCAGCAGGCGAGCGACTCCAGCAGTTTCACCGGTTCGCCGCGCGCGCGCTGCCGCGACAGCCAGTAGATGCCGCAGCAGATGAACGGGCCGACCAGGAAAAACCCGGCGGTCAGCCCCATCGTCAACTGCCACTTGGCCTGGTAGATCGACGTGATGGCCAACCCCATCAAGGCGAACAGGGCGCCGTAGAAGGCGCCGACAAAACGGGTCGCACGCAGGTCGGCCCAGCCGCGCGCCAGCCATGCGAACGGCGCCGCGAACGTCACCTGGCGCGCCTGCGGCACCGCCGCATGGCTTGCAGCGGCTGCAGACCGGGTTGCGTCTACATCGGAAGACAGGGGCGGCTCGGACATGACAGCAGAACCTCCAGGCAAGGACGAATCTGCCCTACTTTGCGCGAACGCAGTCCTCCACGTCAATCCGGATCACGGCGCGCGGGGTCCGCAGAAGTCCCTATTCTGCAGCTTGTTTGATCTGCCTCAAACCATGCAGCGCCGCACGCCGCGCAAGGTCGCACCCGGCGCGCCCGCCGAGCCTTCAGGCGAGCTTGAAGCGCGATGTCGATTCGAGCAGGCTGGCGGCCATGTCCTGCAGTTGCCCGGCCGTCGCGCGGCCCTGGGCAATGGCGGCGTGGTTCTGCTCGGCCGAGCCGGCGATCTTCTCGGTATTGCGCGCGATCTGCTCGCTGACCTGTTGCTGCTCGCGGGTGGCGCTGGTCAGTTCGCGCAGTCCCTGGGCCGCCTTGCTGGCATGTTCCTGCAGCCCCTTGAGGGGATCGACCAGTTCGCGAATTGAAAACACGCCTTCCTTGACCCGGGATTTGACCAGGTCGAGCCGACCGCCGGCCTGCTCCATGTTTTGCTGGATGCCTTCAATGGTTTGCTGGATCTCATGGGTTGCCGTGGAAGTGCGTTCGGCAAGTTTGCGGACCTCGTCGGCGACCACCGCGAAGCCGCGCCCCTGCTCGCCGGCGCGTGCGGCTTCGATCGCCGCGTTCAAGGCCAGCAGGTTGGTCTGCTCGGCGATCTCGCGGATCAGCTTGACGACCGTGCCGATATTGGCAGCCTGGCCGCGCAGGTCTTCCATCTGGCCGCCGAAATCCGAGACCGCGCTGTCGATCGCCGCGATCCCGGCCGACACTTGGTTACCCTTTGCCAGACCGCTCTCGGAGACCCGCAGGGTCTCGTCGACCACGCCGCTGGCCAGTTGCGCGCTTTCCGACACCTGGGTGATGCTGACGGTCAGCTCCTCGATCGATGCCGCGGTGGCCGACACCGCGTCGGATTGCTGCGAACTGCTGTCCGAAAGACCGGCCGAAGATGCGGCGAGTTGCGCCGCCGACAACGACACCGCGCCAACATCATTCTGCACCTTGCCGATCAGGCGCCTGAGTTCATCCTGCATGCCGGCAATGGCGACCAGGAGTGCGCCGGTTTCGTCCTTGCGTTCGACCACGATCCGGCTGCGCAGGTCACCGGCGGCGACCAGTTGCGCCAGGCCGACGGCGGTGCGCAAGGGTCCGGTGATGCCACGCGTGATCAACCAGCCGACCGTGACGCTGGCAAGCAATGCCAGCGTCGACAGCAGGAGCAGCAGGTTGACTGTGCGCGTGCCAGCGGCCTGCATCTGCTGGTTGGCGACATCGATCTGCTCTTTCTTGCTGGCCAGCAGGCGTTTGGTCGCCTCGACATAGTTGTTCAACAGCGGGGTCATCCTGGATTCGAGAAGTTTGTCGGCATCGGCTTTCTTGCCTGCATCAAGCAGCGTGAATAACTCGTTGCGACTGGACATGTAGGCACCGCGATCCTTGTCGATTTGCACCAGCAGCGCCCGTTCACTGGACGAGGTCGCGGTCTGTTCGATCTTTTTCTTGAGCTCGCCAATCAGGCCGGATTCAACTTTCATCGCCGGCTCGAAAAACGCCTTGACCTGCGGGTCGCCGCTCTTGGCGACCGCCAGCGTTCGTACGAGATTGGCACTCGTTCGATTCGCCCATTCCACCATCTGGCGCTCCTGCGCGAACTGGACTTCGGCAAGCTGGCGGAACTCCTGCACGTTGCTGCGCACCGTCCACAGGGCATAGCCAGTGGCGCCGGTCGACAGGGTCAGGATGAGCGCAATGCCGGCGGCAAGGCGCGCACCAATCGAAAAATGCGAAAAAGTCATCAGAATGTCCTCACGTTAAAACCAAAACCATCCATCCGGCACAAGGGCGCGGCATCGAGCCTGCGCGAACGCACCTTGCATCGTCGCCTCTGCTGACACTTGCGGGGCGCACGCGCTTGAAGAATGAGTGCCATTTAAACAGTCTGGATTATTTAATCAATTGGGCAATGGTAAATGTGTTGGCCGCGATTGGTCGCATGAACAAACACCGAATTGCCGCCTTGCTCGGCGATTCGGTGAATCGTGGCGTCGCGCCGAGCGCAATGTCGACCGCAATTTGCTCGATGGCGGAAAGGCCGGCGGGTTTCACATCGTCCGTTGTGCACCAATCGGCGAACCGGCGACACGGCTGCGATGCAATCGGGCATTCCTCCCGAATACCGTCATGAAAAGGCCGGGGCTGACAACTACCCATCAACCATCGCCGGAAGACCGTTGCGCACGCTCCATTGATCCAGAGCAAGGAAATCGCACGCCGGGTCAGCCTCCGGCGCGCATCCCGGCGAAAATGGCAGCCGACCATCAACGCCCGACTGCTTATGGAACCCGCGAACACCCCCTCATTGGGAATCGATCAATACTCGCCCGCCGAAATTGCCGACCGCGTCGAAGCGGCAGGTGTCGGCAAGGCGCGCCTGCCGTTCCTCAAGCTTTTCGTGCTGGGCCTTCTGGCCGGGGCCTTCATCGGACTCGGCGCGATGTACTACACCATCGTCGCCGCCGACCATGCGTTGCCGTTCGCCGTCGGGCGCCTGCTTGGCGGCCTGGTGTTTTCGCTCGGCCTGGTGCTGGTGGTGATCAGCGGCGCCGAACTGTTCACCGGCAACAACCTGATCGTCATGGCCTGGGCCGACGGCAAGGTTTCAAGCGCCGAGGTCTTGCGCAACTGGGTGATTGTCTATGTGGCCAACGGCATCGGCGCCGCCGGCATGGCATGGCTGGTCTGGATGTCCGGGCACGCGCAACTCGGCCACGGAGCGATCGCCGCGCAATCCATGGTGATCGCCGCCGGCAAGACGGCGATGCCGTTCGGCGAGGCGTTCTTTCGCGGCCTCATGTGCAACGTATTGGTCTGCATGGCGGTGTGGCTGGCGATGGCCGCGCGCAGCGTGACCGACAAGATGCTGGCGGTGATATTCCCGATCTCGGCCTTCGTCGCCGCCGGCTTCGAGCACAGCATCGCGAATTTCTATTTCGTGCCGCTGGCGATGTTGCTGGCCGGCGCCGGAACCCCGGTTCCCGCCGGGGCGACCATCGATCTTGCCGGTCTGACCGCGAATCTGTTGCCGGTGACACTTGGCAACCTGACCGGCGGCGCGGTGCTGGTGGCCGGCGTTTACTGGATCGTCTGGCGGAAGGCATGAACGCAAGCAAGGTGCGCGTGCGGCGATACCACATCCCCGCCGCCCGCAGGCCGCAAGCCCTGGTCCACCGGCCCGGCCGCATCACCCGATCGGCGTGCCGCGTCGACGCGCCGCGTCCTACAGCCCGAGCGCACCGGTGACCAGCGTGCGCAGGTCGCGTTTGAGTTTTTCGCGCACCGGTGCGGCCGCCCGGCTTTTGATCAGGTTCTTCAATTCGTGCGGATCCTTCACCAAATCGTACAACTCGTCGAGTTCACCGGCACGGCCGCGATTGACCCAGTGAATCAGCTTGTAGCGGTCGGTGCGCACCGCCTTGTAGGTCATGCCCACCAGCCATGGCATCGCATTCTCGGCCCAGTACTCGACCAGAAACGACTTGCGCCACCCGGCGCGCTTTCCCGCGAACAGGGGCAATAGCGAGCGACCCTGCACCTGCGGACCCGGCTTGCCGCCGGCCAGTTCGATGAAGGTCGGCGCGATATCCTGGCAGATCACCAGGTCCTTGACGCGCGAACCGGCCTTGACCTTTTTCGGGTAGCGCACCAGGAACGGCGAGCGGATCCCCTCTTCATACGCGAAGCGGCGCTCCGGGCCCAGTCCATGCTCGCCGAAAAAGTAACCGTTGTCACCCAGGAACACGATGCAGGTGTTGTCGAGCTTGCCCTGGCGCGCGAGGGTATCGAGAATCATGCCGACGCCTTCGTCGACGGAGGCCATCATCGCCGCCCGCAGGCGGATCTCCTCCTGCTCGCCCGAGTGCACCGCCTTCATCACCGCCTGCGACTCGCTGGTCTTCTTGAGGTCGAAACATTCGGCCCAGGCCGGCTTCTGCTTGATTACTTCGGCCGCCGAAAGCATGTTGGGGGACTTCGGGAACACACAGCCACGATAGAGGTCGCGGTGACGCTCGGCCGCGACATAACCATCAACCCGGAAAGTGCCGTCGGCGGCCTGCTCGGCATCCGGGTGCACCGCCTTGTGGGCGAAAAACAGTGAAAACGGCTGTTTGCCGTGCTTCGTGTGGTGGTCTTCGAGGAAATCCACCGCCAGGGAATTCATGATGTCGGTGACATAGCCCTGGTGCTGCACAACCTTGCCGTCGTGGTTGAGCTTCGGATTGTTGATTCGGCCATGACCGTCGTAGCTCACCCAGTAGTCATAGCCCGGACGCGGGCCGCCTTGATTGCCCATGTGCCACTTGCCGATGTGCGCGGTGCGATAGCCGCGCTTCTGCAGATCCAGATGGTAGTTCGGCAGGCGGTGGCTCATGGCGTCACGCGCGACGTTGTCGATGATGCCGTGACGGCTGGCGTACTGGCCGGTGACGATCGAGGCGCGATTCGGTGAGCAAATCGGCGTGGTGTGAAAAGCACGCTCGAACAATGCCCCTTCGGCGGCCAGGCGGTCGATGTGCGGCGTTTTCATGTACGGGTGGCCGCCGGCGCCGAATTCGTCGTAGCGCAGGTCGTCGACCAGGATGACCAGCAGGTTGGGTTTCATCGGTGCTCCGGGTGTAAAGTTCGGGCTCAAGCCTACACGATCCGCCTGTCCATGTCGGCACGGACGAAATACTGAAGGAGACCTGAATGTTCGACCTTTGGGTATCGCGCATCCGGCGTGGCGCCGGATTGGGCGCGCTGCTGTGCGCAGCCGGCATGGCCGTGCTGCCCGCGCCAGCGCTAGCCCAGGCCGACACCTATCCCAACAAGCCGGTGCGATTCATCATTTCGTTTCCGGCCGGCAGCGCGACCGACCAGGTGGCGCGCCTGATCGCACCGCAATTCACCAAAGCCACCGGCCAGTCGGTGGTGGTCGACAACCGCGGCGGCGCCGCCGGCTTTATCGCCTGCGAAGCCGTGGCCAAGGCCGCGCCGGACGGCTACACGGTGTTGTTCACCACCGGCACCACGCATGCCGCCAATCCGTCGCTGTTCAAGAAGCTGCCGTATGACCCGGTGAAGGATTTCATGCCGGTGTCGACCTTGAGCATGAACGATTTCGTGCTGGTGGTGCTGCCGAGCTTTCCGGCCAACAACGTCGCTGAACTGGCGCAACTGGCGCGTGCCAGTCCCGGCAAGTACAGCTTTGCTTCAGGCAACGCGCCGAGCCGCATCGGCGGCGAGATGTTCAAGATGATGAGCGGCACCAATCTGTTGCACGTGCCGTATCGCGGCGCACCGCAGGCCCTGGGCGACCTCTTGGGCGGCCAGGTGAGCATGATTTTCAGCGACCTGCGCACCGCCATGCCGCAAGTGGCGGGCGGCAAGCTCAAGGCGCTTGCGGTCACCGGCCGAAAGCGTCTGGTCGTCGCGCCGAACGTGCCGACCATGATCGAGCAGGGATTTCCTGACTACGACCTGTTCAACTGGGTCGGCGCCTACCTGCCTGCGAAAACCCCGCCGGAAATCGCCAACAAGCTTAACGCCCTGCTGCATGCGGCGGTGAAGGCCGACCATACGGCCCATGAAACCACCGGCGGTGAAGTGCGGCTCACCACGCCGGCGGACTTCGCGAAAATACAGGCTGCCGACACCGCCATGTGGGCGCGTGTGGTCAAGGCCGCAGGCATGGAGCCGGAGTAGTGCGCCTTTCTCAAACGTACCATCGTGGCGGTTCCAACCAGCGCCAGCCGACGACATGCCGACACAATTTCCAGGTCACCAGCAACATGCGCACGCCCATCACCAGGTTACGCCGACGCATCTGGCTGGCCTGTGGGCTGTTGCTGCTGTGCGGCTTGTCGGTGCCCGCCGCTGGAATTGCCCAGGCCACCGACTACCCCGGCAAGCCGATCCGCTTCGTGGTGTCTTTTCCCGCCGGCAGTGCCACCGACCAATCGGCCAGGCTATTGGCGCAGCAGATCAACAAGGCTACCGGACACACCATTGTGGTCGACAACCGCGGCGGCGCGAACGGATTCATCGCCTCCGAAACAGTGGCCAAGGCGCCTGCGGATGGCTATACGGTGCTGGTCACCACCGGCACCACCCATGCTGCCAATCCAAACCTGTTCAGGAAGCTCCCGTACGACCCGGTCAAGGACTTCACCCCGCTGACCAGCATTGTCACTGCCGCATTCATCATGGTGGTGGCGCCTGCGTTTCCGGCCACCAACGTGGCCGAATTCGCGCGCCTGGCCAAGGCCAGTCCGGGCAAGTACAGCTTCGCCAGCGGCAACGCGCCCAGCCGCATCGGCGGCGAAATGTTCCGGCAGATGGCCGGTGTCGATATCCTGCATGTGCCGTACAAGGGTGCGCCGCAGGCCCTGACCGACCTGATCGGCGGCCAGGTCAGCGTCATGTGGAGCGACCTGATCACCGCCATGCCGCTGGTGCAGGGCGGCAAACTGAGAGCCCTGGCGGTCACCGGCAAGTCGCGCCTGCCGCTGGTGCCCACGGTTCCGACGATGATCGAGCAGGGCTTCCCGGACTATGAACTGGGCAACTGGCAGGGCCTGTACCTGCCCGCCAACGCACCGCCGGCGGTCACCGCGAAGTTGACCGCGATGATTCATGCCGCCATCAAGGCCGAACAGGCCGCACTGGAAGCCAGCGGCACCCAGGTGATGCCGCTCTCCAACAACGACTTTGCCGCGCTGCAGGCCCGCGATACCGCCATGTGGGCGCGCGTGGTCAAGGCCGCCGCCATGCAACCGGAGTAAGAATATGTCCAGCAAGAACAGTGGCGGCATGCTCGCCGGCATCAAGGTGATCGACCTCACCTCGGTGGTGATCGGCCCCTTGTGCACGCAGATTCTCGCCGATCACGGTGCCGAAGTGATCAAGGTGGAGAGCCCGGCGGGCGACATCGGCCGTCATCTCGGCGGCCGTGGCCGCACACCCGGCATGGCGCCCAAGTTCCTGCACTTGAATCGCAACAAGCGCTCGATCTGCCTCGACCTCAAACACCCCGCCGGCCACGCGGCAATGCTGCGCCTGCTCGAAACGGCGGACGTGATGACCTGGAATGTGCGCCCCGACTCGATGGCGCGGATGGCGCTGGGCTATGAAGATGTGTGCCGGGTCAATCCGAAGCTCATCTATTGCGGCATGTTCGGCTTTGGCCAGGGCGGGCGGTATGCCGGCGTGCCGGCGTACGACCCGATCATCCAGGGCTCGGCCGGGGTGGCCGGTCTGTATGCCAAGGCGTTCGGCGAACCGCGCTATGTGCCTTATGTGCTGGCCGACCGCACCGGTGGCCTGATCGCGGTGCAGATGATCGCGATGGCCCTGTTCAATCGTGAACGCACTGGCGAAGGCCAATCGATCGAGATCCCGATGTTCGAAAACATGGCCACGCAAGTTCTCACCGAGCACCTGTACAACCGCACATACGTGCCGCCACTGGGCGAAGCGGGCGACCCGCGCCTGGTCAACGAGTTCTACGCGCCATCGAAAACCCTCGATGGCTACCTGTCGCTGTCGGCCAATACCGACGCCCAGGTGTTCCCGTTGTTCGACGCGATGGGTCTGGCGCACCTGAAGACCGACCCGCGTTTTTGCAGTGTGGCGGCACGCTTCCAGAATGTGCATGAGTATTACCGCCTGCGTGCCGAAGGCCTGACCAGGCAGACCACCGCGTTCTGGCTGGAGTTGTGCCGGCGCCACGACATTCCGGCCGCTCCGTATCACACGCTGGAGACCCTGATCGACGACCCGCACCTGGCCGATGTCGGCCTGTTGCAGAAGCGCGAGCACCCGACCGAAGGCACCATCCTCGACCTGTTGCCGGCCAACACCCTGTCGGGCGGCGCACGTCGCGACTGGCTGCCGGCGCCGCATCTGGGCGAGCAAACCGAAGCGGTTCTGCGCGAAGCCGGTTTCTCCGCCACCGAGATTGCCGCCCTGATCAACGAAGGGGCCGCCAAGGTCGCGCCACAACGCAAGCCCGAAGCCACCCAGCGCCCTGACTGACGCCCTGGCGCCCGCGGCGCCAGCCACGCGCCGCGCGCGGCCCTGCCGCCCCGCTCCCGACCTGACGATTACCGCGAAGGAACATCCATGTTCGAAATGCCCGCCTATGAAGCCCTGCTGACCGAGAAGATCGGCGATCACATCCTGCTGGTCACCATGAACCGGCCGGACGTACTCAATGCGATGAACATGCAGATGACCAGCGAAAGCCACGACCTTCTGACCCGCCTGACCTACGACCCCGACTGGGTGCGCTGCGTGGTGCTGACTGGCGCCGGCCGCGCGTTTTCCGCCGGCGGCGACTTGAAGGTGCGCAATACCCAGAGCATCCGCGACTGGACCATCCAGCACGAGATCGCCGAACGGTCCGCCGAATCGCGCATCGAATGCCCGGTGCCATGGATCGCCGCGGTCAACGGCATCTGCTTCGCCGGCGGACTTGAAACCGCCTTGACCTGCGACTTCATCTACGCCGACCGCGAAGCGAAATTCGCGCAGACCGAATGCCGCATCGGCATCATGCCCGGCGCCATGGGCACGCAAAACCTGCCGCGCGCGGTCGGTGAGCGACGCGCCAAGGAACTGATCCTGTCGGCGCAGCCGTTTACCGCCGTCGAGGCGCATGAATGGGGCATGGTCAACAAGCTGTGCGAACCGGGCACCGTGGTCAAGGAAGCAGTGATCGCCGCACAACGCATCGCCGACTGCGCGCCGCTATCGGTGCGCCAGGCGAAAAAATCGATTCACTTTGGTTTGCAGACCGATCTGCATTCCGGTTACCGGATCGAACTGGAAGCCTACTACCGGCTGCTCGATACGAACGATCGGCGCGAGGGGATTGCCGCGTTCAACGAGAAGCGCAAGCCGAGATTCACCGGCACGTGAGGGCACATGAGCAATCGCCGGCACAAATGGCGCTATAGCCGCCCTGCCGCCTTCAAGGCAGCTGCGAGCGTGTCAAGCGGCAGCACCAGCGACAGCGGTGCATCGAGCAACGATAGCGCTCCATAAGCGGCGTACCAGGCCGCGACGCGGTCGTTCTTGGCGTCGATCAGCAGGGCCACGCCGCCGACCTCGAAAGCGGCATGAATACAGCGACGGCCGGCCGCCAGCAAGAGTTGCCCACCCAGCGCTTGGCCCTGCATCGTCCGATCCACCGCCAGTCGCCCCAGGCGAAATACCGGCACATCGTAGCGGGCCAATCCTTTTTTTGCCAGCGCAGGAGTGCGCGCATAGTCGATCGATGCGGGGCTGAGACTGTAGTAACCGAGCACCAGACTCGCGTTGCCGACTGGACTTGCGATGAATGTTTTCGCGCCGCCTCTCTCATTGCTTTGCCGCGCATGGCGTCGGAGGAACTCGTTCAACTCCTCCTCGCCGCAATCGAAGGCCTCGCGATCGTGCGACTTTGAGATCGGCGCCTCACGCCAATCTGGAAGGCTCATGCGCGTTTGGGCATGCGCCGCGCCGCGCCCAGGAGCTTTGCATTGGGTTTTGGCGGGCTCTCCAACGCGGCAAGTACGCGCAGGCTGTCGCGCGCGGACAAAGTCACGTGCTCGGCCTTTTCAATCACCATGCGCGCCGCGTCCAGCGCATGGCGCAGAATGAAATCGGTCATATCGGTGCGCTCAAGCGCCACGGCACGCATAAGCGTTGCCTTGTCATCGGCGCGAACGCGCAGGGCAAGGCGGCTGTTGTCTTCAACGATGGCGCGGGGCATTGCTGGCTCCCAATATGTACGTATTGAAATTGTACGGTCAAGCAATTGCAGTGGCAAGCACTTGTCTTCGCCAGTACTTGTCTTCGCCTGATGTCACCGTTCAACAACTGTCGCGGCCCGCCCGATGGTGACGTTCGAGTCGACCGGCCGGTACCCAAATGGAAACGGTCGGTCGCTGAAATTGCACGCTGCCGTCAGGGCCAGCAGGTGATAGCCACAAGCCGAACTTCTCGCGACTGCCATGGCGCCGACAATTGGCGTTGAATGCCCGGTTGGAGGTGCCAGCGAAGGCGGGCGAAGCCGGCTATTGGACAGGCGCTTGATGCCGTCGCCCGGCGTCATATAAGTTTACGGCCGAGCAGCCTTTCGAGGATCAGCAGCGGCGCCCTGGCCGGATCTTGCATGCAGTTGACTGGCAAATGATAGGTTTGCTCCAACGCGTACTGCCCGCTCATCGCTGCATGGGGCACCGCGTCGGTGAAGACCAGCCACGTGCATCCAGCCTGAAACTCGCATGCACGGTGACAGGCTTGCGACTGGTATGCCGAGTCCGCTTTCGTCCGGTCATGCAGTTGCAGCATGTAGTGATCATAGTCAGTGCGCCGACGCTTTGTAACCCCAAGCCAATTGAGCACGCGGTCGGCGCCCCGGACCGGGCCGCGGATCGACGGCAGGTAGCGGCGCGCGACGCCTTCAAACGATTCACCAAGCCTCCAGTTGCGGCTCTGCCCGGATGGGTTGATGTTGGTGAAGACACGCAGTATCCGGTTCCCCTGGGTGGGCGACGAAGGAAAGCTGTCCACGTGCAGGCGCGTGTCGTCCTTGCGCCGCGAGGTCGGCCGACCGGCGATCTCCACCGGCCGAAAGCTGGTGCGAGCCTGTTCCAGGCCTGCTTCGTAGCCCGGCAGCAGGTTGCGCAGCAATTCCCTGCTCGACTCGGCGTAGCGCCCCATCATGCTCTGCAATCGTTGCAGATTCGCTGCGTCGACGCTGCCGGCACGCAGCGAACCGGTGGCGGGATTCAGGCTGATGTTTTTTCTCTTCCCGGCCACTGTCGGCGACAGAAGTTGGTTCTCGCCATCCTGCAGCATGAAGTTGAGTTGCGGGAACACCAGGACGCCGCCCCGTTCCAGCGCGTCGATCGCGAGTTCCTGCTCGGTCGCCGTAACCGGCTGATCCCAGTTCGCGCTGGAAAGGGTGACGATGTCGGTCATGCAAAATGCCTCTGGCGAAATCCCGTACGCGTTGCAACAGGCAACCATTGACATGGTTTTCGTCGGATCATGATATTGCGATCGTGCCACTTGTGCAATGCAAACTGCCTCGGGCAGTGCCTGGGCACGCTGGACGGGCATACTTGGTGCGTATGGTGCTGTATGGTGCCGTAAGGCGCGGACGCATGGCGCCATTAACGCCCCCTGCGTACCCGTTTCGGAGATCACATGGACAAGACCCGCACCCAACTTGCGATTTCATGCGCGATTCGCCTCATCTCGTTGGCGAGCTTCTTGTTCGTCGGCCAATCATTCGCACAATCCTGGCCTTCGAAACCGGTCAAGCTGCTGGTGCCGCTGGCCGCCGGCAGCACCGCCGACATCATTTCGCGCCTGGTTGGCAACGAACTCGCCAGGTCGCTCGGGCAACCGTTCGTGGTCGAGAACAAGGCCGGCGCCGGCGGCACCATCGCCACCACCGAGATGGCACGTGCCGCGCCCGACGGCTACACCATCGGCTTCGCCTCGCAAGGCACGCTGGTGTTCAACCAGGCGCTGTATTCCAAACCCGGCTATGACTCGCAAAAAGACCTGACGCCGATCGGCCTCACAGGTGGTGTATCGAATGTGATGGTGGTGCCGCCTTCGAGCGCGGCGCGCGAACCGCGCACGGTGATCGATGCGGCCAGGGCAAAGCCGGGCGCGCTCAACTTCTCCTCCGGTGGCAGCGGCACCTCGCATCACCTGTCGGGCGTGTTGTTCGGCCAAATGACCGGTACCGACCTGGTCCATGTGCCCTACAAGGGCGCGCCGCAGGGTATCCTCGCGGTGATGTCAGGCGAGGTGAATATGGGATTTTTCAACACGCCGACCGTGATCAGCCAGATCCGCGATGGCAAGCTGCGGGCGCTGGCGGTCACCAGTTTGACGCGCTCGCCCCTGCTGCCCGAGGTGCCCACGCTCGACGAAAAGGGCGTCAAGGGTTACGAGGTCAATACCTGGTTCGGCTGGGTCGGCCCGGCCGGGCTGCCGTCGGACATCACCAATCGCCTCAACATTGAAATCGCAAAGATCCTCGCGCGCGCCGACGTACGCGACAACCTGGCGCAACAGGGCTTCGACGTGGCACCGGCCGCGCCACCGGCCGCCTTCGCCAAGGTGATCGCCGACGACATGGCGAAGTGGATTCCGGTGGTCCGGCGCTCCGGGGCGAAAGTGGATTAGATAAACGCTGAACAAGTCCCTGAAATGCAGGCTTTCGAACGGCAGTTCCGATCCATTCAAACGGCTGCAAATGCGGCTGTTTCAAGCTGCGGAATTGCGCATTGTTTCACTTGGAAACAGGCGCCGCACGCGCCACATCAGGAACCCGCCGATCATCAGGTTCAACAGGTTCCAGCCAATCCCGTTGATGAACGCCGCGTGATACGACCCGGTCAGATCGAACACCTTGCCCGACATCCAGCCGCCCAGCGCCATGCCGAACAGGCTGAACATGATCACCGCGCCGACCCGCGCGCCGGCCTCTTTCGGGGCGAAGTATTCGCGCACGATGATCGCATAGGCCGGAATGATGCCGCCCTGAAACAGGCCGAACAGCGCCGACACCGCATACAGTGACCACAGCGAATCGAACGGCAGGAACAGCAGCAGCGCCGTGCCTTGCAGGGTCGCACCCAGGAGCAGGGTGCGCAGGCCGCCGATGCGGTCGCAGATCACACCCGAAATCAGGCGGCTGACGATACCGGCGGCCAGCATCACCGACAGCATTTTCGCGCCGCTGGCCGCGCCGTAGCCGAGGTCGCCGCAGTAGGCGACGATATGCACCTGCGGCATCGCCATCGCCACGCAGCAGCACAGGGCGGCAGCGCACAGCAGGGCCTGCGCCTGGCCCGGTGTCAGGCCGAATGGCCGGTCGGACGCCAGCCCCGAGTGCAGCTTGGCCGCCCCCGGCCCCGAAGCCAGCAGCGCCGGCGGCCGGCGGCGCATCAACAGCGCCAACGCGGTGATGGTCACGAAGGAAAAAATCGCTAGCCCGAAATAGGTCTGGCGCCAGCCAACCGCTTCGATGAATTGCTGCACGATCGGCGGCCAGATCGCGCCGGCCGCGTAGTTGCCGCTGGCGCACACCGCCACCGCGATGCCGCGCCGGCGCAGGAACCACAAGGAGGTATCGGCGATCAATGGCGCGAAAGTGGCCGAACTGCCGAACATGCCGATCAGGATGCCGTGCGCCAGCGCGAAGGTCCAGATGTTGCTCGACAGTGCGGCGGCAACGAAGCCCAGGCTCAGGAACACCGCACCGATCAACAACGGCACCATCACGCCGAAACGATCGGCCAGGCGCCCCATCAGGATGCCGCCAATGCCGAAGCCGATCATCAGAACCGAATACGGCAGCGAGGCGTCGGCGCGTGCCACCCCGAATTCCGCCTGCACCGCCGGCAGCACCACCGCTGTCAGGTACATGCAGCCGCCGCCGATGGTCATCAACAGCAGCGTCACCACCAGACGCATCACGGCGTAAGGCGAATCGGTCAGGTCAATCGGGGTCGGGCGTGCGGGCTGGCCGGCCTGCGCCAGCGCATTGCCTCTGTCGGGCATAGGTGTCTCCTGTGCCGCAAGGGTAGCACCACCCGGCGCTGCGCGCCGTCGCGGTTCAGCCGCGCAGGAAGCCCGGAGTCTCGGCTACGTTCGCAGTCGCTGCGGCGGCGGCCGCCTCGGCGCGACGTTGCGCCAATGCGAGCGACAACACCGACGGACGCGGCAGCACCGCCGGCGCCAATGGCTGCGGATGGGCGGCATCATTGACAGCCTGTGCCGCGACATTCTGCGCTTCAAGCACTTCGTCGATCCAGCCGCATACACGCTGCCACTCGAGCAACAAACCTTCTGTGGCGCGATTGCGCGGAAAGTCGAACACCGACATGCCCTGCTCCAGGCAACGCGTATAGACCTGCGCCTCCTTGATGGTGCCCAGGTGCTCCAGACCCTCGGCGTCGGCCCAGGCTTCGAGCAGAACGGCATTGTTGGTCCGCCCGTCAATCCGCATGCCGACGCTGGCCAGCCGGCACTTGCCCAGTTGCACGCGCGGATACACGCGCAGTTCCTTGGCGCTCTCGGCGGCGGCGCGGCGATCGAACAACGATGGTGTGGAAGGGATCAGGATCGCGTCGGCGTAGAGCGCCACCTTCATCAGGCCGACGCCCTGGAAGCCGCCTGGCGTATCGAGCACCACATGCTTCACCCCGGCCGGCGGGCGCGCGAAATTGCGGTCATCGATGGTCCAGCCCTGGATCGGCGGGCGTCCCTCGGGGCGCAGGCCGAGCCACAGGCGCGATGACTGCTGGCGATCGACATCGCCCAGCATCACCTCAAAGCCGCGCTCGGCGAGATAGGCCGCGACATGGGTCGCCAGCGTCGATTTGCCGGAACCGCCCTTGCGATTGACCACTGCGATGACGGCCATTGGCAACCTGCTTTGTCGATAAGGGTGTGAGCCTTGCGAGTCGCACCGTCGGCCGCAATCGCCGAGCTTGGCGCGAAATTCATCCCGCTCTTAAGCCTTACCTTAACAAAAATTCCCAAGCCCTTGTTGCAAAAGGGTTTTAAACGTTGCGCTCGCGCAACACAATTGGGAATCAGGGGGCGCCGTTGCAACGCCAATCGACTGCGTGCAGCGGCGCCGAAATCAGTCGACGCCCAGTTTGGAGTCTTTCACCAGCCGCACCCAGAATTTCGCATCCTCGGCGACAAAGGCGGCGAACTCCTCGGGTGACTTCGAACCGGTGGTCTCGGTGCCCTCGCGCGCCAGCGCCTGCCGCACTTCCGGCAGTTGCAGCACGCCCTGGGTCGCCTCGTGCAGGCGCCTGATCGCCGCCGCCGGCGCGCCGACCGGGAAGAAAAAGCCGTACCAGAACGACATCTCGTAATCCGGCAGACCGGCTTCGCGCATGCCGGCCACCTGCGGCACCAAGGGCGAGCGTTCGCGGCTGGTGATGGCCAGGGCGCGCAGGCGTTTGGCCTCGACCAGCGGTAATACCGAGGGCGGCGTGCCGAAGGTGACATGGGTGTCACCGGCCACCACCGACTGCATCGCCGGGCTGCCGCCCTTGAACGGCACATGCACCATCTCGACTTGCGCGACGCGCAGGAACTGCACCGCTGCCAGATGCGGCGCTGAACCATTGCCCGAGGTCGCGTAGTTGAACTTGCCCGGCGCTTTTCTCGCCGCCGCGATCAGTTCGGAAATCGAGTTGATGCCGAGCGCCGGATTGACCGCCACCACCAGCGGTGAAGTCGAGACCCGGGTCACCGGCGTCAGGTCGCGTGCGCTGTAGCCGAGCTTCGGATTGACCGCCGGGTTGACTGAAATCGAGGATGGGCTGGCGATCAGGAAGGTGTAGCCGTCGGGTGCCGACTTGGCCACATATTCGGCGGCGATCGAGGAGCCGGCGCCGGCACGGTTCTCGATCACCACGCCCTGGCCGAGAGCACGTGCAAGGGGCTCGGCCAGCACTCGCGCCACATAGTCGGCGGCGCCGGCCGGCGCGAAACCGACCACCAGCTTGACCGGTCGTGACGGCCAGGTCTGGGCCTGCACGCCGGGCACGCAGAGCGCTGCAAGCAATAGCGTGGCGGACAGGGTTCGACAGTTCATTGGCTCAATGCTTTCATTGCGGTTTGCGGTTCGATTCGCAGTCCATCGGTTTGCCTCAATTCAAACCATCCTCGGCCTGCTTGATGAGGGCATAGAGGGTGCGGTTGACCGGCGTGTCGATGCCCAGAGCGGCGCCGCGCGCGGCCCGATAGCCATAGACGTGGTCGATCTCGGGGCGCTTTCCGAGCGCCAGGTCC
>JANPGJ010000066.1:0-14097 GCA_031423955.1 Burkholderiales bacterium
AACAAATTCATCAAGCCCTGGGCCCTGCTCAGTATCGCAACCGGCTCAAAACCCATGATCTTTCCGACAGCAAGATCGTTGATGTCCATCGAAACAGTGGTCACGACGCCGGCGACCGTGCTTTGGGCCCCAAAGTTGAGCAGGCGTCGCCATTCGGAGAATGACGGCAGCAGCAAGCGCCTGTCCCGGCGCACCCACCAAGCACCGGCACCGGTGGTCACGTTGACCGCCACCGAGCCAATTGCCAGGCTGATCACGCCCAGGCCCAGATAGGCCAGGCCGATGCTCAGCGCGGCGCCGATTGCGGCGGCCAGCAGATTTATCATGGCCAGGCGCTTGAACGCGAGCTCGCGTCGCAACAGCGCAAGCGAAACCGTGCAAGACGGCAATGCCAGGAAGTTCAGGGCGCAAATCCTGAGCGTCGCGACCATCGCCGGCTCGGCGTAAAAGCGGCTTATCAAGGGTGCGGCCAGGAACAGCGCCACGAAAGCGGAACCGCCAAGAACCAGGGTGATGCCGAAAGCGGTCCGGATATGCGCATCGCTGAGATCGCGTTCCTGGATCAGATAGTTGGCGACACCGAAGTCGCGCATCACCTGCGCGATGCCGATCACCGCCAGGCTCACCGAGAAGATTCCGATCGCCTCGGGAGTCAACATGCGAGCGATGGCCATATTGCTTCCCAGGGCGATCACCAGCAGCAAATACCGCTCGGCAAACGAAAACGCCAGGGCGCGGCGCACGCTGCTCACGTCAATGTCTCAAGCGTCGTCCTGCGCAGCGCGGCATCAAACACCCTGGCCAGCATTGCGGTCGTCGCGGCCCTGGTGTAGCTCACCAGGCGCTCGGGTCTGAACATCGAAAACTGATCCGCGAGCGAACCGCTGCACAGTGTGTCGAGCACCCGCGCCAGCGCGGCGTGGTCGCCAGGTTCGATGCACAACGAGCCGCCTACGTCATTGACTACCCGGGCGACTTCACTGTCCGGCGGCACGACTGCCAGGATAGGGCGTTGGCTGCCCAAATACTCGAAGAGCTTGCCGGGCAGGGAGGCTTTGGCATAAAAGCCCGCTGGCACAGGCAGATACAAAACGTTGGCGGCGTTCATCAGCGCAAGCACGCGCTCATGCGTCACCGGACCCAGTTCCTCGACCAGGTCGTCGACTCCGAACTCGCGTGCCGGACCCGGCGTGAATCCCGCAGCGAGGACGCGCAGGCGGTGCACTGCCGGCGAGCCGGCATCCTTTAGCTGGCGGATGGCTTGGTACAGATCCGCGAGCCCGTATCCCGGTTTCCATACTCCGGTATAGGCTATTCGGATCAGTCCGTCAGAGACGGCACCGGCGCCGGCAGCAGGGGCGAACGCGAAATCGGCCGGCTCATAGCCGTTGGTAATGCAATGCACGCGTTCGACATTGGCATTCTGCCGGATCGTTTGCGCCAATGTCGGAGTCACCGTCACAATCGCCGCGGCTCGGCGGGCCGCGCGACGCTCCAACATCGGATTGAAGATCGCCTGGGCGCGAGTCTGGCTCTCCCACGCATGCGTGCCAGTGGGCTTCCAGAGGTCGCGATAGTCCAGCACATAGGGGCAACCGGTGCGCCGCGCGATCGTTCGCGCGACGAGAAACGATGTCCAGGGCCAGCCCGAGGCGTAGACGAGATCAAAACCGGTCTCCTTGTGCAAGGCGACGCCGCGACCGACAGCTTGCGGATACCAGGTGGCCACTTGATCCGGGACATCCGCAAGCTTGTCGAACCGCCATTGCAGGCCTGCAGCGATCCGCTCTCGACGCGCTGTGGACACGACCGCCCTGGCGACGCGGTGCGCCGCAACCGCACTGCCCAGCGGCGCACGCTCGATCACCGTCCCGGCGCGCACCTCGGCGAGCAGAGCGGGGTCACTGGCATCAGCAGGCGGGTCGGCGACGGTCAATACCAGTGGTTGCCAGCCGTGGTCGGGCAAATGGTTCACGAAACAGAGGCTGCGTCTGGTTCCCGAATTGGCGATCGGCGGAAACAGATAGGCGATGAACAGGACGCGGCGCATGCTTACGGGAACTCAGCAGCGGCAGCTATGCGACAGGTCAGCCGAGTAGCCCGCCGAATGAAAATTGATGTGGCCATACTGGAGGTCGCATCGGAGGATGTTGCAGACCGACACTGCCTGCTTCCAAGCGAAAGTCGTCATCAGAATACAGGAGTTGCGCGCTGATCGACCATCGAATCGGCCACCGTGCCGCAACTGCAGGATAGCCGGCAAGGGGTCTGGCGAGTCTTTGCGGCTATCTGAGCGTCCACGCCTTGAATGTTGTCGCGTCACTTGAAGGGGGCGCTTTTCGAGGTCAGGCAACGCAAATGTTTGCGCCTTCTCCCGGAACGCGGGATTGCGCGTCGACAGCGCATTGATCAATTCAGCGAAAAGATCCGCGAGACTGGCAGGTACACCAAATTTCACCAACACGGCCGCCGCTTCAGCCGCACCCGGGTGTAGCGCATCGCTACAGACGTCTGCCTTTGCCAGCACGGTGCCAGTGCGGCATCGGGAAACGCAAGGTAATCACACCACACCTGACACTCCGACCAACTGCGACCTGACCGCGTGTTCCAAACCAGAACCGTCCGCCTGACTGCGCCAGCACCGAAATGAACCTTCCCGGCCGATAGCCGCTGGTTCGAACTTCGCACAGACCATCAATTTCAGTGGCGTCGACTGCCAGAATTTGGCCAAAATCCTCAAAATCATCATCCCCAAAGTCGGCGTCGCGCTACGCTCACTGCATTCGATAGTCGGGTGCGTTCTTCCGCAACCATTGCTCAAGCATCATCGCAATCCATACAAGTTCGCCATAGTAGCCCGGGTGCGCATGAATATGGCGAGTCAGCAGTGCGTCGATAAAATCAGGTTGCATGATGCCGCGGGTTCCCAGACCGCGCAGGGAATCCTCCGCCAGACGAAACAACTCCGGGTTCCGGACCGTCCAGACCCCGAAAGGTAGTCCGAAACCCTGTTTCTTCTTGGTGATGATCTGGTCCGGCAAGAAGCCGCGCAGCGCTTCCTTGAAGAACCAGCGCAACTTGAGACCCTTGACTTTGAAATGTGGCGGCAAGCGCATCGAAAAATCGACCAACCGGTCATCGAGGAAGGGAAAGCCGACCGGCAGATGCGCCAGCGCCGTGGCGCCGACGACCTTTGGCAGATCATTTTCGGCCAGCGTGTAGCGCCAGTCGAAGGCCAGCATCCGGTTCACCAGCGAACTTGCGCCGCACTGATCATAGACTTCCCGTTGATGATTGATCGGGCCATCGACATCCACGGCATCCAGAAACCCCTTGCACAGGACATCGGTCAGGCCGAGACGCATGATCAGGTTGTAGCTCTGCATGCGGTCAGGCATCGGAACCATCGCCTGAGTGACATAGCTCGAAGCCTTGCGCACCACCGGAACACGCGGGGCCAGCGAATTGCCGATCAAAAGCGGCTGCAACAGGTGGTTGCGCACGCCCGCCGGAATGCTGTCATACAGGCCGAACACCCGCTGCTTGGCGTAACGGGTGTTGCCGCCGAAAAGTTCGTCGCCGCCGTCGCCGCCAAGAATTTTTTCGATACCGGCTTCGCGCGCGACCTTGGCGCAGTAATACGCAGGCAGCACGGACGAATTGCCGAAGGGCTGGTCGTATGAGCCTGCAACCATCGGGACGCTGCTGATCAGGTCGGACGGGGTGACATAGTATTCATGATGCTCGGCGCCGAAATGACGCGCCGCGATGCGTGAGTACTCCATCTCGTCGTATCCGGCTGCATCGAAGCCGATCGAAAAGGTTCGCGCGGGCGCGCCGGTGACCTCACCCAACAGGCCTGCAACCGTGGAACTATCGGTGCCGCCGCTCAAGAAGCAGCCGACCCGCGCGGTGCCCAGTTGGGTGGCGACCGCGTCTCTCAGGCATTGGCGGAATTCGTCGCGCAATGGCGCGAAGCGCTCGCTGCTCGGCTCTTCGAATCCGGGCTGCCAGTACGGCGCGATTGACAATTTGCCGTCGCGGAAGTGGGCGCAATGGCCTGGTGGCAGACGAAAGACGTCGCGAAAGATGGTGCGAGGCGACGGTATGAAATGATGATACAGATAGTCGAAAATCGCTTGCGGATCGAGGTCGGATGCCGACCTGGCCAAGTGGTCGGCTCGTTCCGAAAATGCGATTGAATCGCCCTCCTGACGGAAGCAGATGGTCCTGACTGCGAATCGATCGACTGCAAGAAAGACCGACCCGTCAGGGAGCCGAATGCCAACTGCGAAGTCGCCCTGCACCGCCTTCGGGGCATCTGTTCCCCGGCCGGAGAATGCATTCATCCAGGCAGCGGCCGGTCCGTCACGTCTGGCGATGGCGTCCAATGCCGCATCGGCGAATCGCGGGCTCCCCGAGCACAGCGCGGCGTTGCTTCGCAGATCCCGCTTAAGCTCATTGGAACGTTCTTGCGTCGTGTTGTCCTGAGTACCCGAATTGGTCACTTGTTATTTTCCTGAGACGGTTGGCGCACGTGTTTCCCTGCGAACTTGGAAGAACATTTTGAAACGTGGAGATTGAAGAGTTTGCATTTGCAGGATGTCGGCCCGCAATCCGATGACGGGGCCCAAAAGCGTTGGATACAACGAAACTGTGGTGACTTTAGCGGGTTCGAAGCGACACGGTTGCGTAATTTGCCGGATTTTCCATGATCTTCTCTTCTTTCACCGGCTGCGAGCCGGAGCCTCCCGATTATCGACGGTTCCACGGAGGATTGTTGTCGCACCGCGAATTCGAAGGATACGCCGTCATGCCGTCATGGCTCCGGCGAATTCCAGGTTGATGGTCGGGCCAGTGCCCCTGACTTTGTCGACCATGAACCCGCGTTGGAGACAGATGAAGCGGAAGTAAGCTTGCATGCAGGTCGCCACGGACCGTGACGCAGGGGCAGTGAAGGTGTCTCTTTCGGCTGCGAGGTTGACGTCGACAAATTTGCCGCTGGAAAGTTGATCTATCGGACGGACTGATCTTTACTGCATCCTGTACATTGGGTCGGGCGGCGCATGGGTTGTAGCGAGCTAAAATCCGAGTCCGGGGTCGCGCTCCGTCCCGTCTCCAAGGCGCCTGAAAGCGCCGCGATTCCTGGCCTGTCTCCCGGCCTGACTCCGGGCCTGATCACCTTCATCCCCTATGGCAACGCCCCCCGAAAGCGTGATGTGTGACTGCTGCGATCAGGGACCGCATCCTGCCGCGGATTGCCCGCGAATTGCGCAAACTGCCTTGCGTGATCCAGTGGCAGGATAGCCGGCATGCGCGCACGGCACTTGCAATCGTGGGGGCGCTACCCTGCTGTCAGCCAGATCGGGCACCGGATTGAATGGCGCGACCGGCTGGCGCGCGACTATTCACTGCTCAAAGAAAAATTTGGGACGGTGCTGCCATACGGTAATGGGCGCAGTTATGGTGACAGCTGCCTTGCGCGATCCGATCATGTGCTGCAGATGCGCTCGCTTTGCCGATTTATCGCAGTCGATTGGGTACGCGGTGTGGTTCGGGCCGAGGCCGGCGTAACGTTGGGAGAGGTCCTGGCGCTGGCTCTGCCCAAAGGCTGGTTTCTTTCGGTGACACCAGGAACCCGGTTCGTTACCCTTGGCGGGGCCATCGCCAACGATGTGCACGGCAAGAACCATCATGTGCGAGGCACATTCGGCCGCCATGTGCGCAGCTTTCACTTGTTGCGGTCGGATCGCGGAGGGGTCGTTTGCTCTCCGGACGTCGAAATTGAGCTATTCCGCGCCACCATCGGCGGACTTGGGCTCACTGGCGTGATCGAGTGGGCCGAATTGCAACTCATCCCCGTAAAATCGGGATTCATGGAATCGTCGACACAGCGTTTTGATTCCCTTGCGGAGTTCTATTCGCTGTCGGAGCAACTGGACAAGACACACGAATACACCGTCGCGTGGGTAGATAGTCTGGCAGGGGGCGCGGCGACCGGGCGTGGCGTGTTCATGGCAGCCAACCATTCGGAAGAGGGAGGGTTGAAGGTAAGCCCCCCGGGCGCCGTGTCAGTGCCATTGACGCTCCCCGTTTCCGCGATCAACCGGATTTCAGCGCGCTTGTTCAACTCAGCCTATTTTTCGCTGCACCGTGGCGGCCCAAAGCGGTCGCATCAGCGGTACGACATTTTCTTTTACCCGCTCGACCGCTTGCACGATTGGCATCGCATTTACGGTCCGCGCGGCCTGCAGCAATTCCAATGCGTTGTGCCGGAACACAACGCCGAAGCGGCGACGCGCGAGTTGTTGCGATCGATCAAGAAATCAGGCGACGCGTCCTTTCTTGCCGTCCTGAAGAAATGTGGCAGCCTGCCGTCGCCAGGGCTTTTATCGTTTCCGATGCCCGGTACGTCGCTGGCGCTCGATTTTGCGCACAGCGATACTCTCAACGCCCCGACCTTCCCGCGCCTGGATGCGATTGTGCGCGAAGCGGGTGGTCGCTTGTATCCGGCCAAGGACGCACATATGTCGGCACAGGACTTTCGCAGCTTCTATCCGGAATGGGCGCAAGTGGAGGCGTTGCGCGACCCGGCGCTGGCCTCGCGCTTTTGGGATAGGGTTACCGAGACATGAAGAAGATCCTGATCGTTGGTGCAACTTCAGCTATTGCGACCGCTTGCGCGCGCCTGTGGGCGGCTGAGCGCGCCGAGATGTTTCTGGTGGCGAGAAACGCGGCGCGACTCGATCAAATCGCCGCTGATCTTGCAGCGCATGGCGCCAACGCCGTCCACGTATACAAACTTGACATGAACGAGTTCGGCTTGCATCAGGCAATGCTAGACACCTGTTTCAAGGCCTTGCGTTCGATTGATATCGCCCTGATCGCACACGGTACCTTGCCTGACCAGGGCCGGTGCGAGGTGGACGCCGATTTGGCGCTGAGGGAGTTTTCCAGTAACGGCTTGAGCGTCATCGCACTGCTCACACGGCTTGCCAATCCGATGGTGGTGCAGGGTGCCGGCACCATCGCGGTGATTTCATCGGTGGCCGGTGACCGTGGACGGCCATCCAACTATCTATATGGTGCGGCCAAGGCGTCAGTCAGCGTCTTCTGCGAAGGAATGCGGGCCCGCCTGTTCCGGCACGGTGTGCACCTGCTGACCGTGAAGCCGGGATTTGTCGACACGCCAATGACCAGGGCGCTGGCGCTGCCGCGTTTGCTGACGGCTTCTCCGGAAGCGGTCGCTGCCGACATCAAGAAAGGTGTCGAACGGGCCGCCGACACCCTCTATTCCCCGCGCTTCTGGGCGCTGATCATGTTCTGCATCCGGACAATGCCCGCTTTCCTCTTCAATCGGTTGAAGTTATGAGGATTGTCGGTGCCTGCCGGTTGTTTGTCCGGTACCGCCGTCCTTGCGTGTCGTGCCGTGGCGACCGCGCCTTGCCGGCATCGCCGGCAGCATGCTCGTCGATTGGCCGTGTTTTGAACGCGGCCAATGGCCCGGCTTCCATTACCCGGCGTGTTGCACTGGCGATCAGCCGCTCGGCTTTGGCGCTGGTGTCATGAAGATCATATTGCCCGGTGGCGCGGGCCTGGTCGGGCAGAATCTGGTCGCGCACTTGAAGCGCAACGGCTTCAACCATCTGGTGGTGCTGGACAAGCACCGCACCAATCTCGAGTTGTGCCGGGCTTTTCATCCGGACATTGTGGCGGAGCATGCGGATCTGGCGGTGCCGGGGCCGTGGGAACGGCATTTCGACGGTGCCGACGTTGTCGTGATGCTGCAGGCGCAGATCGGTCACCCGCGCAGCGAGCCGTTCGTGCGCAACAACATCACCGCGACTGAACTGCTGATCGAGGTCATCAGGCGATGCAAGGTGGCCTATACGGTGCATGTCAGCTCGTCGGTGGTGCAATCGGGCGCCGCGGATGATTACACCCGCACCAAGCGCGAGCAGGAACGTATGGTTCTCGCCAGCGGCATCAATTGCGTGGTCCTGCGACCGACGCTGATGTTTGGCTGGTTCGACCGCAAACACCTCGGCTGGCTGTCCCGGTTCATGAAGAAGATTCCGATATTCCCGATCCCCGGCGACGGGCGCTTTATGCGCCAGCCCTTGTATGCCGGCGACTTCTGCGCGGTCATCGTCAGTTGCATCCGTTCGCGCATCGCGGGCAAGGTGTTCAACATCTCGGGCCTTGAAAAAGTTGACTACATCGACATCGTTGGCGAGATCAGGCGAGCGACCGGCGCGCGCACAATGATCGTCAAGCTGCCGTACCGGCTGTTCCACGCGCTGCTTGCGGTTTGGGGCTGGTTTGACCGCGCCCCGCCGTTCACGCCGGATCAGCTGCAAGCGCTGGTCGCGCATGACGAGTTCGAGGTCATTGACTGGCCGGGCATTTTTGGTGTGACGCCGACCCCGTTTGCGGCGGCAATTGACCAGACCTTCAATGACCCGGCGTACGGTCATGTTGTTCTGGATTTTTGAAGCGGCATGAACAAGCGGCGCGTGGCCGTTCTCGGGGCCGGACCGATGGGTTTGGCTGTTGCCTATCAACTCGCACTGGACGGGCAGCAGCCGGTGGTGTTCGAGGCCGCGGACCGCGCCGGTGGCATGACCGCATCGTTCGATTTCGGCGGGTTGGCGATCGAACGCTACTATCATTTCCATTGCATTTCCGACCATGCGTTTCTGGATCTGCTGGGCGAACTCGGTCTGTCCGGGAAAATGCGCTGGGTTGAAACCAGGATGGGGTTCTATTGGCGTGGAAAAGTAGTGCCCTGGGGAAATCCGCTCGCTTTGTTGATGTTTCCTGGCTTGAGCCTGACGGCGAAATTCCGTTACGGCTTGCATGCCTATTTGGCGACCAGGCGCACTGCCTGGCGCTCATTGGACCGGCTAAGTGCGCGCGACTGGATCGAACGATGGGTGGGAAAAGAGGCCTACAAGGTCCTCTGGAGCAGGTTGTTCGAATTCAAGTTCCATCAATACGCAGACGGAATCTCGGCGGCCTGGATCTGGAGCCGGATCCGGCGCATCGGTCGTTCGCGCAGCAGCCTGATGCGCGAAAAACTGGGCTATCTTGAAGGGGGTTCAAATACCCTTGTGCTCGCCTTGCAGGCGCGCATCGAAGCCATGGGGGGCGAGTTCCGCCTGAATTGCCGGGTGTCGCGCGTGCGCATCTCTGATGGCGCGGTTCGCGGCATCGAGATCGGCGACGACTTCGAGGCCTATGACAAGGTGGTCAGCACCATTCCGCTGCCCTACTTGCCGGGCCTGATGCCTGATCTGCCGGCCGGGATTCTCGCCAAGTTTGCGGCGGTCAGGAATATCGCGGTGGTGTGCGTCATCGTCAAGCTTGCCAAGGAATTGACCGGCAATTTCTGGCTCAATGTGAACGACGACGCGATGGATATTCCGGGCCTGGTCGAGTATTCGCAATTGCGGCCTCTCGATCAACATGTTGTTTACGTGCCGTTTTACCTGCCTGGTGATCACCCGGCATTCAAGGAGCCCGATCAGATGTTCATGGACCGGGTCCGGCGTTACCTGCGCACCATCAACCCCGGGTTGGAGGATGGTGATTTCATTGACATGCACACCAGCCGTTACCGCTTCGCGCAGCCGATATGTACCCCGGGATTTCTCGCCGGTCTGCCGCCGGTTGAACTGCCGGTCCAGGGGCTTTGGGCAGCCGATACGTCCTACTACTATCCTGAAGATCGCGGCATTTCGGAGAGCATCGCATTCGGCCGCATGATCGCCCGCAAGGTGGCGCAATGATCCGTGACTTTCTGTCGCCGCAGTTCGCCGCCTTCGTGGCGACCGGCGGAACCGCGGCTGCCATCAACTTCGGTGCGCGCATTCTCTATAACCAGTGGTGCAGCTTCTCCACGGCGATCATCCTGGCCTATGCCACCGGCATGGCGGCGGCATTCGTTCTTGCGAAGCTATTCGTTTTTCGGGACAGTCGGCGGCGGTTGCGCGATGCATGGCTGATTTTTTGCGCCGTAAACCTGCTGGCAATTGCGCAAACTTGGCTGGTCAGCATGTGCATGGCACGCTACCTCCTGCCAGCGGCCGGTGTGACCGGATTCGTGCCGGAATTGGCGCATGCGGCCGGTATTGTCGTTCCGGTGTTTTCGAGTTATCTGGGACACAAGCGATTGTCATTTCGCTGAAGGGGCGCGCCACCCGGTACGCGCGCCAGATGGCCGCTAGGTCGCGCTTTTCGCCTTTTGCGCCCGGCTCGAATCCAGCGCTAGTTCCCGGACCAGAGCGGTGAAGCGCAATTCGATGTCCTTGAACTTGACGTAATACATGAATGCGATGAAAAACAGAACCAGGTGCGAAAGGTAAAACAGGAGGTCGACGCCACGGCCGACACCGACGTACTCGGCGAGCGTCGCGGACCACTCCGGTTTGACTGAAAATGCGAGCATGACCAGGACGAATGCGATGATGAAGCCTTTGCGCAACACAGTCTTGCGCGGCAGAATCAGGAGATACGTCAAAAAACCACCCAGCACTGCGATGAGTAGATATTTGAAAGTCATTTCAAGAACCTTCCAACAAGAAGATCGATCAGGATGTTCATGGAGTTGAAGGACGATTGCCCTTTCCCCAACGAGTACGCGGTATATATGATCTTTACCGGAATCTCATGAATACGCATTCCGTGCCGTACAAACTCGCTGGTGAGTTCGGAGGCATATGCCATTCCGCTTTGCGAAAGAGTGACGCAGGAAGCAGCTTTCCGGCTGAAAGCGCGCAGGCCATTGTGCGCATCGGTGAACCTGGTGCCGCTGGTCCAGTTGGAAAGCCGGACCGCGGCCTTCAGGATGAGGCGACGCGCAACCGGCAGATTCACGGCGGACTGGCCCAGGAAGCGGGAACCGTAGACGACATCGCAGCTGCCTGTGCTCAGTTCGGCAAGCGCCGCCAGCGCATCCTCGACCCGATGCTGGCCGTCGGCATCGAAAGTGACAATGTAGTCGGCATCCTGTTCAAGGATGTAGCGGAGCCCGGTCTGCATGGCTGCGCCTGCGCCAAGGTTCACCAGGTGAGTCACTACGGACACCGGCAAACCGCGCAGGATGGCCGGCGTGTCGTCGGAGGATGCATCATCTATCACCACGACATGCGGAAAAACGCTGCACAATTCCGACACCACAGGGCCGATCACCGGCCCTTCGTTGAAGGCGCGTACAAGCACAAAGGTCTTGTGCAAAACGCCGGCGAAACCATCATCAGGTTTTTCCATCGAGCGCAACTCCTGCCTTCTGCATCCTGGTGGTGTCGTCCTGGTCCTGGTCCTGGTGCCGGTGGTGCCGGTGCCAGACTGCCACTGATTAGTCTAGCATCCGGCAGATGACAAAAACCGATCAGACGCGAGTCGGCCGGCTGGCGGGCCGGCTTGCAGCGCCGCATGGACTAAAGGTGATGCCGTTGCCGGCGACCACGATTGCGCCCGCTTTCAGGAGGCAGTGACGCCATGCACAACGAGCGGCCGGCTGGAATCGGTGCGACGCGGCAGCTTGTATCGTCATTGCGCAGGCGCGCCGATGCCAGAACGCTGCTCGCCGTCATGATGGCGCTGATTTTCCTGGTCCTGATTTTCAGGAACGCCGGAATGTACCCCAATGTCTTTCTGGATGAGTGGATTTTCAGCCGTGCTGCCAGGCACGCCGACTTTTCTGACGCAAGCATTCCAGTCTATCTGTACTACCTGATATTCCGGATGACCAGCTACTGTGGCGACGGATTTGCCGCCTGCGCGCGGCTGCTGAACGTCATCTTCTTCGTTGCGGCACTACCCTTCATCTTTCTGACCGCGCGCCGCGTAACCTCGGAGCGGCTCGCTACCCTGATTGCCACCGTCGCCGCGCTCGGGCCAATCAATACCTACACCGCCTACTTCATGCCGGAGGCGGTCCACTTTTTCGGCTTTTGGGCTTTTACGTGGTACCTGCTCGGTTTTCGCGGTCTTGCTCCGTCGCGATTCGGTTTGCTGGCTGGCGCGTTGTTCGGTGCGATGATGCTGGTCAAGGTGCATGCCGTCTTCCTGTTGCCGGCGGTGATCGCCGTGATCGTTCATTCGTCGACACAGCGGGAGACGCGATTCGAAGTGCGTCGCGCCGCGACGACCATTGCCGGCTTTGCGTTTGCCGCCGCGGCGACGCGCCTGCTGCTCGGCTACCTGCTGGCCGGCAACAGCGGCCTCGATGTTCTGGGGCATTCGTATGGCGGTCACGCGGCAGCGACCGCGGGCAATGCCGATTACTCGCGATTGGCGTGGCAGACAGTGCGGGTGCTGAAAAATCATTTGCTCGGCTTGAGCCTGATGTTCGGTGTACCGGTCGCAATCCTGCTGTGCCGGCCGCAACGCGATGCGCTTCGCCCGGATGTGGCATCCAACCTGAGTTGCCTGCACGCATATACCTTGTCGCTGCTTGGCTGCTTGCTGTTGGTGACCGCTGCATTTACCGCCTCGGTGGTCGCAGCGCACCCGTTCGAGCGGCTGGAAAACATGTATGCCCGCTACTACAGCTTCGCGTTCCCACTCTTGTTCATGGTGGCCGCCGCACAGGTCACCGGGAAATCGGTCGCCACAAGTACCGGCTGGCGAATTGTCGTGACGGTCCTGGTCGCGGGACTGGCGATTTATGCATGGATGAGCATCGCGTCGCTGACGCGCGTCAACGCGGTGTCGGCGCCGGAATTGTGGGGCTTCACGGTCAATCGGTCGGTGTTTGGCTTTCTTGGTGCATTCGGGCTCGCGACGCTCCTCGCATGGGGTGTTTCAAGGCGCTGGGGCGGAATCGTTTTCACTTTTGCCTATCTGCCGCTCGGCACCCTGATCGTGGGCGTGATTGTCAGTCTCGAACTGCGCTATGACAACTATCTGAACGTATTTGACCGCGCCGGGGTGTTTGTCCGTCAGAATCTCGCGCTCAAGGAGCGATCGAGGGTGGCGATTGTCAGTGCCGATCCGTATGGCTACGGGACCAGCAGGACGCTGTTTCACATTGATCAGGCGGCACCCAGAGTGATCAGGCTTCCTGAAGGTGGGCGACTCGAGGCGGCGCAGGTTCCCGCCGGTACGCAATGGATACTCATGATCGGGGAGCATGGGTTGCCGGCAGGTTTTGAACGCCGACTGCAAATGAACGGCTTTTCCCTCATCAAGGCGCCCGGCGCGATGCTGATCGATTTTTCGATGGAGCCAATGGCGGCGGTGATTGTCGGCATTAGCGGCCTTGCAGCGCCTTCGAATCTGGGAATGTGGTCCACCGGCAATGTCGTCAAGCTCGATTTCGCGGCGCCGCTGCCGGACCGCTTCGAATTGCGACTCAAGGCGCGGGCCTATGGCCCGAGCATCGGCATGCCATTCATGATCCGTGTTGGTGAACAGGCTCGCGAGTTCCGGCTGCCGTCCGGGAACGGCTCGATCTCGCTGGTGTTTTCAAACGGGCGCGCAACCAATACAGTGTCAATCGAGATTCCGTCACCGCGGTTGTCCGCGGAGTCCGGGACTGCCGGCGGCGGCCGTCGATTCGGCCTTCAGATTGCGGAAATCGAAATTCGCCCGATGACGGAGTAGGAACATCCGATGCCGCGCGCGGCCATGACTTAGTCGGTCAACGGGCCTGCTGAAAACCCGGTGCTGTTCGCTTGCGAAGGCGGATCACACCAGTACTTCGACGCAGCCCGGATGACTCAGGAATCCGCTGGGGCTTGCGGTCGGGCCGTAGGCGCCGGATTGATACACCACGATCAGGTCACCTACGTCCGCCCGACTCAATTCCATGCGGTCGGCCAGCAAATCAAGGGGAGTGCACAGCGGCCCGACGACCGAGACTACTTCACGCTCGTGTCCCACGACGCGGTTTCCAACCGCGACCGGATAGTTCTTGCGGATCACCTGCCCGAAATTTCCCGACGCAGCCAGATGATGGTGCAGGCCACCGTCGACGACCAGAAATACCTGGCCCCGCGAGACTTTGCGATCGAGCACCCTGCTGACGTAGATCCCCGATTCGCCGACCATATAGCGCCCCAGTTCAACCACCAGTTCGACGCCGGGCAG
>JANPGJ010000067.1:0-21594 GCA_031423955.1 Burkholderiales bacterium
ATGCAGGATTTCCTTGGGCGGTGTGAGGTCCTTGATTTCATAGCGCAGCACCTTGACACCCCAGTTGAGCGCTGCCAGGTCAAGCGCCGAGATCACGCTGTGATTGATGTTCTCGCGCCCCTCGAAGGTCTTGTCGAGCTCAAGCTTGCCGATCACCGAGCGCAGCGCGGTTTGCGCCAACTGGCTGATGGCCGCCACATAGTTCGAGGACCCGTAGGATGCGGCCACCGGGTCGGTCACCTGGAAATACAGCACGCCGTCAACCTGCAACTGCGTGTTGTCGCGGGTGATGCAGATCTGGCTGGGCACGTCCAGCGGCACTTCCTTGAGCGAATGCTTGTAGGCGACGCGGTAGATGAACGGCATCACGAACGCCAGCCCCGGTTCGAGCGTGCGGTCGTACTTGCCCAGGCGTTCGACCACATAGGCGTTTTGTTGCGGCACCTGGTAGATCGACTTGATTACGAAAACGATCGCGGCGATGAACAGGAAAAGCCCTACGGATGCCAATTCCATGCGATGTTCTCCCCTTGCTGGATCAAGAAACCAACCTTGTCACTTCAAGCCTGCGCCACCAGGATCAGCGTGTTGCCGCGCGTTTCCTTGATCACCAGGTGCTCGCCATCTGCTCCTTCGACCTGCGCGTCCCACTGGGTGCCGCGGTAGTTCACGCGCAGGCTGCCGTCGGGACGCCGCTCGATGACTTCAACCGACTGCCCGGCATCGAACGACAGGTTGCGCCTGGGCGCCCCGCCGCGCGAGCGGCCGAGCTTGAGTTTGTGGACCACGGCGATGCCGGCGACGCTGACGATCGCCGCGACCGCGAACTGCGCGGCGAATCCGAGACCCGCAAGCGCGATCACGCCCGCCACCGCAGCACCGGCACCAATCACCAGCAGGTACAAAGTGCCGCTGAGCAACTCGGCGATCACCAGCGCAAAGGCGGCGATGAACCAGATCATGAACGCCTGCATCAAACTCCTCCCGGTTGGATCGACAGCCGATCGGACCGATTGCCGCCGATTGCCGCTTGCCGCAGCGTTTGATTCTACGTCTTTCAGGCAGCGCCACCAGTGGTTATCGCGGGCGAAGGCCGGCGATTCGCGTGACAATCGCGCTACCCCATGCCAAACCTGATCGAATTGATCCTCACCCCGCCGGCCGGCGTTTCAGCCCGCCGGCTCGACACCGTGCCGCCGATCCGCAACGCCTTTGCGAGAAGGCCGCTACCGATCGTCAGCGTGCGCGAAGAGGATTACTGGTTCCGCCGTTTCGCCGTCGAGCGGCAAATCGACTGGCCGGCAGCCTTGTTCCGCGGCACCGGCGAGCGCGCCGCGTTTCAACTGTGTGCCGACCCGGTCCATCTGGCCGTCAATGGCGATGCCGTGACCCTTGACGCGTCTGCCAGTGCGGATCTGTCGCTTGCGGACGCGCAATCGCTGATCGCACACCTGAACGCACATTTCGCCGACGACGGCATGCGCCTGCGGCTAGTCAGCGCCGGCGAATGGTTGCTCGAGTCGCCGCGGCCGATCGACGCCAGCACCACCGCGTTGCAGCAGGTGCATGGCCGCTCGATTGAAACCCATCTGCCGCAAGGCGCCCAGGCGCGCCTGCTCAAGCGCATCGGCAACGAGGCGCAGATGCTGCTGCATGAAGCTGCTGCCAATATCGCGCGGCAAGGCCGCGGCCAGTTGCCGATCAGCGGTATTTGGCTGTGGGGTGGTGGCCAGGGCGATGGCGTCGCCACGTCTGCCCCGACCATGACCTTGTATTCAAACGCGGCACATGTCAGGGGCATCGCACAGGCCGCCGGCGCGCAAACCCGGCCGCTGCCGGCAGGCGCCAGCGCACTCCCCTTCGTCGGCGCCGACGGCAGGCTGATCATCGACCTCGATGCGCGCACCAGCGATGCGCAGCGGTTCACCGGCTGGTTCAACGAAGAATGGTTGCTGCCGCTTGGGCAATTGGCGGCCCGGCACTCATGCGACGTCGAGCTCACCGTCGTGCTGCCGGCGGCCACCGCCAGCGCCGGACTGTTCGAGCGCGACCTGCTGCGCGCGCTGCGGCGTGGCGGCCTGGTGGCGAGCCTCAAGCGCGCCGGCCATGGGTTGATCGAAGACTAGAGGCGCGCCACAACCGCGACCGCCAGTAGAATCCCCGCATGTCAGGTTCCCGCTCACGTATCGTCAAACGCCCCTTTTCCGAACGTGCCAGCCTGATGCTCGAACAGCAGGGCGTCCATCCGGTGTTGTCGCGCATCTATGCCGCCCGCGGCGTGGCCAGCCGCCCGGAACTCGACCTCGCGCTGCCCGGCCTGCTCGACCCCGCGCTGCTGCTCAACAACGATCGCGCCGCCGCCCTGCTCGCCGATGCACTGGCGGCGGCCGCCAGGATCCTGATCGTCGCCGACTATGACTGCGACGGCGCGACCGCCTGCGCGGTCGGCCTGCGTGGCCTCGCCGCACTGGCGCGCGCGACCGGCTCGAGCGCTCGAATCGACTATCTGGTGCCGGACCGCTTCAAGCTCGGCTACGGCCTGACGCCCGAAGTGGTGGCGCTGGCCGAACAGCACCCGCGCCTGGGCAAGCCGGACCTGATCATCACGGTCGACAACGGCATCGCCAGCAATGACGGCGTGGCCGCGGCCAATGCGCGCGGCATGCGCGTGCTGGTCACCGACCACCACCTGCCGGGAAGCGAGTTGCCGGCAGCCGCCTGCATCGTCAACCCGAACCAGGGCGCCTGCCGCTTTCCGAGCAAGAGCCTGGCCGGGGTCGGCGTCATGTTCTATGTGCTGCTGGGCTTACGCGCCGAACTGCGCAGGCGCGCCAGCTTCTACGCCGACGAACCCAATCTCGCCACCCTGCTCGACCTGGTCGCCCTGGGCACCGTGGCCGACGTGGTCAAGCTGGACCGCAACAACCGTATCCTGGTGGCGCAAGGCTTGAAGCGGGTGCGTGCCGGCCGCGCCTGCCCCGGCATTGCCGCCCTGTTGACCATCGCCGGCCGCGGCGCCGCCCGCGCCACCGCCTTCGACTTCGGCTTCGCCGCCGGCCCGAGACTCAATGCCGCTGGCCGGCTTGATGACATGTCGCAGGGCATCGAATGCCTGCTCGCCGACGACGCGCCGCGCGCGCTGGCGCTGGCCGAACGGCTCGATGCCCTCAACCGCGAACGGCGCGAGATCGAAACCACGATGCGCGACGCCGCCCTCGCATCGCTTGACGTGAGCGACCCCGGCGGCCGCTTTTCGCTGTGCCTGTTCGACCCGGCCTGGCATCAGGGGGTGGTCGGGATCGTCGCCTCGCGCCTGAAAGACCTGTATCACCGGCCGGCGATCGTGTTCGCGCCCGGCGAGCGCAGCGAGTTGAAAGGGTCGGGGCGCTCGATCGGCCCGCTGCACCTGCGCGATTGCCTGGACCTGGTCAGCAAGGCGCATCCAGGCCTGATCAAGCGCTTCGGCGGCCACGCCATGGCCGCCGGCCTGACCATCGACGGCGGCGACCTGGCGACGTTCGCCGCAGCCTTCGAGGCAGCCGCCGCGCGCATGCTGGTACCGGCCGACCTCGCCTCCGAGGTGCTGACCGACGGCGCGCTCGAAGCTTCCTACATGAACCTCAATTTCGTGCGCGCGCTCGAAGACGAGGTCTGGGGTCAGGGCTTTCCGGCCCCTACCTTCGCCGACACCTACCGTATCACCGCCCAGCGCCTGGTCAAGGAGCGCCACCTCAAGCTGACGCTCAGCCGCGAAGGCCGCAACATCGAGGCAATCCAGTTCAACGCCACCGAACGCCTGCCGGATGCCGCCCGCGTCGCCTTCCGGCTCGGCGTCGACGAATTCAACGGCATGGCCCGCGCCGGCGTGTATGTCGAGGCGTGGGAACCGATCGCACAGCACGTATAATGGCGGGCTTTACTGCCAAGCGACAGCCATCCCATGGAAGCCGAATTCCTCAACACCCTCGAAGCCAAGCTGGCGGACCTGAAGTCCCGCAGCGAAGACTTGCGGAGGTATCTTTGACTTCGACGCCAAGTTCGCCCGCCTGACCGAAGCCAACGCCGCGCTCGAAGACCCGGCGCTGTGGAATGATCCGAAGCGCGCCCAGGAACTGGGCCGCGAAAAGAAGTCGCTCGATGCCACCGTCGGCAGCCTGAACCGCATCGGCCAGGGGCTGGTCGATGCCGCCGAACTGTTCGAACTGGGGCGCGCCGACAACGACGACGCCACCGTGATCGCGGTCGCCGATGACGTGGGGGTGATCGATGCCGCGGTGGCCGACCTCGAATTCCGCCGCATGTTCGACAACCCGGCCGACCCGAACAACTGCTTCATCGATATCCAGGCCGGGGCCGGCGGCACCGAAGCCCAGGACTGGGCCTCGATGCTGATGCGCCAATACCTGCGCTACTGCGAGCGCAAGGGTTTCAAACCCGAGATCCTCGAAGAGTCGCCGGGCGAGGTGGCCGGGCTCAAATCGGCCTCGATCAAGGTCGTCGGCGACTACGCCTACGGCATGCTGCGCACCGAGACCGGCGTGCACCGGCTGGTGCGCAAGTCGCCGTTCGACTCCGCCGGCGGCCGCCATACCTCGTTCGCCAGCGTCTTTGTCTACCCGGAAGTCGACGAATCGATCGAAGTCGACATCAATCCGGCCGACCTGCGGGTCGACACCTTCCGCGCGTCGGGCGCCGGCGGCCAGCACATCAACAAGACCGACTCGGCGGTTCGCATCACGCATATCCCGACCAATATCGTCGTGCAATGCCAGAACGACCGCTCGCAACACCGCAACCGCGCCGAAGCGATGGCGCAATTGAAGTCGCGCCTGTATGAGCTGGAGTTGCGCAAGCGCCAGGCCGAGCAGGACAACCTCGAGGCCAACAAGTCCGATGTCGGCTGGGGCCACCAGATCCGCTCTTATGTGCTCGACCAGTCGCGCATCAAGGACTTGCGCACCAATGTCGAGATCAGCAACACCAAGTCGGTGCTCGATGGTGATCTCGACGAGTTCATCACTGCATCGTTGAAGCATCGCGTGTAGCCTGGCCGCGATACGTTTGCGCTATAGTTGAACGACCATCCGCTGTCTGTCGCCACCCATGGGTTTTGCCCTCATCAAGCCGATTTCCGAAGACGCGTACCTTGCGGCCGAAGCGGCGAGTTCCGTTAAGCACGAGTTTGTCGGTCATCAGGCCCACGCAATGGCAGGGGCGAGCGAGCGCCACAACACCATCGCCGGAAATCTGTTCGCTGCCTGTCATGGAGCGCAGCGCGGCACATGCCGTCCGTTTATCGGCGACATGCGCCTGCGCCTGGATGGCGGCGCCACCTACTACTACCCCGACGTCATGCTGGTGTGCGACCCGCAAGACAACGACCCGATGTTCAAGACCTCGCCTTGCATGGTCGCTGAAGTGATGTCGCCGTCAACCATGCTGCTGGACCGACGGGAAAAGCTGATCGCGTACCAAAAGCTGCCGATGCTGCGCGAATGCCTGTTGATCGCGCAGGACGAAATTCTGGTCGAGCACTATCGTCGGCTGAACATGCGCGACTGGGGCCTGAGCACGTTCGGCCCGGCTGACATGCTTGAGCTCGCATGCATTCCGCTGACACTGCCAGTCGCGGATTTGTATCGCGGCATCGATTTTTCGGTGCCTGGAGCCGCTTGATTCATCAGTCATGACGGGGATGGCAGGTTCGCCGCCGGTGACGCATGCCAGGCGGATGCGACAAACCCTGAACTGAACTTTCAACCATGGTGCCGCCGATGCACCAGTCTTTCCCGAACTGATCCAGATGGAACAAACATCAATTGCCGCGCTACCGCAAGACGAAAACCAGATCATCGCCGAGCGGCGCGCCAAGCTGGCCGCCATCCGCACGCGCGGCAAGCCGGCATTCCCCAACGATTTCGCGCGCACCGACCACGCGGCCGACCTGCACGCGACGCATGGCGATGCCGACCGTGAGGCTCTGGCCGCGAACAGCATTGAAGTCGCCGTCGCCGGCCGCATGCTGTTGAAGCGGGTGATGGGCAAGGCGTCGTTTGCCACCGTGCAGGACGGCAGCGGCCAGATCCAGTTGTTCATCAACGATCAGGGCATCGGGCCCGAGGCGCATGCCGATTTCAAGCATTGGGACCTGGGCGACATCGTCGGCGCCAGCGGGGTATTGTTCCGCACGCAAAAAGGCGAGTTGTCGATCAACGTGCGCAGCCTGCGCCTCCTGACCAAGGCCCTGCGGCCGCTGCCTGAGAAATTCCACGGCCTGACCGACATGGAAGCGCGCTATCGGCAGCGCTATCTCGACCTGATCACCAACGAGGCATCGCGCAAGACCTTCATCGTGCGCTCGCAGGTGGTCACCGCGATCCGTGCCTTCATGGTCGGTCGCCAGTATCTCGAAGTCGAGACGCCGATGATGCACCCGATCCCCGGCGGCGCCGCGGCCAAGCCGTTCAGGACCCACCACAACGCACTCGACATGGAATTGTTCCTGCGCATCGCGCCCGAGCTGTACTTGAAGCGCCTGGTGGTCGGCGGCTTCGAACGGGTGTTCGAGATCAACCGCAACTTCCGCAACGAGGGCATCTCGACCCGGCACAACCCCGAATTCACGATGATGGAGTTCTACGAGGCCTATCGCGACTATCGCTACCTGATGGACCTCACCGAGGAAATGTTCCGCAGCATCGCCACCACCGTGCTCGGCGCCGCGAGCTTCAGTTACCAGGGCCGGGTGATCGACTTCGGTGCGCCGTTCGATCGGCTCACCATCACCGCGGCGGTCAGGAAGTACGCGCCGGAGTACTCCGATGCGCAGTTGACCGATGCCGCCTTCCTCACCGCCTGGCTGGAGAAACGCGGCGCGCTGCCGCGCGGCAACCCCGGCCTGGGCGCCCTGCAACTCGCGTTCTTCGAGGAAACCGCCGAAGCGTTGTTGTGGAATCCGACCTTCATCATCGACTATCCGGCCGAGGTGTCGCCGCTGGCGCGGCGCAACGATGCCAATCCGGAATCCACCGACCGTTTCGAACTGTTCATCGCCGGTCGTGAAATCGCCAACGGTTTTTCCGAACTCAACGATCCGGAAGACCAGGAAGCACGTTTCGACGCCCAGGTCGCCGCGATGGAAGCCGGCGACGAAGAGGCGATGTTCAAGGATCGCGACTACATTCGCGCCCTCGAGCACGGCCTGCCGCCGACCGCCGGCGAAGGCATCGGCATCGACCGTCTGGTGATGCTGCTGGCTGACGCGCCGTCGATTCGCGATGTCATCCTGTTCCCGCAGTTGCGCAACGAAGACTAGGACGCATTCGCCCGATGCAACACGGCGCCGCACCGGTGATCGAAGTATCCGATCTGATCTTCGAGTACCCCGGCTTTCGGGCGCTCGATGAGGTCAGCTTTCACATCGATCCCGGTTCGATCACCGCATTGGTGGGCCCGAACGGCGCCGGCAAGACCACGCTGCTGCGCTGCATTTCGGCGCTTGAGACGCCGATGGCCGGGCGCATCGTGCTGGCCGGCATCGATGTCGCCGAGGCACCGCGCGAATGCCATCGCCGGATCGGCCATCTGTCCGATTTTTTCGGTCTGTATGACGAACTCACCGTGCGCCAATGCCTGACCTACGCCGCCCGCGCCCACGGCATCACGCCTGACGCCACCGCTGCCGCGGTGGCACAAGCCGCGACGGCCACCGCGATTGGCGATCGCCTCGATGCGCGGCCGAAAAACCTGTCACGCGGCCAGCGCCAGCGGGTCGCCATCGCCCAGGCCATCATCCACCGGCCGGCGGTGCTGCTGCTCGACGAACCGGCGTCCGGTCTCGACCCGGAGGCCCGCCACGACTTGTCGCGTCTGTTCCGCACCCTGCGTGACGACGGCATGACCCTGGTGGTGTCCTCGCACATCCTGGCCGAACTGGAAGACTATTCGACCCACATGCTGGTGCTGCGTGGCGGCTGTGTGGTGGAACATCGCACCATCGGTGCCGCACGCAGTGGCGCGGCGCAGGCGATGTTGCTGCGCTTTTCGACACCGGTCGAGTCGGCCGCGCTGAACGCGGCCGCCCCCTGGCTTGCACTGGCGAGCCACGACGGCACCCTGGCGAAGTTCAGTTTCAGCACCGACGATGCCGAGCGTGCGCGCCTGCTGGCGGCGCTCATCGACGCCGGCCTGCCGGTCTGTGAATTCGCGGTCGAGCACCAGAACATGCAGGACGCCTATCTGGCCAGCCTGAAGGCACCGTCATGAGCTTCCTCGACAACCCGGAGTTGCGCCGCCTGGCCTGGCTGGAGTTGACGCCGGCGCGGCTGGTGGCGATGCCGGTCGTCTTGAGCCTACTGTTGCTGATCGGTCTGCTCAACAATGCCAGCGCCTCGGCGCTGGCCAGCGGTGCATTGACGGTCTATCTGCTGCTCACCCACTTCTGGGGCCTGCGCCAAGCGGCCGATTCAATCGCCGAGGAATTCCGCGCGCGCACCTGGGACCTGCAACGCATGTCGGTCCTGCGGCCCGGCGAGTTGGCCGTAGGCAAGCTGCTCGGCGCCAACCTGTTCACCTGGTACGGCGGCCTGTTGTGCCTTGCCGCATTCGCCTACTGCTACCGTCAGGACGCCTCGACAGCGCGCGCGGTACTGGTCATCTCGTTCGTGATTGGCAGCGCGCTCCTGCTACAGGGCACCGCGATGTTCCTCACCCTGCTGTCGCCGGGCGCGCGGTCGTTTCGCGCACCCTACCTGTTGCTGCTGGGGGTGGTCGCGTTGCCGCTGGCCGGCGGAATCTTTCCGCTGCTCATCGATGACCACGGCAGATCGATCCACTGGTACGGCCCCGACTGGCCGTTGCTGCCCTTCGCCGCGGCGTCGATCTGGGTATTTGCCCTGTGGGCGGTGCTGGGCGTGATCCGCCTGATGGCCGGCCAGTTGCAGGTGCGCACCACCCCCGCCGCATTCTGCGCGTTTCTCCTGTTCGTCAGCCTGTACGCCAGCGGCTTCGTGATCGGGCCGGACCTGCCGTTGCTGTCGGCGCTGGTGTTCATGCTGCTGACCACTGCGGTGACGTTCACCGCCGGCGCGACCATCGCGGCCTGGTTCGACCAGCGCGATGCCCTGCGCTACAAGCGCATCGGTCTGGCATTCGCCGGCCGCCGCGCGCAGCGCTTGCTCGAGGAATTGCCAACCTGGAGCGCCGCCCTGGTGATCGCCGCGGTGCTTGCCTTCGTTCTGGTGCCGGGCCTGACGGCTGTAAGCGCGCGTCCTGCCGGCGTGATTTACGCCTGGCTCGACGAGACCGGCAACTTCGGCCCGTTCAGCCCGGCTGCGCTGGTGCTGCTGGCAATGCGCGATGTGGCCTTCCTGCAGGGCCTGTCGTTCACCCGCTCGGGCAAGCGCGCCGACCTCGCAGCGGCCGTCTACCTTCTGCTGGCATACCTGCTGCTACCGGCCCTGCTGTCGGTATTCAATGCCCGCATGCTGATCCTGCCCAATCCGTTCACCCAGGGGGCGCTGGCGGTACTGGTGTTCGCCATTCACCTCGCAGTCGTGCTGGCATGGGTGCGCCGCCGTTGGCGGGGCCTCGTCGCCGCCGACGCCTCGCCGCCGGCGGCGCCCGGGCAGGCCGGCAGCGCCTGAGCGCGCCACCACGATCCGATCCGGCGGTGAATCACCTCGCACATTTCATGCTGTCACCTGACGGTGACGATGCACGGACCGGCACCTTCCTCGGCGACTTCGTGCGCGGGGCCGATCTCGGCGCCTGGCCGGCGGCGGTCGAGCAGGCGATCCGCCTGCACCGGCGGATCGACAGTTTCACCGACACCCATGCCCTCACGCTCGATGCCAGGCGCGCGCTGCCTGCGCCCATGCGTCGCTATGCCGGCATCCTGCTCGACGTCTATTTCGACCATCTGCTGATTGCCGGCTGGCAGCGCTGGCATCCGGCGCCGCTGGCAGCCTACAGCGCCGAACTGCATGCATGTCTGGCGCGCATCGCACCGAATCTGCCGCAACCCGCGGGCAAGGTTGCCCACGGCATGGCGGCCCACGGTGCGCTGACCGCCTGCGCCACCCGGGCCGGCATGGCGCGCGTGCTGGCGCGCATTGGCAGCCGCCTGTCAAGGCCGGTACCGCTCGAAGGAGCATTGCCGGCGTTGATCGACGCGCACGCGACGATCGAATCCGCGTTCGAGCTGTTCTTTCCCTTGTTGCAGGCCGAAGCCTGCCGCTACCTGGCCGGTTCCAGCCGCAACACCCTGCCGTCGCCGCTGTCGGTCAGCAGGTAGACCAGGCCATCGGGCCCGACCCGGACGTCGCGAATGCGCTCGTTCAAGCCCTGCAGCAGGCGCTCTTCGCGCAGCACCCGGTTGCCGTCGAGTTCAAGGCGCGACAGCAAGCGGAACTTGAGCGAGCCGACCAGCAAGCTGCCTTTCCAGCCGGCAATCGCATCGGCGCCATAGAACGCCATTCCGGACGGTGCGATCGACGGGTCCCAAAAGTGCAGTGGCTGTTCCATGCCGGCTTTGGCGGTGCCCTCGCCGATACTCGCACCGGAGTAATCGCGGCCGTAGGTGATCACCGGCCAGCCATGATTGCGCCCGGCCTGCGGCCGGTTGACCTCGTCACCGCCCTGCGCGCCATGCTCCACCGTCCACAGGTCGCCACTGACCGGATGCAGGGCCGCGCCCTGCACATTGCGATGGCCGTACGACCAGACCTCCGGCAGCGCGCCGGCGCGCCCGATGAACGGGTTGTCCGCCGGCACGCTGCCGTCGGGCCGGATGCGCACCACCTTGCCCAGGTGACTCGCCAGATCCTGCGCGCGGTCGCGCTGGTAACGTTCGCCCAGAGTGACGAAAAGGTTGCCGTCGGCGGACTGGACGATCCGCGAGCCGAAATGCAGGCCGCCGCGCACCTTCGGACCCTGGCGGAAGATCACCCGCACATCTTCAAGAGCGGCCTTGCCGAGCAGCGCGCGCGCCACGCTGGTACCGGCGCCGCCGTCACCCGCTTCGGAATACGAGAAATAGAGCGTGCGATTGGCGGCAAACTGGCGGTCGAGATGCACATCGAGCAAGCCGCCCTGCCCGGCGGCCACGACCGCCGGCAGATTGCCCAGCGCCGCACCCACCTTGCCGTCGCGCTCGATGATGCGGATGCGGCCAGGCCGTTCGGTCACCAGCAGCCGACCGTCGGGAAGAAAGGCCAGGCCCCAGGGGTGTTCCAGCCCGCGCGCGACGGTCACCACCCGCAACGCCGCACGTTCGCTGGCGAATTCCTGCGCGGAGGCATTGTGCGATCCGGCGACGCCGGCCGCCAGCAGGAACCGCAAGAGATCACGTCGGGTCAGGCGCATGACTTTTTGGAATTGCATGATTCATGACAAAAACATGCCTCTGGCGAGGCTGTCATGTTGTTGGTAACGATCAATGATTTGAACATGGTTGACCGGCGAACGTTCCGGCAGCGTAACACCTCCTTACAAAGCGTCACAGGTCAGGGTCGGCGCCGCCGCGATACTCGGCGTTCATTGAGGCACGCGCTTTCGCGTTCAGGAGGAACAAGCCATGGAACAGATCATCCGCACCACCCCGCGCATTCATCCCCTGGTGGCCGCTGCCGCCGCTTCGGTCATCGTGGTGTCCGCTGCCGGTGTCGGCGTCATGACCGGGGTATTGCCCGGCACCCATGCCAACGCCCTGCCGACGGCCGCCATCACTGCCACGCCGGCGGCCATGGTGACGCCGCCGGCTGCGGCCGCAGCACCCGTCGCGGCCGCGCCGGCGCCAGTGGTCATAGCGCAAGCCGCCGCACCTGCGGCCCAGCCGCGACCTGTGGCAGCCAAGCCCCGGGTTGTCAGGGTCGCGGCAGTCGACCGTGACGCGGACTATGAAGCACCGGCACGCCCGCGCTCCACCCTGCCGGCGGTCAGCGGTGCACCGCGCAATCGCGACCCCTACGAACCCAATCCGTACGGTAATCCGGGCAACGGCGGCGTGTATGGCGGCGCGCAGGGTGGCGCTACCGGCGGCTTTGGCAATGTACCGGTCCAGGTCACCCAGGCACCGGTGGCCAAGCCGGTCTGCGCCAACTGCGGCGTGGTCGAAGCGGTGATCGAAACCCAGAAGGCGGGTGAAGGCTCGGGCGTCGGCATCGCCGGTGGCGCGCTCGGCGGCGCGGTGGTCGGCAAGCAATTCGGCAAGGGGCGTGGCTCGGACGCGCTGGCGATTCTCGGCGCGATCGGCGGCGCGGTGGCCGGTCACCAGATCGAGAAAAGCGTGCGTTCGACCAAGGTCTACGAAGTCCATGTGCGGATGGAAGACGGCAGCACCCGCAGCCTGACCCAGACCACCGCACCCGCATGGCGCAATGGTGACCGCGTCAAGGTGGAAGGCAACTCGATCAGCCTCAACTATTCCTGACTGCGCGGCATGCAACAATGAAGGGCGGCCTTGCGGGCCGCCCTTTTTTCTTGTGCCACTGGCGGACGCCATCCGCCCAAGCGATGTCGCTTCCAGCCCTGCTGCTGATTCTGTTCGCCGCCTGCTGCCACGCGACCTGGAACCTGTTTCTCAAGCAGAGCAAGGGCGGCGGCATCGCCTTTTTCTGGCTGGTGGCCTGGTTCGAAAGCCTGATCTATGCGCCGTTCGCGGTCACGCAATTGTTACAGTCAGGTTGGCAACCCGACCTCACCGCGCTTGCCATGATGCTCGGCAGCGCGCTGATTCATGTCGCCTATTTCGTGTTCCTCGATCGCGGCTACCGCAGCGGCGACCTGTCGGTGGTGTATCCGCTGGCACGCGCCAGCGGGCCCTTGCTGACGATCGTCGCGGCAATCCTGGTGCTGGGCGAACAACCGGCGCCGCTGGCCATTTGCGGCGCATTGCTGATCGGCGTGGGCGCGGTGCTGCTGTCAGGCAATCCGCTGGCCATGTTTCGCCGTGGCGGGCATGGCATCGGCTTCGCGTTGGCCACCGGGGCGATGATCGCGCTCTATACGGTCTGGGACCGGCAGGCGGTGGCGGCCCTGCTGATCCCGCCGATCGTCTATTACTGGGGTTCGATCGTGCTGCGCCTGATCGTCACCACGCCTTCCAGCCTCAGGCACTTTGGTTCGGTGCGCGCGATCTGGCGCGCGGACAAGCGGGCGGTAGTCGCTGTAGCGATCCTGTCGCCACTGTCGTATTGCCTGGCGCTCTACGCGATGACCATGGCGCCGCTTTCCTACGTCGCGCCGGCACGCGAAATCAGCATCCTGATCGCCGCGCTCTACGGCACCCATTTCCTCAAGGAGGGCGATGCCGCACGGCGCCTGACCGCCGCGCTCCTGATGATGCTGGGCCTGGCCAGCATCGCGCTGGCCTGAGCCCCGAGCTGCGCCGCTATTCGGCTTCTTCGATCCACAGCATCTGGATCGCCTCGAGAATCTTCTCGCCCGAGCGACCCGGGTCGTCGGCGAAGCCGGGCAATGCGCATACCCAGGCATGCAGATCGGTGAAGCGCACCTTGAGGGGATCGACATCGGGGTGTGCCTCACACAATGCGATCGCGATGTCGCGGCTATCGGTCCATTTCATGACTCACCTTTCGCTTTCGGCCGCCGGTCCGGCGTGCGCTCGAATGCTGCTCAATGCTTGCCTTCCTTGGCCATGTTGATGGTGTATTTCGGTATCTCGATCACCAGATCGGCCGCATCGAGTATCACCTGGCAGGACAGCCGCGAATTCGGCTCCAGGCCCCAGGCCTTGTCAAGCAGGTCGTCCTCACCTTCGTCCGACGCTTCAAGCGCGGCAAAGCCTTCGCGCACGATCACATGGCAAGTCGTACAGGCACAGGATTTCTCGCAGGCATGCTCGATCTCGACGCCGTTTTGCAGCAGCGCATCGCACAGGGAAATGCCGGCCGGGGCATCGATCACCGTCCCTTCGGGGCACAGTTCGACATGGGGTAATACAACGATTTGGGGCATGGCTTTCTTTTGGCTCAGGCGCCGATCGAGTCCAGCGTGCGCCCGGTGAGCGCCGCCTTGATAGAGCGGTCCATGCGGCGCGCGGCGAATTCCTCGCTGCCGCGGTTGAGGGCCTCGACCGCAGCCTTGATTCGCAGATGGTCGGTACCCCGGGTGGCGTCACGCAACTGCATGATCAGGATGTCGAGTGCATCGCGCTCCTCGGCCGAAAGCAGCGCCCCGTCAGCGGCGAGCGCGGCGGCAAGCGCACCCTGCATCTGGTCTGCCTCGACTTGCTGCTCCTTCAGGGCACGCGCCTTGATGTCGTCACCGGCACGCTCGAACGACTCCCTGAGCATGCGCGCGATCTCCTCGTCACCCAGGCCGTACGAAGGCTTGACGACGATCTCTGCCTTGGCGCCGGAGGTCTTCTCCTCGGCCGACACCGACAACAGGCCGTCGGCATCGACCTGGAAGCTGACGCGAATCCGCGCCGCGCCGGCCACCATCGGCGGAATGCCGCGCAATTCGAAGCGCGCCAGCGAGCGGCAGTCGGCCACCAGATCGCGCTCACCCTGTACCACGTGGATCGCCATCGCGGTCTGGCCGTCCTTGAAGGTGGTGAATTCCTGCGCCCGCGCGCAGGGAATGGTCGAATTGCGCGGAATCACCCGTTCGGCCAGCCCGCCCATCGTTTCCAGCCCGAGCGACAGCGGAATCACGTCGAGCAGCAGCCAGTCGTCGCCCTCACCGTGATTGCCGGCCAGCAGGTTGGCCTGCATCGCCGCACCGAGCGCCACCACCTCGTCGGGATTGAGGTCGGTCAGGGGCGCCCGCCCGAACAACTTGGCGACCGCCTCGCGTACCTGCGGCATGCGGGTCGCGCCGCCGACCAGCACCGTGCCTTTCACCTCCGCGGCCGACAGGCCGGCATCGCGCAGCGCCTTGCGGGTGGCGACCAGGGTTTTCTTGAGCAGCGGTTCGGTCAATGCCTCGAACAGCTTGCGCGTCACGTGCAGGCCGAGGGTGCGGCCGTCATGCATCGGCAGGCTGTAGAACGTGGTGTCGGCCTCGGACAGGCGCTCCTTGGCGGCACGCGCCTCGATTTGCAGCATGCGCCGGTCGCGCTCGGAAAGGGCGGCAAGCCGGGTCTCGTGCACCGCCCATTGCGCCAGCGCGGCATCGAAATCATCCCCTCCCAGCGCCGAGTCGCCGCCGGTGGCCATCACCTCGAACACCCCGCGCGACAGGCGCAGGATCGAGATGTCGAAAGTGCCGCCGCCCAGGTCGTAGATCGCGTAGACGCCCTCGGCGCCATTGTCCAGGCCATAGGCAATCGCCGCCGCGGTCGGTTCATTGATCAGGCGCAGCACCTCGAGGCCCGCGAGTTGCGCCGCATCCTTGGTGGCCTGGCGTTGCGCGTCGTCGAAATAGGCCGGCACGGTAATCACCGCGCCACGCAATTCGCCGCCCAGCGACTCCTCGGCGCGCCCCTTGAGCGCGCGCAGGATGTCGGCCGATACCTCGACCGGGCTTTTGGTTCCGGCGCGGGTGACCAGTTTGACCATGCCCGGCGCGTCGGCGAAATCATACGGCGGATGCGCGCCGTATTGCGCGCGAATGTCGGCCAGGCCACGCCCCATGTAGCGCTTGACTGAGGCGATGGTGTTCTTCGGATCGCTCAACGCCTGCGCCGCAGCGGCATGACCGACCGCGTTGACGCCCTGGGCGTCATAGCGCACCACCGACGGCAACAGCGGCCGGCCCTGGTGGTCGGGCAGCACTTCGGCAACCCCGCTCCTGACCGCCGCCACCAGCGAGTTGGTGGTGCCTAAGTCAATGCCGACGGCGAGCCGGTGTTCATGCGGCGCGGTCGCCAGGCCAGGTTCGAAAATCTGCAGCAGGGCCATGTCAGGCGTTCTCCAGCGCGGCGAGACTGTCGCTGATCTCGCTTTGCACTTTTTCAAGGAACATCAATTGGCGCACCGCCTCGACCGCCGGCTGGTCGGCGTTGGATTCGAGCAGGGCGCCGAGCTTGCCATAACGCAGTTTCGCATCCGCACGCAACTCGCCCAGCAGACGCTCCAAGGCATCGATGTTTTTCGCCGCTCGCGCATCCTCGACAGCCTCCCGCCATTCCATCTGGGCGATCAGAAACGCCGGCTCCATCGCCGTATTGTTCTCGGCCCCGATGTCCTGCTTGCGCAGTTCGAGCAGGTAGGTTGCCCGCTTGAGCGGATTCCGCAAGGTCTCGAAGGCCTCGTTGGCACGCGTCGACAGTTGCATTGCGACCCGCTTGCCGGCCTCGCCGGATTGCGCATGGCGATCCGGATGCACCTGGCCCTGGACTTCGCGATAGGCCGCGCTCAACGCATCGAGGTCGATGTCAAACGCGGCCGGCAGTCCGAACCAGTCGAAGTATGTTTGGGAAAAAGCCTTGGACACGAAAAAAAGGGCGGTCAAGCCGCCCGGAGGATTCGGGATTGCGCACGGCGCCTATTGATCGTTACCGAAGACATAACAGCCTCGCCAGAGGCATCTATTGGTCATGAATGATGCGATTGCCGCCAGGCCTCAGATGTGAAAACTCTCGCCGCAACCGCAGCGGTCCTTTTCGTTCGGGTTGTTGAACTTGAAGCCCTCGTTCAATCCCTCGCGCGTGTAGTCGAGCTCGGTGCCTTCGAGATAGGCCAGGCTCTTGGGGTCGATCAACACCTTGACGCCGTGGCTTTCGAACTGCTGGTCTTCGGGATTAGGCGCGTCGGCGAACTCAAGCTTGTAGGCCAGGCCGGAGCAACCGGTGGTCTTGACACCCAGACGCAAGCCCATTCCCTTGCCGCGCTTGGCAATGTAGTTGGACACGTGCCTGGCGGCGTTTTCGGTCAGCGTGACGGGCATGACAGTCCTTAAGCGGCTTGCTTCTGTTCGACCACGTGCTTGGCCTTGTAATCGGTGATCGCCGCCTTGATCGCATCTTCGGCCAGGATCGAGCAATGGATCTTGACCGGCGGCAGCGCCAGTTCCTCGGCGATCTGGGTGTTCTTGATGCCCATCGCCTCGTCCAGCGTCTTGCCCTTGACCCATTCGGTCACCAGGGACGACGAAGCGATCGCCGAACCGCAACCGTAGGTCTTGAATTTCGCATCCTCGATGCGGCCGTCGCTGCCGACCTTGATCTGCAGCTTCATCACATCGCCGCAGGCCGGCGCGCCGACCATGCCGGTACCCACCGTGTCATCGCCCTTTTCGAACGAGCCGACGTTGCGTGGATTCTCGTAGTGATCCAGAAGTTTTTCGCTGTATGCCATGATGTTTCTCCAAGCCTTCCATTAACTCAATGTGCAGCCCATTGCACGGTATTCAAGTCGACCCCGTCCTTGTACATTTCCCACAGCGGCGACAGGTCGCGCAGCTTGGCGATCTTCGCCTTGATCAGCTTGATCGAGTAGTCGATCTCTTCCTCGGTGGTGAAACGGCCGATGGTGAAGCGGATCGATGAATGCGCCAGCTCGTCGCTGCGCCCGAGGGCACGCAGCACATACGAGGGCTCGAGGCTGGCCGAAGTGCAGGCCGAACCGCTGGACACCGCGATTTCCTTGATCGCCATGATCATCGACTCGCCCTCGACGAAGTTGAAGCTCATGTTGAGGTTGTGCGGCACGCGCGACTCGAGGTCGCCGTTGACGTACACCTCCTCCATTTCATTGAGGCCATTGAGCAGGCGGTCGCGCAGCATGCGGATGCGCTCGTTCTCACCCGCCATTTCCTCGCGGGCCAGACGGAAGGATTCGCCCATGCCGACGATCTGGTGGGTCGGCAGGGTGCCGGAGCGAAAGCCGCGCTCGTGCCCGCCGCCATGCATCTGCGCCTCCAGGCGAATCCGCGGCTTGCGCCGCACGTAGAGCGCGCCAATGCCCTTCGGGCCATAGGTCTTGTGGGCGCAAAACGACATCAGGTCAACCTTCAGCGTAGTCAGGTCGATCGCCACCTTGCCGGTGGCCTGCGCGGCGTCGACGTGAAACACGATGCCCTTGGCGCGGCAGATTTCGCCAATCTCCGGGATCGCCTGGATTACACCGATTTCGTTGTTCACATACATGATCGACACCAGGATGGTGTCCGCGCGGATCGCCGCCTTGAACTTTTCCAAATCGAGGAGGCCATTGGGCTCGGGGTCAAGGTAAGTCACCTCGAACCCCTGGCGCTCGAGTTCGCGGCAGGTATCGATCACCGCCTTGTGCTCGATCGACATGGTGATGATATGGCGGCCCTTCGACTTGTAGAAATGGGCGGCGCCCTTGATCGCCAGATTGTTCGACTCGGTCGCGCCGGAGGTCCAGACAATCTCCTTGGCATCCGCGCCCACCAGTTTGGCGACGTTTTCGCGCGCTTCCTCGACCGCCGCCTCGGCGGTCCAGCCGTAGGCGTGCGAACGCGAGGCCGGGTTGCCGTATTCCTCGGTGAGGTAGGTCATCATGCTTTTGGCGACCCGCGGGTCGACCGGCGTGGTGGCCGAGTAATCAAGATAAATCGGAAATTTCATCATCACACCCTGAAAATGAATTGTCAGGCCGACACCACCGCGCGCGGCAGCGCACGCTTGTGTTCAACCACCACTGTCTGTACCGGCGCGGCACCTGCAGCAGCTTCACGCTCACGCTGCTGGCGCACCAGGTCGGCCAGACTCACCGACTCCAGGTATTCATGCATCTTGGTATTGAGGGTTGCCCACAAATCATGGGTCATGCATTGCCCCCTGGGATTCTTGTCGGCCGCCAAGCCACCGCCGACCCGCCCGGTTTCATGGCAATCCTGGCGGCCACCGCACATTGTCGCATCCAGAGGTTCGTCGACCGCGGCGATCACGTCGGCCACGCTGACCTTTTCGAGCACCCGCGCCATGGTGTAACCGCCCCCTGGCCCGCGCACTGAATCGACAATGCCGTGCCGGCGCAACTTGCCGAACAACTGCTCCAGATAGGACAGCGAAATCCCCTGCCGGCCGCTGATCGCAGCCAGCGTCACCGGGCCATTGGTGTCACGCAACGCCAGATCGATCATCGCGGTAACAGCGAAACGTCCTTTGGTCGTCAGTCTCATGGGAAGCCGCCTTTCACAAATTGATCACTTGCAGCCGACTCGATGACGGCGCCTGACAGGCCGCCGGCGCCCAAGCTTTGGAGAAGCCGAGTGATTAACTCAAGTATACCTATACCCAAACGATTTAGTCAACCTTTTTCGCATGCTGCGGGCGATGCAATCACACCAGCGCTGACTCGCGCGATGCCGGATAGTTCGCCTGGGCGAAGCGCAATCGCGGCCGCGCCGCCGGCATCGGTGTTCGCTTTACCCCATCAACGGTCAGTGGTGCTCCATCAGGTTGCCGAATCCCTCGACCCGGTCCTCGATGCCGACCGCGCGCAGCGCATGCCAGTAGGTCGCGGTGTTGATGGCGATCACCGGCTTGCCGAGAAACAGTTCGGCGGCTGCCGCCAGCCGGATCATCGACAGGTTGGTGCCGACCTGCACGATCGCGTCGACATCGTCGCCATCGAGTTCGCGGATCGCCTGGCGGCACATGTCGTCGGTGGCATGGGCGATCAGCACCGGGCTGGGGCGCCGCAGGCAGACATCGCGCACCACGGTGAAACCGCAGTCCTGGAAAAAATTGCGTACCTGCTCATTGGCCACCGGAAAATAGGGTGACAGAAAGGCGATGCGCCTGGCCTTGTAGACATTGAGCGCCGCCTCGGTCGCAAACGACCCGCACGACACGCCGACCCCGGCACGCTCGCGCATCATCGCCAGGTATTTCGCGGCGCCGGCGCGGCCGTCCCAGAAGGTGGCGGCCGACATGCCCATCACCAGATAGTCCATTTCGCAACTCTTGAGCACGTCAACGGCCAGCAGGGTGGATTCATTGATGCTCGCCACAAGTTGCAGGAAGCCCTCGTTGTCGCTCACCGGGTTGTTCGGGATCGCGATCCGGCTGTAGTGGTTGGTCACCCCGCGCACCCGCAGATCGTCGAAGTCCGGTTGCACGATGGTATTGGTCGAGGGCCCCAGTACGCCGAATTTCTTGCGATAACCCAGATGGTCGGACATTGCGTTCTCCTGTGTGGAACTGGTTGCCAACGGGCCGAAGCCCGCGCTGTCGGGACTGCCGTACCGCGCACCCGGCCGCGAGCGCTGCGGTGTTCACCGGCCCGCTGCGAACGGGCCGGCAGACCTGCAAGCTTCTACTGGATTGCCGCGGCCTCGCGCAGCCCGGCAATCATCGAGTTCCTGAGCAGGAACTCGCGAGTCGCCTGCGGGTCGGCCAGCAGGTTGCGCATTTCTCCCAGACGCCGTTCACGCGCGGCGCCGCCTTTTTCAGCCAGATCCTCGCGATTGCGAATGGTCTGCGCCTGCACATACTTGTAGCACACGGTGCGTCGTTGCCGTTCGTAGCGCTCGAGTTGCGCGCTGTCGCCGCCACCGATCACCGCCAGCAACTTTTCGGCCAGGTTGAGCACATCATGCAGGCCGCCGTTCATGCCCATTCCGCCAAGCGGATTGTTGATATGCGCGGCGTCGCCGGCAAGGAAGATGTTGCCGTCACGATAGCGCTTCGCGACCCGCTGGTGAACGCGGTAGATGGTGCGGTGGCGCACCGGATAATCGCCATCCTTGGCGGCGATGCGCTGCAGGCAAGCCTGGGTGAATGCGTCGGACACGATCTCGCTGTCGGCGACGCTCTCGGACACCGGGATCAGCACGCGCCACAATTCGGGCACGCGCAGCAACACAAACCACTGGTCGGGGTCGGCGACGTAATTGACGTTGCACAGCTTGTCGAAGCTGGCCTCGAGCGGATGCGGGGTGGTCACGCAGTAGAACTTTTCCGGATAAGTGAGCCCTTCGAATTCGATGTCCAGCCATTTGCGCACGATCGAATTGGCGCCGTCGCAGGCGATCAGGAAACGCCCGCGATGATGGCGGATCGCCAGCGGCGTTTCAGTCGCCAGGCTGACGCCGGCGGCGTCCTGCGCCACATGCACCACCCGTTCGTTGAAACGCAGTTCGACATTGGGCATGGCGGCAAGCAGTTCGCCGACATGGTTCATCATCTTCCACTGCTCGCACTGCAGGCGATAGGGATTGCGCACATCGTCGGACAACAGTCCGAGATCGAACGCGAACACTTCGCCGGTGGGCCGGTCGCGATGCTGGAACACCGGCGACTTCAGTCCGCGCGGCAGCATCCATTCAAGCAAGCCGAGGTCTTCGAGCATGTCGAGCGTCGGCGGATGGAAAGTCGATGCGCGCAGGTCTTCCGCCGGCGCCGCGAGTGCATCGATCACCGTCACCGGCACGCCACGGCGGGCCAGCCAAAGCGCACCGATCAATCCGACCGGACCGGCGCCTGCGATCAACACCCTGTCTGCATCATTCATTTAAATCCTCGGTCGCGCATGTCGCCACAGCGCGGCGACATGCCATCGTGGCGTCACCCTTCTTCAAATTGTACACAGCCGTATCACCCGGGCACCAAGCAAGAGGCGATCCTGAATCGCCGCTGCGCAAGCCACGCGCACCCGCTTTCACGACACCGGCGCTGGCGCGAGGACCCTGTGGCCGCCCATGCCCGGGCCGCGG
>JANPGJ010000068.1:0-9614 GCA_031423955.1 Burkholderiales bacterium
CCGCGCTTTCCCGCGGCGCCGCCTTCCCCTGTCAGGACGCATTGGCCGCCACCTTCACCATGCAGAATTCCCAACGCTTCGATGTGATCATCGTCGGCGCCGGCTTTGCCGGGCTGTGCATGCTGCATCGCCTGCGCGGTCTCGGCTTTTGCGCGCAGGTGGTCGAGGCGGCGTCCGATGTCGGCGGGGTCTGGTTCTGGAACCGCTATCCAGGAGCACGCTGCGACGTCGAAAGCCTGCAGTATTCGTATTCCTTCTCGAGAGAACTCGAGCAGGAGTGGGTGTGGACCGAGCGCTATGCTTCGCAGCCCGAGATCCTGCGCTATATCGAGCATGTCGCGCGGCGTTTCGACCTGCGGCGCGACATTCGCTTCAACGCGCGGGTCGCGGCCGCGCTCTGGGACGCCGCGAGCGCGCGCTGGCAGGTTCGGCTGGCGGATGGCGGCTCGCTGTCGGCGCGATTCTGCGTGCTCGCCACCGGCGCATTGTCGGTGGCGCGCCTGCCGGCGATTGCCGGCATCGAGTGCTTCAAGGGCCGTGTGCTGCACACCGGGGCCTGGCCGCATGAAGGGGTCGATCTCGGCGGCCAGCGGGTCGGGGTGGTGGGCACCGGATCGTCGGGCATCCAGGCTATCCCGGCGATCGCGGCGCAGGCGAAGCAACTGACGGTGTTCCAGCGCAGCGCGAATTTCTCGATTCCCGCCTGGAACGCGCCCTTGCTGCCGCCGGAACAGGCGGCATGGAAGGCGGTGTACCGCGAGCATCGCGCGCGGGCGCGCGAAGTCGGCACCCTGTACGAGTTCAACGACAAGCCGGCATCACAAGCCAGCCCGGAAGAGCGCGAGCGCGAGTACCAGCGGCGCTGGGACAAGGGCGGCGTGAATTTCGTCCATGCCTTCAATGACCTGATGGTCAATCGGCAATCCAACGACAGCATCGCCGATTTCGTGCGCGCCAGGATCCGCGCGACCGTGCGCGATCCGCTGGTCGCCGAGTCCTTGTGTCCGAAAGATCATCCGCTGGGCACCAAGCGGATCTGCGTCGATACCGGCTACTTCGAGACCTACAACCGCGCCAATGTGCGCCTGGTCGACCTGCGCAAGACGCCGATCGTCGAAGTCACACACGATGCCGTGCTGACCGGCGCCGGGCGCCACGAACTTGATGTGCTGGTCTGTGCGACCGGTTACGACGCCCTGACCGGTGCGGCGCTGGCGGTCGATATCCGCGGCACCGACGGGCTGCCGCTGCGCGCCAAATGGAGCGCCGGTCCGCGTACCTGCCTGGGCCTGATGAGCAACGGCTTTCCGAACCTGTTCTTCATCACCGGTGCCGGCAGTCCGTCGGTACTGGTCAACATGATCGTCGGCATCGAGCATCATGTCGAGTGGATCGGCGACTGCCTGGTGCATATGCGCAGGAACGGCATCGACAGCATCGATGCCACCCGGTCGGCGGAAGACCGCTGGGTCGCGCATGTCAACGCGACCGCTGACAAGACCCTGCTGCCGCTGGCGAATTCATGGTTTCTTGGCGCCAATATTCCCGGCAAGCCGCGCGTGTTCATGCCCTATGCGGCGAAGATCGGTGTCTACCGCAGGGAGTGCCAGGAGGCCGCCGACGCCGGCTATGCCGGATTCTCCCTTGAGCGCCGCAAGGCGACGGAAATGCAGCAATGAGCCCTGATCGCTACCTGCGCACCTTCGACGTGCTCAACCTGCTGGTGCGCCACAAGGAAGGCATGCGCCTGACCGAGATCAAGGACGCGCTCGACCTGCCGGTAAGCAGCTTGCACAACATGCTGCAGACCATGGTGAGCGCCGAGGTGGCCACCGTCAGCGACGACCTGCGCTACTCGATCGGCCCGCGTGCGGTGGCGCTGGCGCTCAATACCATGGCGTCGCTGGACATTCGCGCCATCAGCCATCGTCATCTGCAGGAACTGGCCAAGACCATCGGCGACGATGTGTATCTGGCCATGCGGGTCGGCAAGCGCGTCATGTACGCCGACCGCTGCCTCGGCACCCAGCGTATCTCGCTGGATATCCGTCTTGGCGAACCGCTGTATCAGCACAGTACCGCCACCGGCAAGCTGTATGCCGCCAACGATCCTGCGCTGGCGGCGCAGACCCTGGCGCAGACCTTGCCACGGCTGACGGCGACGACGATTACCGATCCCAAGGAACTGGAGCGCGAGTTCGCGCGGATCCGCACGCTGGGCTACGCCAGGAGCATGGAGGAGTCGGTCGACGGCATCGTCGGCTACGCGATTCCGATTCATGATGCCGGCGGGAAAATGGCGGCTGCGATCCACGCCTCGGTGCTGAAGAACCGGGCCACCAAATCACATGAGCGCAAGTTGCTGGGTGCGGCGCGGGCGAGTGCGGAACAGATTGAAAGACACCTCGGGCGCTAGCCACTACCCGGCGAAGGATCAATCCGGAGCTGCCGGGAATTCGCCCGCGGTCCGGGGAGGAAACCACAAAATGCCTGTGAAAGACAAGATGAAACCCGGTATGTTGAGCAAAGCGATTTTCGTCGCTGTCGCGTGGTTGGCGGCAACCACCCCCGACCACGCATGGTCGCAGGTCTATCCGGCCAAGACCGTGCGCATCATCGCGCCATTCGGCGCCGGCGGCGGCGGCGACACCACCATACGCCTCTTGGCGCAGCAACTGGGCCAGGCAATGGGTGTGCAGTTCATTGTCGACAACCGGCCCGGCGGCAATGGCGTGATCGGCGTACAGGAGGCCCTGCGCGGCGGCGCCGACGGCCACACCCTGTTTTACGGCAGCACCACCACCCTGGCAGCCAATGCCAGCCTGTTGAAGAAGAGCGGCTATGACCCGGTCAAGGATTTCGCGCCGATCAGCAAGGTGGGTGTGCTGCCGTTCGTGCTGGTGGCCAATCCGGGCCAGCCATTCACGTCGATGCGGGAACTGCTTGCCTATGCCAGGGCGAATCCGGGAAAGCTCTCGTACGCCAGTGCCAATGCCACCGGTCAGGTATCGTCGGCACTGTTCGCGCAACTGGCCGGGCTTGACCTCCTGCATGTGCCCTACAAGGCCAGCACCACCGCCCTGACCGACACCATCAGCGGCACCGTCAGCCTGATGTTCGTCGATATCCCGCCCTCGATCGGCCATGTGAAGGCCGGCAAGCTGCGTGCCTTCGGCGTCACCACGGCGCGACGAACCGCGTTGCTGCCTGACCTGCCGTCGATCGCCGAGGCAGGGTTGCCCGGCTATGAGGTGTTTGCCTGGACTGCCTTGTGTGCGCCGGCCGGAACGGCGCCGGAAATCATCCGCCGGCTGCATGCCGAACTGGCGAGGATTCTCGCCAAGCCGGACGTGCGCGAGGCGTTCGCCCGGGTCGGTGTCGAAGTCGAATCAAGCACGCCGGAACAACTTGCCGCCTTCATCGGGTCCGAGCGTGAGCGCTGGGCGAAGCACATCCGGATGGCACGGATCGAGGCGGAATGAACATGCATGCAAATTCGATTGCCGGGGCAGGCCAACGCGGCCGTGCGAATGGGCATCGCTCGGGAGGTGGTGTGGCAACAGTCAAGATGTTCTGTCGCGCGTCGGTCGCCATGCTGCTGGTGGCGATGGCTGCCGCGGCCCAGGCGTTCCCCGACAGGGCGGTACGTATCGTGGTCGGCTTTCCGCCCGGCGGGTCCGACATCGCGGGGCGCATCATCGCGCAAAAGCTGCAGGAACTGTGGAGGCAGCCGGTGTTGACCGAGAACCGCGCGGGTGCCGCCGGCAACATCGCGGCCGAACTGGTGGCGCGGGCGCCGGCCGACGGCCACACCATATTGCTGTGCGTCAATTCCTACACCATCAACACCACCGTGTACCGCAACCTCGGCTGGGACCTGCTGCGCGACTTCGCGCCGGCCGGTCGCTTTGTCAATTCGCCAATGGTGGTGGTGGTCAACCCGGCACTGCCGGTAAAGACCATACGCGACTTGATCGATCACGCGCGATCCAATCCCGGTCGACTGAACTTCGGATCCTCAGGCAGCGGCACCGCGCCGCATCTGGCCGGCGAGTTGTTCGCCATCAATGCCGGACTTTCGATGACCCACGTACCGTACAAGGGTTCGGCGCCGTCGGTGACTGCATTGCTGGCCAACGAAGTGCAACTGTCGTTTGGCGCCCTGTCGGCATTCGACGCATTCATCAAGGATGGTCGCCTGCGCCCGCTGGCGGTAACCACCGCGCTGCGCAGCGAGCAGGCGCCGGGCCTGCCCACGGTGATCGAAAGCGGCATGCCGGGCTTCGATGCCGACATCTGGTACGGCCTCCTGGTGCCGGTGAAGACGCCGGCCGAGATCGTGGCGAAGATCAGCGCCGATCTTGGCCGGGCGATGGCCGACCCCGAGATCCAGGCCAAGCTGCGGCAGCGCGGGCTCGAGCCGGCCTACCTCGACAGCAGGCAAATGGGCGAGCTGCTGCGGCGCGACGTGGCGCGCTGGCGCGGCGTCGCCGAGCGCATCAAATTGACGGTCGAATGATGCGCGCACCCTACAGTCGCAACCTGTTCGACCTGGTCTGCGAGCAGGCCGAGCGCCATCCCGGCCAGCTTGCGGTCATCGACGGCGAGTTGCAGGTGAGCTATGCGGAACTCGAAGCCCGCGCCCGGCGGCTTGGCGGCGCCCTGCGTGCGGCCGGCATCGGCCGCGGCGATCGCATCGGCATGCTGCTCAACAATCGCGTCGAATGGCTCGAGGTATGCATCGGCGCCGCCGCCATCGGCGCGGTGGCGGCACCCTTCAGCACCTGGTCGACGCGGCGCGAGCTCGATTTCCTGCTGGCCGACTCCGGCGCGCGGATGCTCTTCTGCCTCGATCGTTTCGGCGAGCAGGATTACGCGGCCGACCTGGGCGTGCTGCTGGAGCAGCGCGCGTCGCGCTATCCGCAGCTTGAATCGGTGGTGCTGGTAGGCAGCGCGGCGCTGCCTGGCGCGCGCGCGTACAACGACTTTGCCGCGGCTGCGCCGATTGCCGATCTGGCGCCGGGCGAGCGGGCGCGGGCGCAGGACATCGCTTTCATTCTTTACACCTCCGGTTCGACGTCCTACCCGAAGGCGGTGCCGAACGCCCACGGCGCCGCGATCGAAAACGGCTTTCATATCGGCGAGCGGCAGGGCCTGGGCCCGGGCGATCGCGTGTTGCTGCCGATGCCGCTGTTCTGGTCGTATGGTTCGGCCAATGCGATGTGCGCCACCTTCAGCCACGGCGCCACCCTGGTGCTGCAGGGGCGCTTCGAGCCGGGCCAGGCGCTCGACCTGATCGAGCGCCATGCCTGCACCGCGATTTACACGCTGCCGGCGATCACCACCGCGCTCATCGGCCATGAGTCGTTTCGCCGCGAGCGCACGGCAAGCCTGCGTACCGCGATGACCATCGGCACCGCACGCGACCTGGCCACCGTGGCCGAAGTGCTGGGCGCGCGCGAGGTGTGCAACATCTATGGCCAGACCGAGTCCTACGGCAATTGCTGCGTCACCTGGCATCACTGGCCGCTGGCGCGGCGCATGGAGTCACAGGGACCGCCCTTGCCAGGCGTGCGCCTGCGCATCGTCGACCCTGACGACGGGCGCGAGCTCGGGTGCGGCGAAGTGGGCCTGATCGAAGTCAGCGGCTACCTGACGCCGGGTTACGCCGGCGCCAGCCGCGAGCAGAACGCCGCGGCCTTTACCACCGACGGTTTTTTCCGCACTGGTGACCTGGGCCTGATCACCGCAGACGGCGACCTGCAGTTCAAGGCGCGCGACTCGGAGATGATCAAGCGCGCCGGCATCAACATCGCGCCGGCCGAGATCGAGGAGGTATTGCGCCAGCATCCGGGCGTGGCCGCCGCCGGGGTGGCCGGCGCGCCGCATCCGCAGAAAGGCGAAATGATCGTCGCCTTCGTGGTCGCCGCGCGCGACGCCGTGATCGACAGTGATCTGCTGCGCGCCCATTGCCGCGCGCTGGCGGCCAGTTACAAGACCCCGGACCGGATCGAGCTTTGCGCTGCGTTGCCGGTCACCACCACCGGCAAGCTGCTGCGGCGCGAACTCAAGCAGATGGCCGCTGCCCTGCAAACCGCACAAGGAGACACACCATGAAACTGGGCTTTTTCACCATGCCGATGCACCCGCGCGACAAGGACTGGCAATTGACGCTGGCCGAAGACCGCGAGGCTTTCATCCTGGCCGACAAGCTCGGCTTCACCGAAGGCTACTGCGGCGAGCATGCCACCGACCCGGAGGAGAACATCACTTCGTCGGCGCTGTTCCTGGCCACCCTGGCCGATGCCACCCGCAATATCCGGCTTGGCACCGGCACGGTGAACATGCCGAACCAGCATCCGGTGGCCACTGCCGGCCATCTGGCGATGCTCGATCACTTGCTCGGCGGTCGCCTGATTTTCGGCATCAGCCCGGGCGCCTTGCCATCGGATTCCGAGGCCTACGGCAACATGGACATGGATCGCCCGGCGATGTTCCTGGAGGCGATCAACCATGTGCTGGCGCTGTGGGCCAGCGATCCGCCGTACAGGATCGCAGGCAAGTACTGGTCGATTTCGACCGAGCGCACCCATATTCCCGAAACCCGCATGGGCACCGTGCCCAAGCCATTGCAGCGGCCGCACCCGCCGATCGTGGTGACCGCGGTGGCGCCACATTCGAAGGGCGTGGCGGAGGCGGCGGCGCGCGGCTGGGATCCGATCTCGGCCAACTTCCTGATGCCGGTCTGGGTCAAGACCCACTGGACCAAGTACGTCGAGGGTTGTGCCAAGGGCAACCGGGTCGCCGACCCTGCCAACTGGCGGGTGGCCAAGACGCTGTGCGTGGCGCCTGACGATGCCACCGCGCGCAACTATGTGACCGACCCGAACGGCCCCTATCACGCCTATTACCGCTCGCTGATGGGCAAGCTCAAGCGGCGCGGCGCGCCACTGACCCTGTTCAAGAACGATCCGGACACGCCGGACAGCGAGGTCACGGTGGAGGGGGTGATCGACAGCCTGGTGATCCACGGCTCGCCGCAAAAAGTGGCCGACGGGGTGCTCGCCCTGCGTGAACAGATCGGCGATTTCGGCACCCTGCTGTACGGCGGAATGGACTGGCAGAACCGCGACCTGGGCCGCAACTCGCTGGTGCTGATGGGCGAGAAAGTCATGCCGCTGATCAATCGCGCGCTCGGCACTTGAGCGGTGTCGCGGATCATCGGGCAGGCACACGATCGACAGGAGGCAAAATGAACAACAGCAAACGGCAGTTCCTCGGCACCTCGGCCGCGCTGATCGCAGGTCTTGGCGGGATGCCGCCGGTTCATGCGCAGCAGCCTGTGCTGCGCCTGATGGTCGGTTTTCCGCCCGGTGGCTCGGGCGACACTTTCGCACGCATGATCGCCGAGCAACTGCGGCCCGAACTGGGCACCATCCTGGTCGAAAACCGCGAAGGTGCGGGCGGTCTGGTGGCGGCCGAAGCGTTTTTGCGCGGCCCCACCGACGGCTCGGTGGCGATGATGCATACCGCGTCGAGCGCGGTGTTCGCGACGGTGATCCGCAAGAAGCCGCCATACGACCCGTTGAAGGACTTCCAGTGGGTGGCCCTGATGTCGGTGGCGCCGCTGGTGATCGTCGCCAATCCGAAGCTGCCGGTGGCCGATCTCAAGTCATTCATGGACTACCTGCGCAGCAAGCCGGGGCAGCCTTACGGCAGCGCCGGCATCGGCGCTTCGACCCATCTGGCCGCCGAATTGCTGTTTGAACGCGCCGGCGTCAAGGCGCTGCACGTGCCCTACAAGGGCAGTGCCCCGGCCCTCACCGATACGATTGGCGGCAACCTCACCTGCATGCTGGAAACCCTGCAAACCACCCAGCAATACCATGCTGCCGGCAAGCTGAAGATCCTGGCGGTGCTGGGCGAGGCGCGGATTCCCTCGGCACCGGAAATTCCGACCGCCAAAGAGCAGGGGGTTGACGCGATTGCGTCCACCTACAACCTGCTGGCCCTGCCGATGCAGGCGCCGGCGGAACGCGCCGCGGTCATCGCGCGCGCGATTGCCAACGCGATGAAGAATCCGGAGTTCCAGAAAAAACTGTTGTCGCAGGGGCTGCAGCCGGTCACCGATACCAGCCCGGAGCAGGCGAAGGCCTTCGTGGCGGCCGAAGTCGCGCGCTGGACGCCGGTGGCGCGCCGCATGGCCATCGAGATCTAGGAATCGCGACCCGTGCAGACCATCGTCCAGGCCAGCGACGCGAGCGGCGCCGTGACCGCGCTATTGCGGCCACGTTCGATCGCGATCGTCGGCGCTTCGGATCGCTCGCGCTGGTCGGAGTCGGTCACCAGCAATCTGGCGCGTGGCGGCTTTGCGGGCCACGTCCATCTGGTCAATCGGCGTGGCGGCATGGCGCACGGGCGGCAGACGGCGGTCGATTGCAGGGCGGTGGGCGAGGCCATCGATGTCGGCATCGTGATGGTGCCGGCACAGGGCATGCTGGAGGCGATCGGCGATCTTGGTGCCGCCGGCGCGCGGGCAGCGGTATTGCTGAGTTCCGGGTTCGCCGAAACCGGCGCTGCCGGCGCCACGCTGCAGGCACAACTGGCCGCGTGCGCGCGTGAGCATAATGTGCGGCTGATGGGGCCGAACAGCCTGGGCTTCATCAATTTCACCGACCGCGTGCACGCATGGACCACGCCGGTGCGGGCGCCGTCGCGCGCTGCCGGCGTCGCGATAGTGTCGCAAAGCGGGGCCACCGCCTACTTTTTGGCGGAGCTTGCCTGGCAGCAGGATGTCGGCGTCAGCGTGGTCGCGGCCACCGGCAACGAGGCCGATCTCGATGCCGCGTCGTTCCTCGACTATCTGGTCGACGATCCGCATACCCATGCGATCGCCCTGTTCATCGAGACCGTGCGTCAGCCGGCGCGCTTCCTGGCCGCCGCGCGGCGCGCGTTCGCCGCCGGCAAGCCGGTGGTGGTGCTCAAGGTTGGCGCCAGCGAGGCGACTTCGAAGGCGGCGGTTGCGCACACCGGCGCGTTGGTCGGCGACGACGCGGTGTTCGACGGCATTTGCCGGCAGTTCGGCATCATTCGCGTGCGCGCGATCGAGGAATTGCTGGCTACCGCCGACATCGCCGGGCGCATGGGCACGCTGGGCGAAGGCGGGCTGGCGATCATTTCCAATTCCGGCGGCATCTGCGAGATCGCCGCTGATAGCGCCGAGCAAAAGGGCATTCGCGTGCCGCCGCTGTTGCCCGCGGTCGCCGTGCAGGTTGCCGCGGCGATGCCGGGTTTCGGTACGCCCCACAACCCGCTCGACCTGACCGGTGCGGTCGAACCGGACAAGTGCGGCGAGATCGTGCGGCAAATGGCCGGCCAGGCCGGGATTGCCGCGGTGTTGTGCGTGGTATATCCGATCCCCACTGCCGCCGAAGAGGAAAGCGCGCGCCTGACTGCTGTCCATCATCATCTGGCGACGGCCCTGAACGACAGCCCGGTGCCGGGGATCCTGACCTGCTACACCCATGGCCGGGTCAATGACCACGCGCGCGCGATCATCGAACGCACCGGCGCGCCCTATTGCGGATTTGGACTGGATCGCGTGGTCGGCGCGC
>JANPGJ010000069.1:0-71105 GCA_031423955.1 Burkholderiales bacterium
CATTTTTCCGACCCGCTACGGATTTTTCTTTGCGTTCTCGCTGCTGGCTTTTCTCGCCGGTTCGATCAACTATGACCTGGCGCTCGGCTTCGTACTGACGTTCTTCCTCGCTTCGGCCGGACTGGTCGCCATGCTGCATACGTTTCGCAACCAGGTGCATCTGGTCATGCGGCCGCTGCAAGCCCTGCCTGTTTTCGCCGGCAGCACGGCGGTGTTCGAGGTGGTGCTCGACAACCGCCGCGACGATGAACGAGCCGCGCTGTGGCTCAGGACCGCCTACTCGCAATCGGTGGTGGACCTCGCGGCGCGCAGCGCGCTGGTCTGCACGACGATGGTGCCGGCGCTGCGCCGCGGCTGGCTTGACGCACCGCGCCTGACGCTCGACAGTCGCTATCCGCTTGGCCTGTTCCGGGCATGGAGCTACTGGCAACCGGCGTTGCGTTGCCTGGTCTACCCGGCGCCGGCGCCGGCCGGGGCGCCTTTTCCCGCGACGCCGGACGGTAGAGGCGATGGTCGCAGCAGCGCTGCCGGCGTCGACGATTTCGGCGGCTTGCGGCAATACCTGGTCACCGACAATCCACGCCATATCGCATGGAAAGCATCCGCCAGCGCGCTCGCAACCGGGGCGCCGCTGCAAACCAAGCAGTTCCTGGGCAGCGCATCGGCCGAAGCGATCTTCGATCTTGCCGGTTTTCCGCCGGAACGCGACCTGGAGACCCGCGTGTCCCAGCTGACGCGCTGGGTGCTGGACGCCGACGCGGCCGGATACATCTACACCCTGCGCCTTGACAACCATCACGCGCTGGGGCCGGCGCAAGGCGAGCCGCACCGCCTTGCATGCCTCAAAGCGCTGGCGCTGGTCGAACCTGTGCCTGCAGCTTGAGCGGCAAATGCGACTGCCACGCCTGCTCCGGATACGCCGCGCGGCACCCGCGAGCGATCCCTCGACCGACCTGCCCGCCGGCCGCACAGCGATCCTGACCCTTCTGCTCGCGCTCGTTCCGGTGCTGGCGCCGCACCTGTCGCACCTGCCCTGGTGGTGCGCCGCGTTTGCCGGGCTGATGTTCACCTGGCGTGCATGGATCACCTGGCACGCGACGCGGGCGCCGGCGCGACTGCCATCGCGCTGGCTGCTCCTGCTGCTGATGTTCCTGGCATTGGGCGCGACCGTTTATACCTATCGCACCCTGTTTGGCCGCGACGCCGGCGTGACCTTCATCTGCGTGCTGCTGTCGCTCAAATTGCTTGAGACCCGCACCCGGCGTGACGCCGTGGTGGCGATCTTTCTTTCCTACTTCCTGATCCTGACAAATTTCTTCTACTCACAGTCGATCGCCACCGCTGCCCTGATGCTGCTGTCGCTGGTGCTGATCACCTCAGCCCTGATCGCGGCCAGCCGCGACGCAGGGGAAATGCCCTTTCTGCGCCAGACCCGACTGGCCGCCACCATCATCGCACAGGCGTTGCCGATGATGATCGTGCTGTTCGTGCTGTTCCCGCGCGTCCAGGGCCCTCTGTGGGGCTTGCCGGCCGACGCGCAAACCGCGGTCTCCGGCTTGTCCGACAGCATGTCGCCAGGCTTGATCACGCAACTGTCGCTGTCGGACGGGATCGCTTTTCGCGTCCGCTTCAACGGCACGCCGCCGCGCGGCGCCGACCTCTACTGGCGCGGCCCGGTACTGTCGCAATTCGACGGGCGCAACTGGCGCGCGCAGTCGCCGAACCCGATGCGCCCGGCGCGCTTCGAAGCCGCCGGCACGGCGGTGGACTATGAAGTCACCCTCGAACCTTCGAACCGGCCCTGGCTGTTCGCCCTTGAAATGCCGACCCGCCTGCCGGACAACGCGCGCCTGACCGCCGACCTGCAGCCGGTGATCGACAAGCCGGTGACCAGCCGATTGCGCTACAGCGCCCGCTCGTATCCGCAGTTCCGCTCGCGGCCGGTGGAAGAACCAGGCGACCTCGAACCGTATCTGGCCCTGCCGATCCGCGCCAATCCGCGCACCCGGGAAATGATGGTCGGCTGGGTGCTTGAGAATGCCAGCGCCGCCCAATTGGTCGAGCGCGCGCTGCGCCATTTCCGCACCGAGGAATTTTTCTACACTCTTGAACCGCCACTGCTTGACAACAACGCGGTCGACGAATTCCTGTTTGGTGCAAGGCGCGGTTTCTGCGAGCACTACGCCTCCGCCTTCGTGGTCATGATGCGCATGGCCCGGGTGCCGGCCCGTGTGGTCACCGGCTACCAGGGTGGAGAGATCAATCCGGTCGACAACGTATTCACCGTACGGCAGTCGGACGCACACGCGTGGGCGGAAGTCTGGCTGCCGGGCCGCGGCTGGACCCGTGTCGACCCGACCGCCGCGGTCTCGCCAGCGCGGGTGGAACGCGGCATGCCGGGCGCGATGCCGCAGCGCTTCGCGCCGCCTCTGATCGCGCGCCTGGCGGGCGATTGGGGGGCGCAATGGGCGGGGCGCGTGCGCCTGAACTGGGAAGCCCTGGCCAACCAATGGAATCAGCTGGTCCTGAACTACACGCCCGAGCGCCAGCGCGACACGCTTGAGCGCATCGGCATGAAGACCCCGACGTGGCAGGAGATGGTGATCGCCATGACCCTCGGGGTCGGCTCGATCGCGCTGGCAGTCGCGCTTTGGCTGGTGCGGGCGGCGCGCGAGCGCGATCCGCTCAAGCGCGCCTGGCAGCACTGCTGCGATCGTGTGGCGAAACTGGGGGCGCGTCGCGCACCGCATGAAGGCGCCCTCGACTTCTGCGCGCGCGCGACACTTGAACTGACGCAACGCCAGGTGCCCGTGGAACGTCTCTTGAAGCTGCGCGAGATCGCGGAACGCTACTCGGCGCTGCGTTATGGCCGCAAACCCGATAAAGTGGCGGTTGCGGCGTTTATTCGTCTTGCCCGAAGCTTTTGATCCTTGGCCCAACCCTTTCTCTGCACCGCCGCTGCCGTTCTCGCGCTCGTCGCCTCGGGCTTCATCGATGTATCGGCGCAAGCCACCGCCAGGCGCAAACCTGCGCGATCGACCGAGGCGCAAGCCACTGCCTCGCGCATCGATTTCAGTGAGCAGGATGAGGTTCGCCGGTTCATTGCCGACCTGTCCCTGCGTCACGGGTTCGTCGAGAGCGAACTTCGGTTCCTGTTTTCGCGCACGCGCCACTATCCGGCGATCATCGATCTGATCACCCCGCCGGCCAATCCGCGTACCCGTTCCTGGCACGCCTATCGCGCCCGCTTCATTGAACCGATCCGTATCAAGGCGGGCGTGGAGTTGTGGCAGCGCCACGCCGCCGATCTCGCTCGCGCCGAGGCGCAATATGGGGTTCCTGCAGCGATCATCGTCGCCATCATGGGCGTGGAGACCGTGTACGGACGCAACAGTGGCAACTGGCGCGTCATCGATGCGCTGACCACCCTGGCCTTCGATTATCCGAGGCGGGCGGAGTTTTTCCGCTCCGAACTGGAGAACTACCTCCTGTTTGCCCGTGAACGCGAGATTGACGTCTTCAGCGTGCGCGGATCATATGCCGGCGCCATTGGCATTCCGCAGTTCATGCCCTCCTCGTGGCGCAAGTGGGCGGTGGATTTCGACGGCGATGGGCGCATCGACCTGCGCGAAAGCTTCGTCGACTCCATCGGCAGCATTGCCAGCTACCTGAAGGCCCACGGCTGGGTCGCGGGCGCACCAATCGCGTTTCCGGCGCGGGTCGAAGGCGAGGCTTACCGTGAACTGCTCGCCCGCGACATATTGCCATCGCTGCCGATCGCGGACCTGGCGCGCTTCGGGGTCACTTCCGCGGATCTTGCGAAACAGGGGCTGCCCCCCGAAACGCAAATCGCGCTGTTCGACCTGGTCACGCCGGACCAGCCGTCCGACTACTGGATCGGGTTGACCAACTTCTATGTGATCACGCGCTACAACCGCTCAAGCTTCTACGCGATGAGCGTGATGGAACTGGCCGACGCGGTCAGTGCAAGGCGCGCCAGGCGCTGAACGTCGCACATCACAGGCCGGGCACCCACGACCGCATCGTCCGCCGAACGCACCCGGACTTGCGGGCGCCCGCTCCACAGCGTCAGGCCGGAAAGAGACCGGTCGACAGATAACGATCACCACGATCGCAAACGATGAACACGATGGTCGCGTTCTCGATGTTCGCCGCAACCCGCAGCGCGACCGCGCAAGCGCCGGCGGCAGAAGGCCCGCAGCAGATGCCCTCCTCGGCCGCCAGTCGGCGGCACATCTCTTCGGCATCGGCCTGGCTGACGCTTTCGACCCGGTCTACACGAGAGCGATCATAGATGCGCGGCAAATAGGCTTCAGGCCACTTGCGAATACCGGGTATCTGCGAGCCTTCGCTGGGCTGACAGCCAATGATCTCGATCGCGGCGCTCTGTTCCTTGAGGTAGCGCGACACCCCCATGATGGTGCCGGTGGTGCCCATCGCAGAGACAAAATGCGTGAGGCGACCGCCGGTATCACGCCAGATTTCCGGGCCGGTGGTTTCATAGTGGGCACGCGGATTGTCGGGATTGGCGAATTGGTCGAGAATCCGGCCTCGACCTTCGCGCTGCATGGTCTCCGCCAGATCGCGCGCACGTTCCATCCCTCCTTGCGCGGCAGGTGTCAGGATCAACTCCGCGCCATAGGCGCGCATGCTCTGGCGGCGCTCCAGCGACAGGTTGTCGGGCATGATCAGGATCATCCGGTAACCACGCATCGCCGCCACCATCGCCAGGGCAATGCCGGTATTACCCGAGGTGGCTTCGATCAAGGTGTCGCCAGGCTTGATCTCGCCACGCTCCTCGGCGCGCATGATCATCGAAAATGCCGGCCGATCCTTGACCGAGCCCGCCGGATTATTGCCTTCCAGCTTGCCCAGAATCACGTTGCCGCGCCGCGCAACCAGGTCGCCAGGGATGCGCTTCAACCGCACCAGAGGCGTATTGCCGATGGTTTCGTCAACGGTAGGGTACATGGACAGGATTCAAAGAACGGCAGGAAGAACAGGGGGAAGAACGAGAACGGCGGCAAGAACGGAAAGACGGCAGGAACAGAACCTAGATTGTACCGTTCGGCAAGGCAGCAAAAAGCAAAGACCCCGCATACGCGGGGTCTTTGCCGGCCTGATTGAGGGGCGCAGAGCGCCCTTCGAATCAGGCCAGATATTCCGGCGGCAAAGCCGGCCGGAATATCACTTCTTGGCGTCAGCCTTCGGAGCGTCCGGCTTTGCATCAGCCTTCGGCGCGTCTTTCTTCATCTCTGCCTTTGTTTCTGCTTTCGGTGCGTCTTTCTTGGCATCAGCCTTCGGCGCATCCTTTTTGCCATCCGTCTTCATGGCGTCAGTCTTCGGTGCGTCCTTCTTGCCGGCATCGGCCTTCGGCTTGTCTTCCTTCTTGGCTTCGGCCTTGGTCGGCGTGCTGCCGCCACTGATGGTGACGGAGCCGTCCTTTTTCCAGCCGGCAACCGTTTTCTCGCCGATGCCCTTGACGCGCGTAGCTACGTCATCAAGGCTTTTGAACGGCCCGTTTTTCTTGCGCTCTTCAACGATCAGCTTGGCTTTCGCAGGACCCACGCCCTTGATCGCGTCCAGACCCTTTTCGTCCGCGGAATTGATGTCGACCGCAGCAAACGCCATGCCGACGGTCATGAAAAACGCAACCAACGCCAACAGAATCTTCTTCATCGGAAATCCTCCCTGGTAGATCGACGCGGGCCCATGCCCGAGTTCTGCAGGGTCTAACGCCGGTTGCCGCGCCCCGGTTGACCTCAGGCATCAGGTTTCAGCAGACCACCGAGGTAGCGGGCGACACCCTGCTCGACAGTCAGGAACGGCGCGTCGTAACCCGCCGCACGCAATCGCCCGATATCGGCCTGCGTAAAACTCTGGTACTTGCCCTTGAGGTCCGCCGGGAATTCGACATACTCAATCAGCTTCTGCGCCTTGATCTCTGCCAGTGACAGCGTCGCCTGCCCCGCAGCCCCGCGGCAGGCGTTGATCGCCGCGCAGGCGACATCATTGAACGGCTGTGAACGGCCGGTCCCCAGATTGAACACCCCGGACAATTCCGGATGCTCAAGAAAAAACATGTTCACCTTGACCACATCTTCGACTGAAACGAAGTCCCGGGCCTGCTCGCCGGCCGCATAGCCGTCATGCTCTCCGAACAGGCGGACAACTCCCTTGGCGCGATACTCGTGAAAATTGTGCAGCGCCACCGACGCCATGCGCCCCTTGTGCGCTTCGCGCGCGCCGTAGACGTTGAAATAGCGGAAGCCTGCGATCTGCGCGGATGCCTCGGGCAGCCTTCTGCGCACGATCTGGTCAAACAGGAACTTGGAGTATCCATACACATTGAGCGGGCGCTCGCAGACCCGGTCCTCGCGGAACACACGGCCGCCGCCATACACCGCGGCCGACGAGGCATAGAGCAGCGGAATCCCTTCCTCGGTGCAATGATCAAGCAGTGCCACCGAGTAGCGGAAATTGTTTTCCATCATGTAGCGCCCGTCGCTCTCCATGGTGTCGGAGCAGGCGCCTTGATGCAGGATCGCCTCGACCTCGCCATCCCAGGCACCGGTAGCAAGGCGCGCCAGGAACTCGTGCTTGTCCAGATAGTCGGCGATCTCGCAATCAACCAGATTCTGAAACTTGTCGGCACGGGTCAGGTTGTCGACTGCAATGATGTCATGCACGCCACGCGCATTGAGGCCTTTGACAAGATTGGAGCCGATGAAGCCGGCGGCGCCGGTAACAATGTAGTAGCCCATGGCAGTGGTTGCAGTCCGACTTCGAGGTTTTCAATCTATAGGTCGCAAACGCCGGCACGAAAACAGCGACCAGCAAGCCCGTCCGGTCAGTCGAATAGTTCCTCGGGGGTAACGATTGCGGTGCCCAACTTTCCGACCACAATCGCGCCCGCGCGGTTGGCGATCGACGCAGCGGTCGCCAGCGTCAGGCCGCCGCCGGTCAGGACACCGATTGTAGCGATCACCGTGTCGCCCGCGCCCGAGACGTCGAACACTTCGCGCGCCTGCGCCGGCATGTTGACGACTTCACCCGGAAGAAACAGTGTCATCCCTTCCTCGGAACGGGTCAGCAGCAAAGCCTCCAGCCCCAGTTCAATGCGCAATGCCTGGGCGCGCACCGCAAGGTCGGTCTCGGAAGACCACGCGCCGACCACCTGGGCCAGTTCCGCACGATTCGGCGTCAGCATGGTCGCACCAGTGTAGCGGGCATAGTCGCGTCCCTTGGGATCGACCAGAACTTTTTTGCCGGCCGCCTTCGCTGTCGCTATCATCTCGGCGATATGCGTCAGTCCACCCTTGCCGTAGTCAGACAGAATCACGACGTCGACTTCGCCAAGCAGGCGCCTGAATTCGTCGAGTTTGCCGGTAAGCACTTCATGGCTGGGCATTTCCTCGAAATCGATGCGCAGCAACTGCTGCTGGCGCCCGATCACCCGCAACTTGATGGTCGTCTTGTAGAGCGGGTCCACATGCAGGGCAGCGCGGATGCCGGCCCCCTCAAGCAGTGACCGGATCAGGTTGCCGGGTTCGTCGTCGCCCACCACCGACAGCAGGGTGACTTGCGCCCCGAGGGCTGCCGCATTGCGTGCCACGTTGGCGGCGCCGCCGAGACGCTCGTCGCTGCGCTCGACCTTGACCACCGGCACCGGCGCCTCCGGGCTGATGCGGTGCACGTCGCCGAACCAGTAGCGGTCAAGCATGACATCGCCCACGATCAGCACGCGCGCGCCGGCGGCCGCTTCACGCGGGTTCATGCGCACTCCATTGCGATGGCAGGATGCTGCCGCGGCACGCCGTGCGGGCGGACGCCGGTTGGATCATGATCTGCATGCAGCGCGTCCATTCAGTGTGACTGCACCATCGCCGATTGCGGCGTGCCGTGCCGCAAATCAGGGCGACCCATCGGGTAGTAATCGAATCCCATGTCGCGAACCATCTGCGGGTCGTAGAGATTGCGGCCGTCAAAAATGGTCGGAGTCGCAAGCTGACGCTTGAGGCGTTCGAAGTCCGGGCTGCGGAACTCCTTCCACTCCGTGACGATCACCAGCGCTACGGCGCCGTCAATCGCATGCATGGGATTGTCTGCATAGCGGATGCGCGATTCGTCGCCGAAGATACGTCGCGCCTCATCCATCGCCACCGGGTCGTAGGTGGTGACGGTCGCCCCGCGCTCGAGGAGTTCACCGACCAGCTCACGCGCCGGTGCCTCGCGCATGTCGTTGGTGTTAGGCTTGAACGCCAGACCCCAGATGGCGAATCGCTTGCCGCCAAGATCGGGGCCAAATCGCTTGACGATCTTGGCGGCGAGCACACGCTTCTGGTCGCCGTTGACCGCCTCGACGGCATCAAGCAGCCGCGAGCTCAGGCCCGCCTGCCTGGTCGTGCGTTGCAATGCCTGGACATCCTTGGGGAAACACGAACCGCCATACCCGCAGCCTGCGTAAAGGAAATGATAGCCGATGCGCGGGTCGGAACCGATGCCCTGGCGCACCAGTTCCACATCCGCCCCAAGCCGTTCAGCAAGATTGGCCATTTCATTCATGAACGAAATTCGCGTCGCCAGCATCGCATTGGCGGCGTACTTGGTCAGTTCCGCCGACCGGATGTCCATGAAGATCATGCGTTCGTGATTGCGCTGAAATGGCGCATACAAGATGCGCATCGCAGCGCGAGCGCGATCGTCATCGGCACCGATCACCACACGATCGGGCTTCATGAAATCATCGACCGCCGCGCCTTCCTTCAGGAATTCGGGATTGGACACCACCGAAAAATCGATCACGACGCCTCGACTGGCCAACTGTTCGGCGATCGCCACACGTACCCGGTCGGCGGTGCCGACCGGAACAGTTGATTTGTCGACCACCACCTTGGGCCCTTGCATGTGAAGCCCGATATTGCGTGCCGCCGCCGTCACGTACTGGAGATCAGCTGATCCGTCTTCATCTGGAGGGGTACCAACCGCGATGAACTGGATATCTCCATGCGTGACCGCCGCAGCAACATCTGTGGTGAAACGAATCCGTCCGACGGCCCGGTTGCGCGCAACCATTTCCTTCAGGCCGGGTTCGAAGATCGGGATACCGCCGGCATTGAGCGTGTCGATCTTTGCCGCATCCAGATCCAGGCACAGCACATCGTTGCCGACTTCGGCAAAACATGCACCTGTCACCAGACCGACGTAACCGGTACCGATCATGGTTATTTTCATCCAATCCCTCGTGAAGTGTATCCATCCGGCAAGCTGCCTGGAAGGAGGTGGCAAACATCCCTCAAGACGCCGGATTGAATTCCTCGGCGCGCCTTGGCGGGTAGGTCTCCCAGCCGGCGCATCCCGGACAGCGCCAGAAAAACTGACGAGCCTTGAACCCACAATTTTCGCATGTGTAGCGGGTCATCCGGCGCGTGTGCGCGTGTATCAGATTCTTGACCATCTGCAGGTCGGCCCGGCGCTCCGGCGGTGCCAGCATCAATTGTGCTTCGAGAAGCTTGTCGAGCCCGAGAAGGGTCTGGTTTCGACGCAACTCGTCGCGCACCATCCGATATGCGGCAGATGGCCCCTCGAACTCGACCTTCAGATCGAATATCTGATCGAGCAAATCAAGCGACGGGTAGCGCTCAAGGTAGCCGGCCAGCAGGGTCAATCCTTCGGGCGCCAATCCCAGTGCCCGGTAACTTTCCATCAACCTGGCACCTACCAGTGCGAGAAACTGCGGGTCTTGCGACTCGATGTTGCGCCAGTGCTCTATCGCCGCCTGATGACCTCCGTTGGCGGCTTCGATGTCGCCGAGAATCATGGTCGCGCGCACCGCGCGGCGATTGGCCTTGAGTGCCGCCATTGCGCTTTCACGGGCTTCGGCCGCGCGCGTCCTGGCCAGCATGCCGGCCGCCAGCTCGCAATGAAACTGCGCGATTTCCATTTGTCGCGAACTGCCGGACTCCGCTTCGATCTCGCCCGCGGCGATGATCGCCTTCTCCCAGTCCTTTTCCAACTGGTAGATCTCGAGCAGAAAAACCCGCGCCGGCGCCGCGTACTCGGTGCCGGCAAGTTTGCCCAACGCGTCTTCTGCCCGATCGAGCAGCCCGATCTTGAGATAGTCCTGCCCCAACTCGAACAGCGCATGCAGACGATCTGGCTGGTCGAGGTCGGGCCGGTTCACCAGATTGGAGTGCATGCGGATCGCGCGATCGATCTCGCCACGCCGGCGAAACAGATTACCAAGCGCGAAATGCAGTTCGATGGTCTCGGGGTCTACCTTGACAACCTCGATGAACGCGTCAATCGCCTTGTCAGGCTGCTCGTTGAGAAGAAAATTCAGGCCGCGAAAATAGGAGCTCGGCAAGGCCTTCGATTGCGACACCAGATGACGGATATCAACCCGCGCCGCGGCCCAGCCAAGACCGAAAAACACCGGCAACGCGAGCAACCACCAGAGGTCGATTTCCATGATGCGAATCGCTGATTCAATTCGTCATTGCATGCCGTCGCGTGGTGGCGATAGCGGTTCGACCGTCGCCGCCGCGCGACTGGCAGGCGTGGTGACACCCGGGTCGCGCCGCTGGCGCAACAGGCGCGGCAGCAAGGCGAGCAGTGTCAGGATCACGCCCAGAACGAAAAACACCAGCAGCATCAGGATCAGTGGCGCCCGCCATTCGAGATCGAAATAGAAGCGCAGGGATGTCATCTCGAAGTTCTTCTGCGCGAACAGGAAGAACACGAGCAACAGGAAAATACGCAGCGCCCAGGTCAGGTACGCCATGACCGAACCCGACCAGTGGCACACGGCGCAGAACTTGCCGCCGCGTCGTCATGCGCACCCGCCAAAAAAAAACGGCACTCGCGTGCCGCCCCGGTCATCATGCGCGCGCAGTTCAAGACCCTGCCGCAGCCATTGGCACCACCGTCGCCCGCGCGGCGGCCACCGCGCGGGCGGCGGCTTCCTCATTAAGGCGCGCGTCAACCCGGTCACGCAGTTCCTTGCCGGCCTTGAAATGCGGCACATGCTTTTCCGGCACATGCACCTTCTCGCCGGATTTCGGGTTGCGACCTACCCGCGGCGGGCGGTAATTCAACCCGAAACTGCCGAAGCCACGAATTTCGATACGCTGACCGCGCGCCAGGCTCTCGCCCATGGCGTCGAGGATGGTTTTGACCGCAAAGTCCGCATCCTTGGCAACCAGTTGCGGGTAGCGCGCCGCCAGGCGCGCGATCAGGTCCGATTTGGTCATGCTGGGGATCAGGCTTTTCGATTACTTCTGATCCATCTTGGCCTTCAGCAAGGCCCCGAGGTTGGTGGTCCCGGTAGCCGCGTTGCCCGCATCCGCCTGCACCCGCGCCATCGCATCGCGCTCTTCGACCGAATCCTTGGCCTTGACCGAAAGATTGATGTTGCGATTCTTGCGATCGACATTGATGACTACCGCCTCGACCGTGTCGCCTTCCTTGAGCAAGGTGCTCGCATCCTGTACGCGATCACGCGAAATCTCGGACGCCCGCAAATAGGCCTCGACATCGTCGGCGAGCATCACGACCGCACCTTTGGCGTCGACGCTCTTGACACGGCCAGTGACCAAGGCGCCCTTGTCGTTGGCGGCCACGAAACTGGTCCACGGGTCACCATCGAGTTGCTTGATGCCGAGCGAAATGCGTTCGCGTTCCACATCGATCGCCAGCACGGTCGCTTCGACTTCATCACCTTTCTTGAAGTTCTTCACCGCCTCCTCGCCGGTCAGCGACCAGGACAGGTCGGACAGGTGCACCAGGCCATCGATTCCGCCCGGCAGTCCGATGAACACACCGAAATCGGTGATCGACTTGATCGCACCGCGGACCTTGTCGTTCTTCTTGTGGTTCATCGAGAAGTCTTCCCACGGATTGGGCATGCACTGCTTCATGCCCAGCGAAATCCGGCGGCGATCTTCGTCGATCTCGAGAATCATGACTTCGACTTCGTCACCCAGCGCAACCACCTTCGACGGATGCACGTTCTTGTTGGTCCAGTCCATTTCCGACACGTGGACCAGGCCTTCGATGCCGGATTCGACTTCGACAAATGAGCCATAGTCGGTGAGGTTGGTGACCTTGCCGAACAGCCGCGTGCCCTGCGGATAGCGTCGTCCGATGCCCACCCAGGGATCTTCGCCAAGTTGCTTGACACCAAGCGACACGCGATTTTTTTCCTGGTCGAACTTGAGGATCTTGGCGGTGATTTCATCGCCCACGGCAAGTACCTCGGAGGGATGCCGCACGCGCCGCCACGCCAGGTCGGTGATGTGCAACAGGCCATCGATGCCGCCCAGGTCGACAAATGCGCCGTAGTCGGTGATGTTCTTGACGATGCCCTTGACGATCGCGCCTTCGGCCAGGGTTTGCATCAGCTTGGCGCGCTCTTCCCCCTGCGTCGCCTCAAGGACCGCGCGGCGCGACACCACCACGTTGTTGCGCTTCTTGTCGAGCTTGATGACCTTGAATTCCATGGTCTTGCCCTCGAAGGGCGTGGTGTCCTTGACCGGCCGCGTGTCCACCAGCGAGCCCGGCAGGAACGCGCGAATGCCGTTGGTCATGACCGTCAGGCCACCCTTGACCTTGCCGGTGATGACGCCGGTGACCAGTTCGCCCGACTCGAGCGCTTTTTCAAGGTCCATCCAGGCCGACAGGCGCTTGGCCTTGTCGCGCGACAGCAGGGTCTCGCCGAAACCGTTTTCCAGCGAATCGATCGCAACCGAGACGAAGTCGCCGGCCTTGACCGACAACTCGCCTGAATCATTCTTGAACTCCTCGAGAGGAATGTAGCTCTCGGACTTCAGTCCGGCATTGACGACCACGAAGTTGTAGTCGACTCGCACCACCTCGGCGGTGATGACCTCGCCGGCCCGCATCTCCTGACGGCTCAGGGATTCTTCAAAAAGGGCAGCAAAGGATTCGTTGGCCACGTCAGCGGCTTGTTGGGTAAGGGACATTGAGGAGGACCTGCGTTTTGACCGTGCCACGCATTCCCGGTCTGGGGCGGCGGCAAGGAGTTGGTTTGACAATGATGCTTGCTCGTAAGGAGCGCGCACCCCCGGCTTCATTCCCTTTTCGTACCGATCGCCCGCGCAAGATACCAACCCACCACTGTTTCAACGGCGATGTCGATCGACATCGCCGTCGTATCCAGCAGTCTCGCATCGGCAGACCGCTTTAGCGGCGCAGTCAACCGCGCAGAATCACGCCGGTCACGCTCCACCAGATCAGCCAGAACTTCAGCCCGAACGGCACCAAAAGGGGCGCGAATAGTAGCACTAATTTCGTTTTCCATCAAACCTTTAGGTGATTCCGGCCGGCCTCCGTCGAGCGCCAGTTGCGCCGTACGCCGGCGCGCCCGTTCGACCACGTCAGCAGTCAAAAAAACCTTGAGGGAGGCGTCCGGAAACACCACTGTCGCCATATCGCGTCCATCGGCTACCAAGCCTGGGGCAGTTCGGAAGTCGCGCTGCCGCCACAGCAGCGCATTGCGCACCGCAGGAAGCGCCGCGATGCGCGACGCATCGCGCCCGCCGGCTTCCGATCTCACCGCAGCCGTCACGTCTTCGCCTGCGAGCAAGACTAGATCGCCGTTGAAGCGCAAAGCCATTGTTGCCGCACATTGCGCCAGTGCGTTCTCGACCGCGACCGGGTCATCGAGAGAGATTCCGGCGCGCACAGCGGCCACGGCGGCGGCCCGGTAAATGGCGCCGCTATCAAGGTAGTGGTACCCCAGACGGGCCGCCACGCGCTGCGCCACAGTGCCCTTGCCGGAGGCGGACGGGCCGTCGATGGCGATGACCGGAACCGGATTCAACGTTGTGTTTTGCGGCTTCAAGTCAAAGACGTCGCATTGTAAACCCGCCCCTTGTCCGGGCCCGGCGTCCTGCCGGCACTCTGCAGCAACGCCGCGCGCATGGCAGGGACCGCCAGCGGCACAAGCAGTCCGCGAGATTATGGCCTGGTTAGCGCTATCCGGCCTACCGTACGACAGAGCGGCGCACTGCAGACGGAATGTTCAATGCAATCCGCCAGGACGCGCGGTTTCCAGATGATCCCACAGCTCCAGACTGCGGTCAGCGCCGTTGAGCGAACGCACGAACTGCATCAGGCGTTCATCGGTGATGAAACTGGCTGACGAGGTGGCTGCAAGCAGCCTGGTCGGCGATTGCGGCTTGGCAACGACGTAACCCTGGACATAGTCGACCCCCGCCTCGGCCAGCGCCTCAAGCGTCGGCCGGTCCTCGACCCACTCGGCGATCGTTTTCATGCCGAGGTTGCGCGCCAGACTGACTATCGCTTCGACAATCGCGAGATTTGAGGGATGCGACGTGACGCCGATGATAAAGTTTCCATCGATCTTGAGCACGTCCGCCGGCAGTTCCTTGAGGTAGGAGAACGAGGTGTAGCCTGCACCGAAGTCATCGAGCGCGATCTTGGCGCCGTAGCCGCGCACGCGGTCGATGAAACGCCGCGTATTTTCCAGATCATGGAGAGCCACGCTTTCGGTGATCTCGATGCACAAGCGACCTGCCGCGTGCACATACTGGGCAAGGAGTGCGAAGGCATCATGGATGAAGCGCTCGTCGTTGAGCGACGCGCCTGAAAGATTCATGCAGATGAACTGGGTTTTCTTCAGTCGGTCGTAGTTGGCATCGATCCACGCCAGAACCGTTGCCAGCACCCAGCGGTCGATCACGCCGATCCTGCCGTTGTTTTCAGCCACGGAAATGATCTGCGCCGCCGATATCACTGAACCGTCGACTTCGCGCATTCGCAGCAACACTTCGAAATTGAGCGACTCCTGCGGTGAATGCAACGACATGATCGGCTGCATTTCGAGGAACAGGCCGTCATGCGCGGCATTCGAGCCCAGCCGCTCGATGAGACGGAGCTCCGCCTCGCGCTGGCGAAACACCGTCGCATTCTTCTCGTAGACGACCATGCCGTCGCCAACCCCGGACTTGGCTTCGCGGCAAGCGCGGTCGGCCGCCGAAATCGCGTCCTTGGCGGAAGTCCCGGCTGCAACCTCGACCAGACCGATGGAACCGCGTACCTGGAACGCCTTGTCGCCGATCCGGTAAGGATGGGTGCCGATGCGTTCGACCACACCCCGGCACGACCATGCCGCCGACTGGATCGGGGTACCCGGCAGCACAATGACGAATTCATCCCCCCCGACCCGGCCCACACGCTGGCCATGGCTGAGCATCTCGCGCACCCGCTCGCAGACCTGGATCAGCACATCGTCGCCGGCCGCATGGCCGTACAGATCATTGATCAGCTTGAAACGGTCGAGGTCGAGATACGCCAGTGCCAGCGGTTGGCCCGCCGCCAGGCCGGCCATTGCCTCGTCGAGGACAAGTTCGACGCCGCGGCGATTCAGGACCCCGGTCAATGGGTCGTTTTCCGCCAGAAAACGCAAGCGTTCGGAAGCCTTGGATTTTTCGGTCACATCCTGCAGCGAGCCTTCGATCCTTTCATTGGCTAGTGTCGCCTTGACCAGGAAGCGCTTGTTGCCGGTCGCGTCGCCGGCGTCGTCACGACCACAGATTTCGATTTCCTGGTGCGACGCGCCTTTGACCATTTCCTGCAACCGCGGCCAGGCGCCCGGCTCGAAATAGTTGCCCCACGGCCGGTTGCCCTCACCAGACTGCATCCCGAGCATGTCGAGCAGCGCCGGATTGCCGCGAACCAGGTTGCCCGCGCCGTCAAGCGTGAACAAGCCGATCGGCATCGCTTCATAGGTGCTGCGCAGGGCTGCCTGGGCTTTCAGGCGTTGCTCGCGCTCCTGGCGCAGTTGCTCGGCAATCGCCATCGCGGCGATCAGGCTCGACGACAGGGCTGCGGTGACGCTGTTGAACGCGCCGATCAGGCTCTTGAAGCCGAGCGCGGCAGCGATGACTTCGAAAAAACTGGCGAACAGCGTGATGCCCAGGGCCGCGCTGTACCAAATGGCCACCTTCGAACGCGTCACGAACACGATGCGCGCCAGGAAAATCAGCAGAATCGAAATGCCAATCGCGGTTGTGGCCCAAAGATATGGCAAGAAGTTGGCATATGACAAGAACGGCGCGAGCACCAGCACCATCACGCAGGACCATTGCGCGAGCACCAGCATGGGCCGGAACCCGACGCGCTTGATATCGTCGGCGAACAGGCGCGAGAACAAGGTGTAGGTCAGCGCGTAGAACGCCGCCATCGACAGCTTCTTGATCTCGAAAACCCAGGCGTCGGGAATCACCCGTTCCAGCCATTGGCTGTCCCAGCCGGCCGAGATCGCGGCCATCCGGAGATTGGCGACCAGCCAGGCGGCGAACAACACATAGATCCATTCGCGGCTGACCAGTGCGGTCATCAGCATGAACATCGCCAGCAACAGCAGGCCGCCATCGACCAGGCCGGAGTTGCGGTGGAATTTCTGCGCCGAACTTGCCAGTTCCGGGGCCGACCATGCGAGCGCGGAGATTCGTGCCGGCCCGGACGACCTGATCTTGCAGATGACCTCGGTCGGCGCCGCGGATAGTGGAACGTCAATCGAGAAGCCGGCCTTGACTTCGGCCACTCCCCCGCTTGCAATGTGCCGGCTGGCCGCTCCAAGGGGTGCCAGCGTTACACCGTTCCAGCAAGCGACATCTATCGCATGTCTGGAAGGCAGTTCCACCGTAGTCGGGGCACCCTCGACAGCGGCCGGCACGCTCAGGCGGATCCACACCGGGCTTTCGGACAAACGGGTATCGTAGTGGCGGACCGACAGCGCCTGGGTCAGCCGCACCCGCGCTTCCGCCGGCGTCAGCCGATCGCCCGATTCATGGGCAAAACGCAATTCCAGGGGTATCGCGCTGCTGCCGAGATACTGGCTCCCCCAAAACGCGATCGCAACAACGGTCACCAAGCCGATCATGATCGGCAATGCGAACAAGCCAAAGCGATACAGAACCTCATCAATCCCGCGATTGGTGGCGCGAAACCAGCCGGCAGTAGGCAAGTTGGCAGTAGGCATGGTGTTGATTTGTCGCGGCAACCGACCTGACCGGCGCGTGCAACGAACTGTCAAACCCTCAATGGAATAAGCTTTGGCTTGGCGACCACGGCGGCGAAAATCACTAGGATAACAAGACTGACCGGCCCGTCACATCATTACAGCTGACCACATTGTGCATGAATGACCAGCATGCATATTTCAAACCATGTAAATGAACATACACGGGTTTCCTGCCAGGCGTGATGTTGGCCTAACGCCCTGCCATATGGCACCTACGGCCCGGCAGGGCGAAACTTTATTGCATTAAGGTGGTGGATGGCCCCATGAGCGGTGCGGGAATTGCAGGCAACGCGAAATCACGGGCGCCTGCCAGATCAATATCGGGGTGGTAGGTGTCGCACATGAAGCTCAGTAACGGGTGCCTCGCCTCGGTCCAGCGTGCTTTGGCGTTTAGTACGTCAAGCGCCATGACGCGGTGCGGCATGCCACCGATGTGGCGCATCGGAATGAAGCCACCATCGGGATAAACGTCTTCCATCAGCAGATCCTCATACTGCCGGTCGAGCGGCGAGCGGGCGGTGATCACCATCCATTCGATGCCGGTCTGCATGCAATACTGGTAAAAGGCCTTGAAAAGCATGGTCTTGACGACCATGCCCATGCGCCCGGTGGCAATCCCCAGGCGGGTCGCCTCGGCGATCGAAGTATCCTCCAGCCAGTCAGGGAGCTTGACCGATTGCTCCAGCCCAAGTGGGCTGTGACGATTTGTCTTGATGCGCATGGTACCGATCGGGGAGCCGTCGAGCTTGGATTCGGCTAGCAAAATCACGGCTCCGCCTTCGTAATCGAAGGTTTCGGGGCGCGTCAGGGTTGCGGCGAACTCCGGGACATGACGCGCATAGGCCGAATGACGAATGCTGACCGCGCGGTCGAGTTCATTCTCGTTTTGCACCAGTTTGATCCGGAACGGCATGCGCTCCTCGCGCATGCGCGCGGCGCCGGCCTGCGGGACAGGGTTGGAGTACGAACCAAGAACCCGGCTCAACACTGCTTGTGTGGCGTCGCGTGAATGCATTTTGGAACCCCCCGGCAAAATGTAAAACATCGAAAACCGCTGAAATGGACCTTGACTACACCGCTTTTTCCTGCATGCCGCCTGTTGAAAGCATGTTAGGCGCGAAGTACCTCGATATCTGTCAGGGGGGCTCGCATTCGCGTGTAGGGCAAATTCCTACTTCTCTTGTAGGAAGCACGAACCGGCCAGAGCGAGCGGCGGCGGCGTGCGGTCGAATGCCGCCGCAAAACCCTGGTAATTGCAAGCCATTGCCGTGCAGGGCAAGTTCCTACAGCAGCTCCGAACAATGCCTACCGGTCAACGGGTGAAAGTTCCGGTCGGCCCCGGCAACGGCGCACAGGTGCTGATCGAATCACGTCCGCCGCGTGCACGATCCCGCGGAGCGCGCCAACCGGTTATGCTTCCCACCCCTGAAACGAAACACCGGCGCCGGCGCGCTGCACCAAGACCCATGCAAACACGCAAACTCGGAACCTCCGACCTGTTAGTCCCGACCCTGTGCTTTGGCGGCAATGTCTTCGGCTGGACCGCCGACCAGAGTGCCTCTTTCAAGCTGCTTGATGCGCTTGCCGAATCCGGCTGCAACTTCATCGACACCGCCGACGTTTACTCCAAGTGGGCGCCCGGCAACCAGGGCGGCGAATCCGAGATGCTGATCGGCAAATGGCTGCGCCACAACGCCAGGCGCCGCGGCCGCCACAGCCTGGTCATCGCCTCCAAAGTAGGCATGGACATGGGCGGCGGTCGCCGCGGCCTGTCACCTGCGTATATCGCGCAGGCAGTTGAAGCCTCGCTCAAGCGCCTGCAAACCGACTATATCGATCTTTACCAGTCGCACACCGACGACGCCGACACGCCGCTGGAGGAAACCCTGGCGACCTACGACAAGCTGATCAAGCAGGGAAAAGTTCGCTACATCGGTGCGTCGAACTACGGCGCCGAGCGCCTGCGCCTGGCGCTGAAGCTGAGTCGGGACCATCGCCTGCCGGCTTACGTCAGCCTGCAACCGGAATACAACCTGTGCGATCGCGCCGGCTACGAAAGCGCGCTTGAACCGCTATGCCGCAAGCACAATATCGGCGTGATTGGCTACTACTCGCTGGCCAGCGGATTCCTGAGCGGCAAATACCGCAGCGCCGGTGATGCCGGCAAGAGTCCGCGCGGCGCGCGCGCCAGTGGCTATCTGAACGAACGCGGCCTGCGTATCCTGGCCGCCCTTGACCAGGTGGCGGCGCGCCATCGCGCCAACCCGACCCGGGTAGCCCTTGCCTGGCTGATAGCACGCCCTGGCATTACCGCGCCTATCGCCAGCGCCACCAGCCTGGATCAACTGCATGACCTGATCGCCGCCACCGAACTGCGACTCGACAGCGGCGACATCGGCCTGCTCGACCAGGCAAGTGCGCAAGCTGCGGTGAAGCCCTCGCACTCCGCTTGAGGCAAGCGGGATGTTCATTCGGCAACTCCTGCTGGCTTGTGTGACGGCCGCGGCCTGCCTGCCTTCGGCGGGCAATCCACAGGCCTATCCTGGCAAGCCGGTACGCATTGTCGTGCCGTTCCCGCCCGGCGGCGGCACCGACATCGGCACCCGGATCCTGGCGCAAAAGCTGTCCGAGGTCTGGGGCCAGTCGGTGGTGGTCGAAAACAAGGGCGGCGCCGCCGGAATTGTCGGCACCGAATTCACCGCCAAGGCGATGCCGGACGGCCATTCATTGATGATGGGCAACATCGGCACCCATGCGATCAACGTCAGCCTGTACAAGAAACTCCCCTACGACCCGGTACGCGATTTCGCCCCGGTGAGTCAGATTGCCGGTCTACCGCTGTTCCTTCTGGTTCATCCCTCGGTGCCCGCCAACTCGACCGCTGACCTGGTGGCGCTTCTAAAGGCCAAACCTGGCCAATTCGATTACTCCAGTTCCGGCAGCGGTGGTTCAATGCATGTCGCCGCCGAATTGTTCAAGAGCATTGCCGGGGTGCGCATCGTGCATATCCCCTACAAGGGCGGCGGGCCGGCGGTCGCCGACCTTCTTGCAGGCCAGGTGAAGATTTCATTCGCGACCGTGCTTGAAACCCTGCAACATGTGAAAAGCGGAAAACTGCGGGCGCTGGCGATCACCAGCAGCCGGCGCTCGCTGGCCGCGCCGGAGTTTCCGACCATTGCCGAAGCCGGCTTGCCGGGTTATGAATCGACCTCCTGGCTGGCGCTGTTCGCGCCAGCCGGCACGCCCAGGGAAATCGTTTCCAAGGTCGCGGCCGACGCCGCGCGGGTGATGAACTCCGCGGAGGTGCGCGAGCGGTTCGTGGCGCAGGGCGCTGATCCGATCGGCTCCACTCCGGAGCAACTGGCCGCCGTCCTGACGCGCGATATCGCAAAATACGCCAAGGTCATGAAGGATTCCGGCACCCAGCCGGAGTAACAAGTTCAGCTACCGCCACGCTCCGATGTTCAGTTACCGCCACGGCTTTCACGCCGGCAATCATGCCGACGTTCTCAAACATCTGGTGCTGGTGCAACTGCTGCAACACATGGGCGCCAAGGACACGCCCTACACGGTGGTCGATACCCATGCCGGCGCCGGTTGCTACTCGCTCGAAGCAGGCAGCTATGCGGCGAAGAACGCGGAATACGGCAGCGGCATCGGCCGCCTGTGGGGGCCGGCCACCTACCACGGGGCGATCGCCGACTACCTGCGCGAGATGAAAGCGGCAAACCCCGACACCGCCCTCAAGCGCTATCCGGGCTCGCCGCAGATTGCGCTGCAGATGATGCGTGCGCAGGATCGCCAGCGTCTGTTCGAACTGCACCCGACCGAGGGCCGCGCCCTGCAGGAGTACTTCCGCGACGAAGACAAGCGTGTCATTGTGCGCGCCGCCGACGGCTTCACCAGCCTCAAATCGGTGTTGCCGCCGCCGTCGCGGCGTGCGCTGGTGCTGATCGACCCGTCCTACGAAGACAAGACGGATTACGAGCGGGTGGTAGGCATGATGCGCGAGGCGCTGCAGCGCTTTGCCACCGGTATCTACGCAATCTGGTATCCGCAGGTGCGGCGTCGCGAATCAACCCGACTGCCGGAGCAGTTGCAGCGGCTGGCAGGCGACAAGTGGCTGCATGCCTCGCTGACCATCATGGCCCCGCCGTCCGACGGGTTCGGTTTGTACGGTAGCGGCATGTTCGTGTTCAACCCGCCCTGGCAACTGGCGGCGCGCCTGCGCGAGTCGCTGCCGCTATTGAAAAAGCTGCTTGGCGTTGACGCGCGCGCCGCTTTCCAACTGCAGGGCGAACAAGGCTGAGAGCGCATCGCAGCCGCTGCGCGACCGCGTGCACCGGCCGGCCGACCAGGTGACCGGCAGAGTCAACCCGAGCCGGCCCATAATCGCCCCATCAACCGTTGCCGCTACCGCTACATACCATGTCAACTTCCACCCCGTTCAAGGCTCGCCTCTGGCGCCTGGTCAAACCCTATTTCGCCAGTGAGCAGCGGACCATCGCGCTGGGCTTCCTGGCCGCGGTGATCGCGCTCAACCTGATCGCCGTCTACGTCGATGTGCTGCTCAACGAGTTCAACCGCGACTTCTACAACGCCCTGGAGCAAAAGGATTTCGCCGCCTTCAAGACCCAGTTGCTGCGATTTTCCTACCTTGCCTTCTTTTTCATCGTTGTCGCGGTCTACAAGTTCTACCTGACGCAGTTGCTCGAATTGCGCTGGCGCGAATGGCTGACCGGGCGCTATCTCGACCGCTGGCTGGCCCATCGCGCCTACTACAAGGTCGAACTGTTCCACCGCGCGACCGACAACCCGGATCAACGAATCGCCGAGGACGTGCGCGCGGTCACCGAGAAAACCGTCGAACTCACCATGGGGCTCCTGGGTTCGGTGGTGACGCTGGCGGCATTTCTGTCGATTCTGTGGACGGTGTCGGGGCCCCTCGCCTTCGCCTTGGGAGGCACGCAATTCTCGATCCCCGGCTACATGGTCTGGGTCGCCATTGCCTACGCGTTCGGCGGATCACTGCTGATTCACTGGATCGGCAAACCCCTGATCGACATCAACAACCGGGTGCAGAAGGTCGAGGCCGACTTTCGCTACGGGCTGATCCGCGTCCGCGAAAACGCCGAAAGCATCGCGCTCTATGGCGGCGAGCCGGGTGAGCGGTCGGTTCTGGGTGCACGTTACCGCACGCTGCTGGACACCACCCTGGAGCTGATCAAGCGCCAGAAGACGGTCATCACCGCGCGCGTGTTCTACGCCCAGATCGCGGTCATTTTTCCGATTGTGGTCGCCGCACCGCGTTATTTCGGCGGCGCCATCAAGCTGGGCGAACTGATGCAAATCGCCTCCGCATTCGGGCAGGTGCAGTCGGCCCTGTCATGGTTCATCGACGCGTATGCCAATCTCGCGGCATGGAAGGCCAGCGTCGACCGTCTGCTGAGCTTCGACGACGCCTTGCGGGAAGCCGAATCCGGCATTGCGCTGCCGGTGACCGCCGGTACGGCACCGGCCATGAGCAACGTGACCCTGACCACCCCGCAGGGACTGCCGATCGTCGCTGGGGCGACGCTTGCCATCGGCAGCGGCGAGCGCTGGCTAGTGAGCGGCCCCTCCGGCAGCGGCAAGAGCACCCTGTTCCGCGCGCTCGCCGGCATCTGGCCATTTGGCCAGGGCGCAGTCACCGCACCGGGCAGTGGTGTGCTGTTCCTGCCGCAGCGGCCGTACCTGCCGTTGGGTACGCTCAAGGCGGCGGTGTGTTATCCGGGCGCTGCGCAGGACGTCGACGACAAAACGGTGCGCGCAGCGCTCACTGACTGCCACCTACCGCATCTGGTCGACCTGCTGCAGGAAGACGGCGCATGGGACAAGCGCCTGTCGCCGGGCGAGCAGCAGCGCATCGGCTTCGCGCGTGTACTGATCAATCGCCCGCAATGGTTGTTCATGGATGAATCGACTGCCGCCCTGGATGCGCCGACCGCGCGCGCGCTCTATGCACTGGTCCGCGAACGGCTGCCGCACGCCGCCCTGATCAGCATTGCGCACAACGCCGAAATCGCTGAATTCCATGACCGGCGGATAGTTCTGAGCCCGGGGGCCGGTGGATCTACCGTGACCGCGACATGATTCGGCCAGTAGTGCCGCCTGCTGTCAGACAAGCACAGCAGCAGCCGGCCTGTTTGCCACCCGACGATGGGAATCGCCGCGTCCGGTGTGATTACGGGGCGCCCTCAGTATGCCTATTCGGTGCTGATGTTCGCCGTGGCAACCACCTTGGCCCAGCGCGCGTGATCGTCACGAATCACCGCGCCCAAGCGCTCGGCGGTCAGGTTCCACATGTCGAGTCCGCCCTTGGCGAAACGCTCGGCCAGCGCCGCATCGGCCAATACTGAGGCCGCGCCATCGTGCAGGACCTTGACTACCGCAGGCGACGTGCTTCTGCGGGCAAACAAAGCGATCGATGACGAGTAGTCGTAATTTGCAACACCAGCCTCCTGCAAGGTCGGCAGATTCTAGTACGCGCCGCTACGCTGCGGCCCGGCGAAGCCGATGAATTTCACGCGCCCGGAACGCAGGTGCGGCAAGGCCAGCGCCTGCGCCATGAACATCACCTGCACCTGGCCGGCGAACAGATCGGTGCTGCAAGATTGGCCCGGGATCGCGAAGACACTCCGGGCCAACCGCCATCAAGCTGCGTAACTGATGCGCAGGTCGCCAACGCCGTCGGCGTGGCCTTCGAGCTTGTCGCCCTTCTTCACCGGGCCGACGCCGGCCGGCGTACCGGTCATGATCAGATCACCGGGTTCCAGCGTGACCAGATGCGACAAGTAGGAAATCTGTTCCTGCACGTTCCATATCTGCATTGCCAGATCACCCTGTTGACGAATCTCGCCATTGATCTTGAGCCAGATCGCGCCCTTGGCCGGATGACCGATTTCGGCCGCCGGTTTGAGTGCGGTAATCGGCGCCGACTCATCGAAGCTCTTGCCCATTTCCCACGGCCGACCCAGTTTCTTGGCGTCACCCTGCAGGTCGCGGCGCGTCATGTCCAGGCCGAGGCCATAGCCCCATACATGTTCCAGCGCCTTTTCAACCGCGATGTTCTTGCCGCCGGTACCGATGGCCACCACCAGTTCGATTTCGTGGTGGCAGTCCTTGGTACCCACCGGATAAGCAATGGTCGAATCGTTTTGCACTATGGCATTGGCCGGCTTCATGAAGAAGAACGGCGGCTCGCGATCCGGATCGTGACCCATTTCACGCGCATGGTCGGCATAGTTACGGCCGACGCAATAGATGCGCCCGACCGGAAAACGCAATTCGCTGCCGACAATCGGCAGCGAGGGCTGGGGGCCCAGATCGATTACAAACTTGGCATTGCGCAAATCATCCTTCATGCTGCTTCCTTTCGAGGTTGTCGACTCCGGCCCTTGTTCCGGGGACGATTGAAAAATTGTACAGCCCTTGTGCTGTCACAAACGCGATGGAGACCGACCTCAAGAGCGGCGGACTTCGCTTGAATCAACAACGAAACCGATCCCGGACGACCCACCAGGTTCCGATAAGGAGAAACAACGCGCCTGTGGAATGTGGCTGCGGAATGTGGCTGCGCCGGGGCGCTGCCGCCAGCATGACCATAGCCCGTCAACGTAATGGACTGATGGTATGCGGGTGCGAAAACCACTGCTAGGGTGCGGATTGGCGATTAGTTGGATTTTCTTCCTCAATCGCCGGCTTCGGATCAAAACCCGGTCTGCGGTTCATCGCGTCGGAGCGCAGGCGCCTTGATTTCATGCAAAATGCCGACTCCGGAAACCCTGACATCGCAAAACGCCGGTTGTTTTTCGCCCGATCCCGGTCTTCGGTTGACACCGCACGACGAGTCGCATGCGCAAAATGGCCAGCACTTACGGAGACCAAAGAATGCCGCTCAGCCATCTCGAACACGTCCTCGTTCAAACCGTCGACATGGACGCCACGCGCGATTTCTACACCCGCATCCTCGGCATGCGTGTGGGCCCCTCGCCGGCATTCAATTTCCCGGTGTTCTGGCTGTATGTCGGTGATCGCGACGTGATTCACGTCACCGTCGGCGGCGCCAACACCAGCGAGAACCGCAAAAAGTATGTGGGGCAACAGTCGGACGCCACCGCCGGCAGCGGCGTGATCGATCACATCGCGTTTCGCGCCACCGGCTTGTCCGATACGATGGAACACCTGACGCGCCACAAGGTGGATTTCAAGAAGCGCATGGTCAACGACCAGGGCCTGTTCCAGTTGTTCATGATGGATCCCAACGGGATCAAGGTCGAACTCAATTTTTCGAACGATGAAGTGGGCTCGGTGCGGCCGGAACTGATGGCCACCGACCTGCCGGCCTGATCAGCCCCCGCGTCGCTCAATCACAAGCCGGCGCGTTCGCTGCACCGCGTGTGCTTTGGCCGGGCGCGCCCGCGGGTGCCGCGGCTCGAACCGCCGCGACGCCGGCGGGCGGTCACGCAGTTGGCCAGATCACTTTCTGACCCGAACTCTCCCAACCCTGGTACTGCGCCGCATAGACTTCCTCGATGCGGTTGCGCTTGACCTTGAAGGTCGGCGTGATGATGTCATTGTCCACCGTCCAGGCGGTGGTCACCACCACCAGGCACTCGAGTTGCTCGTGCGGGTCGAGTGTGGCGTTGATGTCCTGCAGGTGCTTCCCAAGGGAGGTATTGAGTTCGACCCGTGCCGCGGCATCGCCGACCCGCACGACAGCCTCGGCATTGAGCATCACAATGCCCAGCGGCTGGCCGAGGTTGGCGCCGGTGACCACGCAGGCCTCCACCGCCTCGTGCATCACCAGCTTGTCTTCGATCGGCGCCGGCGCCACGTATTTTCCCTTGCTGGTCTTGAACATGTCCTTCAGGCGGCCGGTGATGTGCAGGCTGCCCTCGGCGTCGATCCGCCCCTTGTCGCCGGTGCGCAGCCAGCCGTCGGCGGTATAGGTATCGCGGGTCAGCTCCGGCTCCTTGTAGTAGCCCAGCATCAGGGCCTGACTGCGCATCTGGATCTCGCCGCTGTCCGCATCAATCCGCACTTCAACGCCTTCGTAGGCCGGGCCCACGCTGCCCTGCTGGTTGCGGCCAGGCACTGTCAGGTGCGACAGCGCCAGGTTTTCGGTCATGCCATAACCCTCGTTGATCGGCAGGCCCAGCTTGCGATACCACGCCAGCAATTCCACCGGCATCGGCGCGGCGCCGCCGGCGGCGATGCGGCACTGATCGAGCCCGAGCGCTCCCAGCACCTTGCGCCGCACCAGACCGCCGATGATCGGAATCGACAGCAGGAAATCGAGCTTCGCCGGCGGCAGCTTGTGGTGCACACCATGCTGAAACTTGACCCACAGCCGCGGCACCGAAAAAAAGATCGTCGGGCGCGCGCGCTGCACGTCGGCCGCAAAAGTCTCCAGTGAATCGGCGAAATACACCCGCATGCCGGTGCGCAGCCAGCCGTGTTCGACCAGCACCCGCTCGACCACATGCGCCAGCGGCAGGTAGGACAACATGCGGTCCTCGGCTGTCATGGTGATGCGCTTGATGCCACGGTCGAGCGCCCACGCGAAATTGCCGAAGCTGTGCATCACGCCCTTGGGCCGGCCGGTGGTGCCCGAGGTGTAGATCAGCGTGGCGAGTTCGTCGGCATCGCGCAGCGGCTCGCCGGCCAATGGTGCATTGCGTTCGCAGATCGCATCCCAGCCCTCGTAGCGCTTGATCGCGTCCGGCGGCGACAGTGGATAGCTGATGCATGGCAGGTCGGCCGGCACCCCGGCCTGCATGCCCTCCCAGCCGTCAAGCTTGCCCACGAAGCAGGCGCGCGCCTCGCTGTGCGCCAGTATCTGCCCGATGGTATCGGCTGCCAGGGTCGGGTACAGGGGTACCGACACATGGCCGGCCATCCAGATCGCCAGGTCGCTCATCATCCACCAGGCGCAGTTCTTCGAAAAGATCGCCACTTTCGAGCCTGGTTCCCAGCCCTGCGCCCGCAGGTGCGCGGCCATCCGTCGCACCTGGTCGGCTACTTCGGACCAGGTGAAGTCGCGGATCGCGCCAGCGCCCATCGGCTGGGTCAGTGCAATCCGCCCGGGTGTGGTTTTCTCCCACTGATACAGACGTTGCAGGGCCAGAAATTCGGACGCGATGGCGCTCATGGTCTTGGTCTCCGTGATTGAAAACGACGGCGCAGGCATATGTGGATGAAATGACCAGCCACGCTAAAGTCTAGCGATCGGCGGGCAGTCGGGATTGCGATGGATCAAGCATCAGGCTATTCAGAGCCATGCCTTTGTCGATAACCGGTTGAAATCGCCGCGGCGGTGCGGCGCGGTCAATCCGGCCGCAGCGGGCACGTCGCCAGTGCCGCGGCATTGTTACGCCGCGGCACTGGCGACGCGGGATGCGCCGATCCGATCAGGGCGGCGCCTTGCGCGCGGCGCGTGCAGGCAATGCGGCTGATTTCACTGCCGGCTTCTGCGGCGCCGCTGCGAACGCCCGTACACTGTCCCGATAGGCGCGCGGACTCATGCCGAACCACTGGCGGAAGCGCCGGGTGAAGTAGGCCTCGTCGGCGAAGCCGGAGGCATAGGCGACTTCGGCGATACGCGCGGCGGTATTGGCCAGCAGTTCCTGCGCGCGTTCAAGCCGCCGCTCGGTGACCAGTTCGGTGAACGTCTTGCCGGTCTCCTTTTTGAGCAGGTGCGCCAGATAATTGGGCGACAGAAACGCCGCAGCCGCCGCATCGGCCAGCGATATCTCGTCGGACAAATGCTCGCGAATATGCCGGGTCACGCGGGTCAACGCATCGCGCCGGCTGGCGCCCGCGCCCTGCGCCGCCGCCAACCGCAGCAACTCGCTTTCGCGGCTTTGCACCACCGTGCCGATCAACTGCAGCAACAGTCCACGCAACACTTCCAGCGAGCCGAAGCGCCGCTCGCGATTGGCCGCCAGCATGCGTTCGGTGAGTTGTTCGATGGCGGTGAATTCGTCCGGCGCGAACGAAAAGTCCAGATACTCCTGCAACAGGAACGGCGCCAGTTCCGGCGCCCGCGCAAGCGGCACGTCCTCCAGATCGAGAGGGTCGATTGCCAGGTCGGGGCGCAGGAACCGCGGCGAGAAATTGATCACGATGAAGCGCGAGCCCGGCGGATGCGGCACCATGTGCACCCGGTAGGGCAGCACGAAGCACAGGTCGCCGCGCGCGAAACGGCGCACCGCGCCACCGATCTGCTGGCGCGAATCACCCGCCAGGTTGACCTGGATCTGGAAGTATTCGTGACGGTGCGGATGGTCCAGCGCCGGGCGCACGGTCTGGTCGCGAATGTCGAAGTCAAGATGCTCCGCCCGCTCCGACATGCCGTAGGTCCTGATGTCGCCCGGTCCTGCGCTTGCAACCATGTCGATCCCGCGTCAGTCCGCAGCGTACGCCTCAGCCTGCATATACCTGGGCCGGCTGCGCGAAAAATGTTTCCAGCGCGTGGAACGCGATTTCCCAGTTCTTCGAACGCAGGCTGGTGTGGGCGATGCCGGGCATGATGACGAAGCGCTTGTCCGGGTGCGCCAGCTTGAGAAAGTAATTGGTCAAATCCTGCATGCCGGCGATGCCATCGTATTCGCCGCGCATGATCATTGCCGGCACGTTGAGCTTCTCCGGGTCGCACACCGGCAGGTTGGCCGACATGTCGAGGTAGGTGCCGGTCGGCACCGACGAATCGAGTTTCAACACCGCATCGGCGAACGCCCCGACCACCGCGAGATCGGTGGTGCCGGGATGGTCGCGGGTGAAAATGCTTTCGATCATCGCGCGATCGATCGGCCGCCGCTTGTTGTTGCGCCACTGCTCGATGCGCTTGCTGCGATTGGCCAGCGTGGGGCTGCCCTCGCCGGTCCAGACAAACGCGTCGAGCGCGATGCGCAGAACGCGCTGCGGATGGCGCTCGGCGAACAGCGCCGCGCGCAATGCGCCCGAGGACGCGCCGTACATCAGGAGCCTGGGTTCGCCGGTCTGGCCGATGATGTACTGACTGGCCGCTTCGAGATCGTCGGCGCCGTTGGCAATGTCGCAGTTGACATCGCGCGTCTTGGTCGAGCGGCCGTAGCCTTCGTGGTCGAGGCACCAGGTGTCGTAACCCAGCCGCGCGAAGCGATCCATCGCCGACAAGTGCGGCTTGCCCGGCACCTGCAGGTCGAAGACCGGCGTGCTGGCCATCGACGAGCCATGGACGAACAGGATCACACCGTTCTTTGCCTTGCCGGTCGTAGCAGCCAGCCGCTTGCGCCACATGAACAGCCGGATCGTCTCGCCACCAGCGGTGCGGGTGGTCCAGTGCTCGCTGCCGACCACGCGCGCCAGCCCGGCGGCGCGCGCGGGTCCGGCGGCCGCCTCCGCGCCCGGTGCCGCAGCCGCCCCGGCGATCCCCGCGCCAAGCGCCAGCAGCGCCCGGCGTCCGGGTTGGCGCGGCGCCTGCGTCGGTGCGCGCGGCTTTCGCTCAGGCGCTGCGATTGACATAGCCGTAGGCCATGTTGGTGCGGCCGTCGCCATGCAGGTCGTAATTCGCCTTGGCAACCGCCACCGCGTCGGTGGCCAGGGACGCACGCTGCTCGCGGGTGAACCGGTACAGGCGCGCCGAGTTGTCGCCGAAGACCGCGTTCTTGACCGCGCCGTCGGCCGGTCCGAGCGGCTTGTAGCCGTACTTCTTCTGCATCTCCTCAGGGATCTCGAGTCGGCGCAGAGCTTCGATCTGCCATTGCGGCGCACCGGTCCAGACCGCGTCCGAACCCCACACCACGTGATCGACGCCAAGCCCCTTGATCAGTTGGCCCATCATCGCGGCACACAGGCGCGGTTCGGCGACGGTGCTCTGCGCGAAAATCTGCCCGAGGTCGCCGTAGACGTTCTTGACCCCGTATTTTTCCGGGATCTCGGCCAGATCGGTGATCCAGTCGATGCGGCCGGTCTTCTCGAACTGCTCCCAGCCGGTCATGTGCGCGCCGCCGGAAAAACGCCACGCCGAGTGATAGATGATGAAGTTGAGTTGCGGCCAGTCTTTCGCCGCCTTCGCGACATCGCGGACGTCGGCGTACTTGAGCAGATTCGGAAATTGCTGCGTGGTTGACGGCGGAAACAGCCCCTTGTGTACGCACACGTTGGCCAGGCTTGGTTGTGACTTGCTGGCCTTGACCAGCTTTTCGTAGAACGGGTAGAGTAGTTTTTCGTCGTCCAGGTGCCACGGATGCCGCGCCAGTTGCTTGTTGGTGTTGTCGCCGACGGTGTAACCCTTGAACGAATCGGGTTTAAGGGTTTCCAGGTCGCGGTCGACCTTGTCCAGCCAGCCGGGCATGCCGGGCATGAAGATCGCGTGCGAAAACATGCGCTTGGCGCCGGCCTTCTTGTTGACGTCGGCACGGGTTTCCGCCTTCATCTCGTTGGTCAGGAACCAGTCGCGCGGCTCTTCCGACCCGGAGCCGGAAATCAGCGCCACCTTGGTGTCGCTGTCGAGATAAATCTCCTTGAAGTAGTTGGCGAACTTGAGGTCTTCAAGCGTTTGCGGCTTGTTCACCAACGCCGGATTCCAGCCCGCCTTGCCGACCGCCTCACGCGAGCGCACAAAGCCTTCGAGACGCGTGTCGTCGCGCAGGAAATGCGTATGCATGTCCATGATGAACTGGCCCTTCAACGCCGCGGCGCGCGCATTGGCCATCTCCGGTGTCTGCGCCTCGGCGCGGCTGACCATGTAGAGCGGGCCGAATGTGTCGTTCATCGCCACAAACGCCGCGGCCATGCCGGCAGCGCTCTTGAAAAAGGCGCGCCGGCTGATGCCGTGACGGCGCGCCATTTCAGCGCCGATCGACTTGACCCGCGCTTCGAATTCGCGCTGCTTGGGCGTCTGCGGCCCGGGCATGAATTCATCCGACGACACCGATTGCACCGGAATCGGCGACGGGAACAGGGTTGATTCGGCCGGCGCGAGTTGCGCCAGTTCTTCCAGAGACAGCATGCTCATGATGGTTCTCCCTTGAAATTGGCGCCGGGTTCGACGGCGCGGATTCAACAAAACGAAAACTCTACATCCAGACAAACGCTTCAAGCATCCGGCAACAGCGAACGACCCACGGCAACGTCGCTGTCGATCACGAATATACCGGCCCTGACTTGCACATGCGACCCTCAAAGAAAGCGAAAAGCGGCAAGCGTGACCAGTGTCGGCGGAAATGCGGCAACCAGCAACCCCAGCGGATTGATGGCGTTGTCAGTCAAATGATCCTTGAGAATCGAAAAGCCGGCCGGATTGGGCGCGTTGGCGACAATGGTCAATCCGCCGCCGGTCACCGCACCGGCTACCAGGGAATACTTGAACTCGGCTGACAAGCCATCGACCAGCGATCCCAGGTAAGTCAGCGCCGCGTTGTCGGTCACCGCGGTCAGGAGGGTGGCGCCGTAATAGACCTGCGTGGCGCTCATCTTCAACAACAGCGGCTGCAGCCACCATTGCTGCTGCCCGCCGAGCACCACCAGGCCTGCCAGGAAAAACGCGACCAAAAACGCCTCGCGCATGATCAGACGATCCTGATAAGCCGGGTAAGCCTGAACGAATGCCAGATAAAAGATGAAGATGCCGAGATACATCTCGGCGTGATGGGCAAACACGATCACGGCAAACAGGAAGGCCATTGAAATGATGGTGACGACCCCGGGCATCTTGACCATGCCTTCGCTTGATTGGCCGGTCGCGGGTTTCAGAGTCGCCAGTTCACGTCGAAACAGGAATGCCAACGCGAGTGCATTGAAAATCACCGCCAACGCCGCCTTCCACCCGAAAACAGACAGCATAAACAGCGAATCCCAGCCCCACTTTGTCGCCACCATCAGCACCGGCGGCGCGGCAAACGAGGTCAGCGTGCCGCCGATCGAAATATTGACGAACAGCACGCCGATGATGGCGTACTTGAAACGGGTGGTCAGGCCGGCAGCGAAAAAGCGGTCGCGCAACAGCATTGCCGCCAGCGTCATCGCCGCCGGTTCGGTAATCAACGAACCCAGTAGCGGCACCAAGGCCAGCACACAGACGAAAAACGCCAACTCGCGTGGCAATGGTGTTATCGCGCTGACCCCACGCACCAACTGGCCCGCCACAGCGAGAATCGGCCGGCTCGCGGCGATCACCATCACCACGAAAACGAACATCGGCTCGGTGAACTCGCGCGAATCCAGGTAGCCCAGGGTCGCCTGCTTGCCGGCTAGCGCAAACATGGCAAGCATCAGCAGCATTGCCCAAAAACCGAACACCGCCTCCACTTCACCAAGCAGGTGCCAGGCGCCGGCGTGCGCGGGATGCCGCAGGGCAAGCCGGTGGAACAATGGCGTCGAGAAGGTATGCAGCAGCGCGATCGTGAATAGAGCGAGCGCTACCCATTGCAAGGTGCCGGTTGCCATGGTTTTCTCAGAACGCAAGAAGAAATCGTAGCGAGCGGGTCAAGACCGCATCGAGAAACGCTGCCGTAATTTCGTATGGCGAGCGTCGCAGCTGCGGGATCGGCCCGCGCAGTAGATTTTTCCTCACGCTCTCACGGCTCAATAGCCTTTCTTGAGCAAGTCCTGCGCTTCACCGGCGGCTTCCGGTGCGGCCGGTTTCGCCGGTCGCTCCGCAGCAGGTTGAACCGCCGTCGCGGCAGCGCCCGCCGAAGCGCCGCCCTTGACCCGCTTTTCAGTCGGATGCCATCCCAGAACGGCCAGCATGAAGAAGAATCCCAATACGTACCCGACTGTCACATGCCAGCCACCCTTGAGCCAGGCGCCCACCGAGCGGGCTTCCGGGAACTGGTTCGCCAGCGCCACCCCGGCCGATGAACCAAACCAGATCATCGAGCCGCCAAATCCCACCGCGTAGGCAAGAAAGCCCCAGTCATAGCCGCCCTGCTTGAGGGCCAGCGCCGTGAGCGGAATGTTGTCGAACACGGCCGAGACAAAACCCAGCCCGAGGGCGGTTTGCCATGATGCCGCCGGCAGGTGCTCGACCGGCATCAGCGAAGCAATGGTCACCAGCGAGAGCAGGAAAATCGCGCCCTTGAAGGCCCCCGGCAGGAGGGACCAGTCAGGACGACGGATCGGCAACGCCACCAGGATCGCCACCCAGACCGCGACACCGATCACCGGAAAATGATCGAGAATCTGCGGAAACCGCAAATTGGCGGTGACGTTGGCAATGATCGCGACCACCAGAATGAATACGCAGATGCCAACCCGCGCCCAATCCACCTTCAGGCCGGCCGGCGCATCCCTGGTGATCGGGTTGTAGGCATGTTGCTGGCGCGCGGCCATCACGCCGAAAAACCCGAGCGCCACGAAAGCCGCGGCATAGGCATGAAAAACATCCACTGGGTTCACGCCATCAATCCACATCATGGTGGTGGTGGTATCGCCGACCACGCTGCCGGAGCCGCCGGCATTCGATGCCGCCACCACGGCGGCGAGATAGCCGATATGCACCTTGTGGCGGAACACGCCGGCCGCCACCGTGCCGCCGATCAGGGCCGCCGCGATATTGTCGAGGAATGCCGACAGCACGAACACCAGGACCAGCAGCACGAAACCGCCTTTCCAGTCGTCTGGCAAATAGCGTGGCAGCAGGTCCGGCACACGGCTGTCCTCGAACTGCTTGGACAAGAGAGCGAAGCCGAGCAGCAACCCCAGCAGATTGGCCAGCACCACCCACTCATGGCCAAGATGCGCGAGCAGGCCGTCGAACCCCGGACCCGGCTTGAACCCGGTAACCAGCAACTTGTAGAGCGTGATCAGCACCAGGCCGCCGACCGCGATATTGAAGGTGTGATGATGAAAAAGCGCGATGCCGAGCAGCACGCAGGCGAACAGGATGAAGTCGAGCGGCACCGGTCCGAGCATCACCAGCGCCGGCGTGTAGCCCGCTGCAGCCGCGGCTTGCGCCACGCCGCAGGCACCGAACGCGGCGAGCAGCAGCAGGACCTTGAACACCTTCAGATAAAGCAGCTTCATTGACTTGATCTCCCCCAAGAATCACCTGCGAAAACAAAGTGTCAACCCGTTGCGATTGCCGGGCACGGACTGTCGCAGCAGACAACATACCTCTTCAATTCGCTACGGAAACGCGGCCCGCCAGAAACGGCCGCCAATTCAGCCCCTGCCGCCCGATGCCGGGGCATTTTTTTGTTCTCTGCCATCCGGCCACGGAAACGCTCGCCGCTACCGCGTGTTTTTACGCACCCAGTCAGCGATACGCGCCACGCCATCCCTGATCGCCTGCTCCGACGCCGCATAGGAAAAACGGATGTGCTGGCCTTCTCCCGCCACCCGACTGCCAAAATGGATGTCGGCCAACACCGCCACCCCGGCTTCGTTGAGCAGCTTCTTGCGAAACTCCTCGGAGTCGGCACAGCCGGTCATGCGGCAGGCTTCCGTCACATTGGGCCAGGCGTAAAACGCGCCGCCCGGCAACAGGCAACTCACGCCGGGCACCTGGTTTAGCAGCCCGACGATCAGGTCACGGCGCTTCAGGAACGAGGCTTTCATCATCTCGGCCGCTTCCTGCGGACCGTTGAGCGCCTCGACCGCCGCCCACTGGCTGATGTGCGAGGCACAGGATTCGGTATTGGTGACCCAGCGCGTGAAGGTCGGCGCCAGCGCGCGGTTGACCGCATAGCCGATGCGCCAGCCGGTCATCGCCCAGGTTTTCGATGCGCCGTCGGAAATGATGGTGCGCTCCAGCATGCCGGGCAAGGCGGCGATCGACTGGAATGCACCGTCATAGATCAGGCGCGAATAGATTTCGTCGGCATAGATCCACACCTGCGGGTGGCGGCGCAGGATCGCGGCGATGTCCGCCAGGTCCTGCGCGCTCAACGAACCACCGGTCGGGTTGTGCGGGGTGTTGAGGATCAGCATCCGCGTGCGCGGCGTGATCGCGGCTTCGAGTTCATTCGGGTCGAAGGCGAACTTGCGCGCTTCCTTCAGGCCGAGCGGCACCGGCACCGCGCCATTGGCGACGATCTGCGATTCGTAGATCGGGAACCCCGGATTGGGGTAGATCACCTCGTCACCGGTCCCGAAGTCGGTGGTCGACAGGATCGCGTAGGCGATGAAGGGCTTGGCGCCAGAGCCGACCACCACGTCGTCGGCCACGACATTGAGGCCGCGCATGCGGTTGACCTCAAGCGCGATCGCCTCGCGCAACTCGGGAATGCCGTTCGACGGCGTGTAACCGTGCCGGCCCTCGCGAATCGCCTTGACCGCCGCGTCCTGGATGTTGACCGGGGTCGGAAAGTCCGGCTGGCCGATGCAAAAGGAAATGATGTCGGCCCCGGCACGCTGCAAGGCGGTGACTTCGGCCAGGACGACAAAGGCGTTTTCGGTGCCGAGAGCGGAGGCGCGGTGCGAGAGTCGGGGTGACGACATGGCTTGATCGGGAAATGGGTTGAAGAACACAATTGTAGTGCGGCCGGGCGAGATGTTCGAGCGATCGCCCGTCAGCCCTTGATCACCGTCGATTTCCCGTCATCAAGCCATTGTGAAAATCCCGCCTCAGGTGCCGCCGGCCGAGCGCCACGCGATACTTTCAAACATCGCACGCAGTCTTGCCCCGCGTGCCGGATGCACGTGCGCCAGATGCGCGACCCGCCCCTGCAAGTGCGCCCGAAAATCAGGCACGTCGTCGCGATTCTGGATATCCGGCCCGTCGCGAATGCATTGATGCAATACTGCCTTGAGCCGGTCAAACTCCACGCGCCGAATGTTGGGGTGATGATTCACCACCAGACCCACAACAGTTTGCCGTTGCCCACCGCGCATCAGGCGGGTCTTCACCGGATTGATCGCGAATCCTTCAGCCACAAGCACAGGCGTGATCGCGTCGACCAAACGCGAAGCGCCACGCGCGAACGCGACATCTCCCGAGAAGGTCAGATCGTCGGCATATCTGCTGTATGCCGCGCCGGCATCGTCAGCCAGGGCAGCAAGCCGTAAATCAAGTTTGAACGAACACAGGTTGGCAAGCATTGGGGACGTCGGTGCGCCTTGCGGCAAGTGTGGTGCCGAATATGGATTGAGCGTCCGCCATTGCAGCGGCAGGCCCGTGGCTGCTGCGATCAGGTGGGATCGCGATGCGGCGTGTGTGCACAAACCCGTCAGTTTCCATGCCACCGCCTTGGGATAGCCTAGCGAACAGAACATGGCATGTACCCGCGCAGCTGAAACACTGGCGAAGAAATCACGCAAGTCCATGCGCAGCACCAGCGCCTGCCCGGCGTGCTGGCTCTCATGACTGAGGCACGAGTGGCGCGCGCGAAAGCCGTGCGCGGCTTCATGCGGCGGCACAAACTCAAGCATGCCCTTGAGGATTCTCCGCTGGATCGCCTTCAGCCGACTCTTCGGCGCCTCCAGAAGTCGCAGGGAACCGTTGCGCTTTTTGATCCATCGGTAGTGATAATGGCGCAAGGCTTCGCTGTCGGCATGCGCAAAACCATTTTGCGCCGCAAACCAGTCGAGCTCGCTGTCATGCAAACCTAGCCAGTGCGCGAGATCGGTCGTCGTCGGTAAATCGGGCACCGCCCACTGACAAGTCGGATAAGCCCGTGCCTGCATCACTCTTGGCGCAACGAAATAGCCGCATAGCTGCGGCGCACGGACCTGCCCGTCCCAGGCGCCGACAAACCCGCGATGCCGAGCGATCAACAGGACCAGCGGCTCGACCAGTGCAGCGAGGCCGGGGCCGGCATAAACGCCGAATTTCCGATGAACCGCGGTGACCATGGCATCCAGCCAGCGCCATTCCCGCCCCAGAGCGCTAGCGAGCCGTGTTTTGGCTGCCACCCTGTTGTTGTCAGCGGTGATCAGCGCGTCGGCGAGACCGCGCGCCACCCGGTTCTGTTGATTGGCCTGGTTCATGATGGTGCGAATCGGGTGCGGCAGCCCTTTCAACCAGACTGGTCGTGGCATGTGCAATTCTGCGCAGCGCGCAGTGCCGCACATGCTGCGAATTGTTCAACTGCATTCAATGCCGCAGGGGAACCCTGCGGAGAGCGCCGGGTGTCGCCACCTTTTGCTCCGCTTGAAAGGACCACCGCAGCAGGATCATGGACGAAGCCATGGTCGCAGTCAAATCAACCCGCGTGTTCCAACACATCAGAGGTCGGACCGCCTGCACAGTGACAGTAGCTGAATCCGCACGAGAGATCCGATGGAACAGGAGCAATCCACGACTAGATGCGCGGTAGAAATGGCGAAACCTTGATGCCCAGGAGTTTCACCAAAACCGGATCCATGTATTCATAGTCGTCGGGAATATCGAGGCAGATCACACGCTTGCCGTTAAGGCTGGCGCGAAACTTCTTCGACAATTTTCTCCTGTGCGACTTCTCCATGACGAAAACAGCATCGGCCCATTCAAGAAGCTCTGCGCTCACTGGCGTTTGCGCACCAGGATTCAACCCGGCCGACGCCACTTCGAGGCCGGGCCAGGATGAGAATACCTGCTCGGCAGTCGGACTTCGCAGCCGATTCTGACTACAGATGAACAGCGCACGTTTCATGGCAATAGCAGCCTCTCATCACACCGGCTGCGGAATCTCGAACACCTGCCGCAGATACGCCAGGTAGCGCTCGTCGTCGCACATGTTCTTGTCCGGCGAATCCGACAGCTTGGCTACCGGCTGGCCGTTGCAGCGAACCATCTTGATGACGATGTTGAGCGGGGTGTAGCCAAGATCGTTGGTGAAGTTGGTGCCGATGCCGAAGGCGGTCTGCACCCGTCCGCAGAATCGCTGGTAAAGGCTGATGGCAATCGGCACGGTGAGGCCGTCGGAAAAGACAAAGGCCTTGGTGCGCGGGTCGACACGGTTCTTGCGATAGTGCTCGATCAGCCGCTCGCCCCAGTCGAACGGGTCGCCGGAGTCGTGGCGCGCACCGTCGAACAGCTTGCAGAAGTAGAGATCGAAATCGCGCAGGAACGGCGCGATGCCGTAGACGTCCGACAGCGCCAGCCCGAGGTCGCCGCGGTACTCGGCGGCCCAGCGCTCGAAGGCGAAGGTTTGCGAGTCGCGCAGGCGCGGCCCAAGCGCCTGGGCTGCCTGCAGGTATTCATGCGCCATGGTGCCCAGCGGCGTGATGCCGTGGCGCATCGCGTAGAGCACGTTGGAAGTACCGGCGAAATTGGCGCCGAGTCGATCGCGCATGGTGAGCACCACCTCTTCGTGCCAGCCGCGCGAAAAGCGCCGCCGCGTGCCGTAATCGGCGATGCGCATGTCGGCCAGCGCCGGGTCGCCGGCGACCAGCGTGGTCTTGGCGCGCAGTCTCTGGCGGCCTTCTACGAAGTCGGGGTTCGGCTGCGTGTTGCGGAAGTACACCTCGTTGATGATCGCCAGGAGCGGAATCTCGAACAGGATCGTATGCAGCCACGGCCCCTTGATGGTCACATCGATGCCGCCGTCGTCGCGCGCGACGACTTCCACATACCTGGCGTTCAACTGCATCAGGCCGAGAAAGTCGACAAAGTCGCTCTTGATGAAGCGCAGGGTGCGCAGCCAGGCGAGCTCCGGCCCGGTAAACCGCAAGGTGCAGAGGCTGGCGATCTCGGCGTTGATCTGTTCGACGTAGGGCGCGAGTTGCACGCCGGGATTGCGGCATTTGAATCGGTATTCGACCTGTGCACCCGGGAACTGGTGCAGCACCACCTGCATCATGGTGAACTTGTAGAGGTCGGTATCGAGCAGCGACTCAATGATCATCGGCAATCAACCCCGCTTCTTTCCGTCATTCCCAAAAAAGCCCGGTTCGCCACCGGCATGTTTGGTCCGCGAACAATGCAGAATTCACTGGTCGCGGCCGGCGGCGTCATGCCGCCATGCGCTGTGGCGCCACTTGTGCGGCGGCGGCTACGATCAGGTTGGCATCGCCGACGGCCAACGCCCGGCTGTCTGACAGCATGCGCCGCCAGATGCGCGCGCCCGGCATGCCCTGATACAGGCTCAGCATGTGGCGGGTCACGGCGCGCAGCGGCGCGCCGGCAGCCACCGCACGGGTGGCGTAGTCACGCATCGCCAGCACCACATCGGCACGCGAAATCTGCGCCGCCGGATCGCAGAAATACAGTTGATCAACCTGCGCCATGAACCACGGTTCGTAATAGGCATGGCGCCCGAGCATCACGCCATCGACCAGATCGAGCCCGGCCACCACCGCCGCATGATCGGCAATGCCGCCGTTGAGCACGAAGGTCAGGTGCGGGAAATCGTGCTTGAGCGCCGACGCAAAATCGTAGCGCAGCGGCGGCACCTCGCGATTCTCCTTCGGGCTCAAGCCCTTGAGCCAGGCGCTGCGCGCGTGCACGATGAAGACATTGGCGCCGCCATCGGCCACGGTGCCGACGAAATCACGCACGAAGGCATAGCTGTCCTCGCGGTCGATGCCGATGCGGTGTTTGACAGTGACCGGGATCGCCACCGTGTCGACCATCGCCTTGACGCAATCGCGCACCAGCAGAGGCTCGGCCATCAGGCAGGCGCCGAACGCGCCGCGCTGCACCCGCTCCGACGGGCAGCCGCAATTGAGATTGACCTCGTCATAGCCCCAACGCACCGCCAGGCGTGCGCAATGCGCGAGGTCGGCGGGTTCGCTGCCGCCGAGTTGCAGCGCGAGCGGATGTTCTTCGGGGCTGAAATCAAGGTGGCGTGGCACATCACCATGGATCAGGGCGCCGGTGGTGACCATTTCGGTGTACAGGCGGGCATGGCGAGACAGCAGGCGATGGAAATACCGGCAATGCCGGTCGCTCCAGTCCATCATCGGCGCCACGCAAAAGCGCCACGGGGAGTCAGATTTGTTCATCACGCCTCGAATTGAGCCAGAATTATAGGCGCCTGCCCTCTCGAAACCCCTGTCGAACCGAAACTTCTGCCATGCGCTTTTGGGCCAAACTCCTGACAATCCTGCTTCTGCCGGCATCGACTGCGCACGCCGATGTCGTGGCCGACGCTTTCAAAGCAGGCGGCGTCGCCATCCTGATGCGCCACGCGACCGCACCCGGCACCTTCGACCCCGACCATTTCAAGCTGGACGACTGCGCGACCCAGCGCAATCTTTCGGACGCCGGGCGCGACGAAGCGCGGCGCATCGGTATCAAGATGAAAGCGCTGGGCCTGATTGCGGGTGAGGTACTGACCAGCCAGTGGTGCCGTTGCCGCGAGACCGCCGCGCTGGCATTCGGCGCCGCCCGCGACTGGCCGGCGCTCAATTCGTTCGTGCGCGATCGCAGCACCGAGCAAAAGCAAACGACCGACATTCTGGCGCGGATCGCGGCCATCAAGCCCGGTATGCGCCCCCTTGTGCTGGTGACCCACCAAGTGATCGTCACAACGGTCACCGGCATCTATCCTAATTCTGGTGATGCGGTAGTGGTGGCGCCATCGCGCCGCGACGGTAAGGCCGGCGTGCGGGTGATTGGCACGGTCAAGGCGGACGGGCAAACACCATGAGCAAGGGCGACGCTTGCAGACTCGGAATCGACCTTGGTGGCACCAAGATCGAAGGCATCGCGCTCGATTCGCACGGGCTCGAGATCAAGCGCCTGCGCATCGCCACCGAAGCCGACGGCGGGCCGGTGCATATCGTCGCTCGCATCGCCAACTTGTATGCAGGCCTGGTCTACGCCATTGACGACGCGCCGCACAGCGTCGGCATCGGCACCCCGGGCGCGATCTCCAGGAAGACCGGCCTGCTGAAGAATTCCAATACCGTCGGCCTCAACGGTCTGCCGCTCAAGTCCCTGTTGGAAAGCGCGCTACACCACCCAGTGCGGGTCGAGAACGACGCCAACTGCTTTGCCCTGGCCGAAGCGTTGCAGGGCGCGGGCCGTGGCTACGATTGTGTTTTCGGCGTGATCATGGGCACCGGTTGCGGCGGCGGCATCGTCATCGGCGGGCGCTTGCGTAGCGGCCCGCAGGCGCTGGCCGGCGAGTGGGGGCATATGGTGATCGACCCGGCCGGCCCGGCTTGTTATTGCGGCGCCCGGGGCTGTGTCGAAACCTTCATTTCCGGCAGCGGGCTTGCCCGCCGTTTTCGCGAACGATATGGGCGTTCACTGGACGCCATGCAGATTGTCGCGGGTGCCGCGGCCGGTGAGGCTGACTGCGTCGCCGCGATGAATGCCTTCCATGCGAACTTCGGTCAGGCCGTCGCCAACCTGATGGCGGTGCTCGATCCGGATGTGGTGGTGTTGGGTGGCGGCCTGTCGAACATCGACGGCCTGTACGACCGCGGCGTGGCCGCAGTCGCGCAACGCCTATTCAGTGATGAGATGACGACACCGATCGTGCGCAATGTGCTGGGCGACTCGGCCGGTGTGATCGGCGCCGCCCTGCTCGGGATTTAGCCCGTGCAAGACATGTCTCTGACCAAGTTCACAGCATCAGGCGTCTCCCCTGCGCCTCTGCCGCTAGCCCGGCCTATTGCAGCATGAATGTTTCATACTCCAGCCGCGCCAGCGTGCGCGACAGCCGGTAGGCGCCGATCATCACCACGATCAACAGCGCCAGCGCGAAACCATAGCCGTAGTACGGCGGCCCCAGCTTGATGGTGATCGCGGTCAACACGAAATTGAGCACCACAAAGGCGATGGTGAGAAACAACACGATGCGCCGCTTGTCTAAGTAGAAGAAGACATTGAGGATGCCGAGAAACACCACCTGCAGGCCAGCGGCGACGACGTCGACATAAAGCAGCGAAAGGTAGAGCGTCGAGATGCCCAGCCACTCGAGGATCGCGCGGCCGGTGACGACGATCAGCAGCACCGCGATGGTCTGGATCTTGACGATCTCGTAGATTCCCAGCTTGACCGTCTCCACCATGCCATTGCGGTATTCCTCGATCATCTCCAGCGAACCGCCCTCGCGCACCGCGTTGTAGAACGCGTCGTAGTACTCGACGAAATCGGTTTCCAGCCGCACCAGGAAAATCGCCATGCCGGGAATGATCGACAGATACGCAAGGAACACCGGCAGGTCGTAGATCAGGGATGCGCGAAACGGCCCGATCACCGCCTGGCTGGTGGCCGGGAAATACCAGAACATGAACTTGTCGACCCACACACCGAGGTTGTAGAAAAACCCGATTGCCATCAGCGACGGATAGATCAGGTCGCGGTCAAAAAATTCGAACGAGATGAAGCGCTCGGCGGTGTAGTTGCGCAGGATCAGCGACAACATGCCGAGCAACAGGGCGGCGTGGCCGATCACGAAGCCGATCACCAGGCCTTCGAGGCCAAGCCCGCGCAGGGCCAGCGCTGCAATCACGGTCATCGCATAGCCGACGAAATACAGCCAGACGATCTCGCGATAGTGCTTCATTCCGGACAGGAAGATGGTGGCGATCCAGATATTGCTCATGATCACGAAGCCGGCCACCGCCATCAGGCGAAACAGCAGCGACTGTTCGGGAAACAGGAACATGATCGCTGCCACCCCGATCAGGCCTGACCCCACCGTCACCACCAGCGCCACCGCGTGGAAGTTGGTGAGGATGATGTCCTTCTTGTGCTCGAACAGGCGGTCGGCAGAGAAACGGGTGAACGACAGCTGGAACACCCCGGTGAGGATCAGCGAGATGGCGATGATGTAGGTCACCGTTACCTGGAACTGCACGATGCGATAGTCCGGCAGCACCACCGCATAACTCAGAATGCCGATGATCAGGATGCCGACAATCGACAATACCCACGGCCCCGAACTGATCACCCCGGCATAGCCATAGGCCTGGATCAGCCCGAGCAGGTTGTCGCGCTTGAGCAGGCGCCGCAGTTCGAACCCGATGCCGGCCATCGCCTACCCCCGCGTCGCGGCTGTGTCGCGCGCGCCGCCGATCGCACGCTGGTACAGCGTCCGGTACTGGCCGAACATCAGGTCCTGGGTATAGAAGCGCTCGACCCGCGCGATGCCGGCGGCCTGGGCGCTGTTCCAGCGCGCCGGATCGGCGAGCAGGTTGACCGCCGCCTGCGCCAACGCCGGCGCATCCGCGATGCGCACCACATCGCCCGCCACGCCCAGGGCACGATCTTCCGGCGACAAGCCGTAGATCAGTTGCCGGCAGGAGCCGACGTCGGTGGCCACGCACGGCACGCCGGCGGCGTAGCCTTCCAGAATCACCAGCGGCAGCGCTTCGCTGATCGACGACAACACCACCAGCCCGATCTTCGGCATCAGTTCGTCGATCTTCTGGAAGCCGAGGAACTTGACGTTGTGTTCAAGTCCCAGGCTCAAGGCGATATTGCGGCACTCGGCGGCATATTCCGGCGACTCATCCTCAGGCCCGGCAATCCAACCTTCCGCCTCGGGCAGCAGGTTGACCACGGTGCGCATGGCGCGCACGAAAGTCTTGACGTCCTTGATCGGCACCACCCGGCCGATCAGGCACAACACCTTCGGCGGCGCCGCCGGGCGCAGCGCGCGCAGTGCCGACAGGCGCTTCATGTCCACGCCGTTCGGAATGTTCATGGTGCGACCGGCATCGGCGCCGTCGGCCACCTGGCGCAGCCGGTTGGTCTCGTACAGCGCCACGATCTGGTCCGAGGCCTCGTAGCACATGCGCCCGAGCGCTTCGAAAAAGCGGATCCACAACTCGCGGAAGTACGACACCTGCGAGGCGTCCTTCTCGAACACGCCGCGGTTATCCTTGATCCACTCGCTCTGGAACAGGTCGATCTTGCGCTCCTTGGTGTAGATGCCGTGTTCGGACAGCAGCAGCGGCCGCGCGGTCTGCGCCTTCAGGATGGCGCCGAGGAATCCGGCGTAACCGGTCGAGATGCTGTGGTAGCAGCGCGCCGTAATCAGGTTTTTCGCCACCCGCACCATGCGCCAGATCGGCGCATGCATGATGCGGATGGTCCAGAAATAGTCGACAAACGAAGGATCGGTGCAGAACTCGCGATATTGCGCGGTGGTGTATTCCCAGGATGCGCGCGCGTGCAGGAACGCGCTTTCGTCAAGCTTTCCGCCGGGCCCCAGTTCGGGCAACAGGCGGGCGAACAGTTCACGCGCCTTGATCGCCGCCGCCGGACAGCGGTTGCCGCCACGAACCGCCGAATGAAATTCGCTCATGGTGTCGAAGGTGGCGCGATCACCTGCCTGCGCCGCCGGCTTCGGCGCGTCCTGCATGTCGTGGATGTAATGGCACTCAAGGTGCACCACATTGGCCGGCAACTGATAGCGCATGTCGCCGTAGTCATCGCGCCGGCTGCCCAGGAAGCAGATGCCGAAGGTGTATTCGGGAAAGCCGCGAATGATCTGGTTGACCCAGGACGACACCCCGCCCGAAACATAGGGAAAGGTGCCCTCGAGCAGGAGCATGATGTCGCATGAGGCGGCCGTCGGAAACACCGGTGCGGTGCTCATTGGATTGCCCTTTTTCCATTGCGTGCCATGCTCCGCGACGGGTGTCTCATACCGGGCCCCAGTAACGCCGCAAGGCCAGGAGTGCAGGCGCCGCCGGCTTGCCGCGCAACTCGCCGAACAGAACGCGTACCTCGGAGAACCGGCGTTGGCGGAATAGCAGTTCGGCCAGGTAGGGCAGCATGCGTTCGCGCGGAAAGCCGAACGCCGCCGCCTGGTCCAGCGCGACTCGCGCCTGCTCGAAGTCGTCGATCACCAGCGCGAGCCGCCCGAGCATGAACCACAGGCCGCTGTCGTCGCCGTCGATGGCAAGCGCATCCTGGCCGTGGCGTAGCGCCTCGGCGGCGGCGAACTTGAGCATGTCGCCCTGCACCAGGTTCTGATACACCAGCTCCCAGTAGTATTCGGCGATCTGCTTGTTGGTGATGCGCCGCTCGTCCGCCGATTGCGTCCCGGCCAGGGCTTCGCGGGCGGCCTGGATTTTCGAGGAGATCGCTTTCTCCTTGCCATCGAGCATGCCGTAGGCCAACAGCCGCACGTCGTCAATCGGGTCGGCCAGCAGCTCGCGCAGGATGCCGCCGGTCATGCGCGCCGGCGTGTTCTGCACCGCCGCCAGCGCCTGCAGCCGGCCGCCGACCGGCGCTTCATCGTTGCCCAGCTGCGCGCGGACCTGGCCACCACGAAAGCCGGTGCCTTCAGTATTGCGATGGGTGGTGAATTTCGGTGCGCCTACCTTGCCGTAGAGGTCGGCGGCGGTGAAGCGTGGCAGGACCAGCGAAAACGCCAGCCCGCCGATCACGCACACCAGACCTGCGATCGGCACGAAAAAATTGAAGGAAAACAGAAATACAAATAACCAGATCCGCGGCCGCGCGTAGCGCTCGGGCACCAGGGGCAGCAGCGCCAGCGAAAGCAAGGCACTGCCGATGGCATGCGTGCCAAAGTAGGCTGCGAGCACGGCGGGGCTGCTGGTGCTCGAGAACAGCAGGGCGATCGAACCAAGCTCGAACGAAGCCGCGCCAAACCATTGCTTAAGCATGGCACCTCGCCAGCAGGCCGGACAGCGCATCGGACGGCGACGCAGCGCCCAGCGCAACGATATGCGCAACGATGCCGGCGCCTGAAAAATCGACCGCGAACTGCGCCTGCACCAGGGCTTCGATGCGCGCGAGATAGCCCTCGACCGCGGCCGGCCCGGCAAGCGGCAACAGCGAAATCTGTACCCGCTTGCCGGCAACATGCGGTTCCCAGCCGACATCCATGTTGCGTTTCAGGCGCCTTACATGCGCGTAGATATCGGCGCCGCGCGGGTTGTCATCAAACACCAGCGCCACCATCGCCGACTGGATGTCGGCATTGTTGCGAATGCGCGTCAGGCGCACCAGGTCGAGGGCGAACTCCGGCGGGCAGGCGCTGACGCGGTTGATCAGCTGGCGGGTTTCCTGGCCGGCTTCGACGCCGTCGGCGTAATAGCCGAGCAACACGGTGAACAGTTGCAGGGTATCGTAGTTGAGGGCGAAAAACGGTACCCGCTCGACCGCCACCAACCCGACCCGCGAACCGCTGGCGGTGAACATCGGTGCGCAGATCAGGTAGCGGCTGTGATCGAACTCGCGGGCGCCGGGCTGGGCCATCTGCACATGCACCAGGTCACCCTGCTCAAGCCCGTAGTTGAGCAGCGGATCAGCCGGGTCGAGCGCCCGTGCCGGGCCCAGCTTGGCGGCCGGCTCCGGTTCATAGGTGCCGTCGCGACGCAAGGCGAATACCGCGGCCACTTCGAGCTGGCAGCTTTGCGCCAGCAACTGCAGGAACTCGTTGGCGCCCGGCAGCGCCTCATTCCGGTCGAGGGTCGACAGCGAACGCAGTCGCACCAGGGTTTCACGCAAGGTCAATGGTTTGGCCAGCAGGTCCTGCTCCAGCCGCTCATGCGACAGGCGCAACAGAAAATGGCTCTTGGTGAGCGTATTGAGGCGTTCATCGAGATAGGCGTTGACCGCACGCAGGCGGCGCTGTCGAGAGTTCCAGACGTCGGCAAACTGGCCGCAGATCAACGCCAGAATCAGGCCGCCAAGAAAATACGCCTTTGGAAACACCGGCGTGACCAGCTGCAGCAACTCGAGGCCGAACCAGCAGCCGGAATAGGTCAGAACCGACACCAGTCCGATCACGCTGCCGTAACGCATCGCCACCACGGCCGGCACCAGCCACAGCCACGGAAACTCGGAAGTGGTGCCAAACGGGTCGGCGGGGTTGAGCCAGAATGCGACCGTCAGCGCGGCGACGCCGAACAGCACCGCCTCGAAACCGGCCCACAGCCAGATCCAGGCCGGCTCCTCGGTCACCTGCTGGCCGGGGAAAAAGCGCAACAACAGCGCCCGCAACCACAATCGCGGCAGATTGCGGTTCGGACCCGCCGGTTCGGATGAGGTCATCGGCTCGCAGTCAGCGCGCCGCGCCGATCACCGGCAGCAGCAATTGCCGGATCAGGCGTTGTGCGACACCGGACAGCGCCTCGCGGCTCCAGCCGGTCTTGCCGCCGGCGCCGCTCCAGATCACTTCGCCGCTGTTGACATCGATCACATCGAGCGCGATGCCGACCGCCGGCTCGCCGTCGATGCCGACCTTGTAGCGCCATTCGTCGACCGCGCCGGCCACCGCGTAGCGCGCGCCCGCGGACTTCGCCCAGGCGCGCGCCGCCTCCATCTGCTTGCGGTCGAGCGGCTCGAACAGTGTTTCGTTGTTGAGGTTTGCCGGATAGCGGCGCAAGTCGCGCACGCCATTGGCGCGCAGCACCGCGTCGATGATCGCTTCCGCGCGCAAGCCCGCCTGCGGCGTCTCGGTATGGTTCATGATCGGCAGCAGCACCCACTTCGCGCCGCGGTCGAATGCAGGTGGCGCGCCGATATCGACGGTGGTGCAGGCAGCAAGCCAGGCCAGCGACAGCAAGACCCAGGTCGACAGGTGTTTTCGCATGTTCATGACGGATTGTCCTTCAATAGAACCATTGGTAGGTAAGGCCGAATTCGCGCAGTCCCTGCGGCGCCCCTGGGGTGCCGGTTGATTGCCCGATGTAAAAAACCGCGTGATCCTGCCCGGCCAGGCTGCCAACGGCGCCCAGGCGGACGCTGCGGCCATTGCCGGTGATGCTGTTGTGAAACAGGGTGAAATCGAAGAATGGTCGCAGGGCGCGCGAGTAACGCTCCTGAAGATACTGGCCCCAACCGAAACCGAGACCCCATTGGGTCGAGCTCGCGGGCAGGTAGACATCGCTGCCGGTGGCAAGCAGCGCTGGTCGCAGCCCCGCCATCAGGGCGTCGTCGGTGGCACTGGCCGCCAGATTGGTGCGGGTGCCGAACACGCGGACATTGAAATCCGGATACTCGATGCGAATCCGGTGACCGGCCTCCAGGCTGTAGACGGTGCTTCTGCCAAGCGCGGCCCCACTTTGCGACTGAAAACTGCTCCAGGCAAGGCCTGCACGCAAGTACTCGCGATTGGCGATCGCCCAGGTCAGCGTATTGGCGACGCTGTTCTTCATCGCACCGACGCGCAGGATCGCGGTCTCGATCGCGGTCTGCTGATAGCCCGCGCTGCCGGCCAGGCGCAGGCGCGGCGCCAGCGCCAGGTCGTACTCGAGCTTCATGCCGTTGATCTCGCGCACTGCGCTGCGGTGCTGGATGCTGAGCGTCAATGGTCCACGGCCGCTCTGGTAGCGCAGATAGGCCGACGCGGTGGCATCGGTCTGCGGCACGTTGATCAACACGGTTTCATCCTGGGTCGACTGGCGGTTGACGGTAAGGCTCAAGCCCAGCTTCAGGCGCGGCGAAAGGTCGGCGCTGGCTTCGAGCCGGGTCTGCGCGATCGCCAGTGGCGATTGGCGGATGCCGACCAGCGCGCCGGCCACACGTGCCGGATCGTCGGTTGCCATGTTGGTGAAGCGCAGATGCAATTGCTCGTCGAACTGCAGGTGATCGAGTTGTTCAAAGGCCAGGGTGCGCGCGAGCGCCGGGCGGCCGATATTCAACGCCGCCTCGACCCGGTCGTACATCGGCAACCAGTCCGGGAGATCGTCGATCAGGCGGGTCAGGGTGTCACGATCGGCGCCGGCCAGGGCGACCGACAACTGGCCCCACAGGGGGCGCGCCAGATTGCCGGCGAAACGGGTGACGAGCCAGACCCGTGCCAATTCATGCGCCTCGTTGTTGAGCGCCCAGGCGAGCGCCAACTCCTTGACCGTGGCGTCGTTGTCGGCCGCCGGGAAGCGCAATGTCGTGGCGCCGCCATCGCGGGTGAACCAGCCTTCGGGCAGACTTGCGGCCGGGTTCGCCGCGGCCTGCGGCATCCCGGCTGCCAACCCGGCTTCGAGCGCGGCGACCAATTCGGCGCCGGTCGCCGGCAGCGGCGCCGGCGGTGGCGGCTTCTTCAGTTCCTCCAGGTCAGCCTGCAACAGGCGCTCGACCAGCAGTTTGGCGCGATCGCCGACGACAAACACTTGCGCCAGGGCCGCCAGCCGATCGCGCATCGACACCAGCAGGTCGGTGCGAATCGTCGCCAGCACCTCCGGGCGACGCAGCTCAAGCCAGACCCGGCGCCGAATGCGCCAGGCCAGATCCGGTTGGGAATTGGCATCGAGACATTCGGCGAACGCCATCAGCCACAGGTAGTCGTTTTTGTGCTCGCTGTCGGCAGCAGCCTGCTTGCGAAACCAGCGCAGGGCATCGGCCTGGCGATTCAGCGTCATGTGCGCGGCGGCAAACGGCCCCCACAGGCGCGGCTCGCGTTCGGCTGCTGGCGCCAGGGAGACCAGCACCGCCTGCAGCCTGGCGGCGTCGCGCAACGCGATCAACGCCCAGACGATCGCCGCCTGGGTATCCGGATTGCGCGGCTCGCGTGCATCGGTGGCGATCAGATCGGCCAGCGCGCCGCGCAAGTCGCCCTGCGCCTGCAGATGACTGGCGCGCGCGGCGAGGAAGCGCGGGTCGCGCTCAAGCTCGGCGCGGATATCCGGCGGCAGCTCGCGCAGGAAGCGCGCGATCGCCGGATGCGCCGCACCGCGTGCGTGCTGGTACATCACCTGCAACGCCAGGTCGGTACGGCGGAATTTGGCAAACGCGAACTCGGCGACTTTCGCGGCCTGGTCGGGACGCATCGCGTCGAGCAGTGCGATCAGGTTCTGCAGGTCCCCTTCCGAGTATTTCTCGGATGCCAACAGGCGCTGGTAGCCGGCGATCGCCTTGTCGTCCATTTCCAGCAGCCGTGCCAGTTCGGCGAACATCTGCCAGTAGGCGGTTTCGCCCATGGCGACCAGTTTCTCGACCAGCTCCAGCGCCGCCAGCGCCGCACGCAGGTCACCCGTCAGGTAGTAGTGGGCGGCGATCGGGGTGGCATAGCGCAATGCGGGGCCGAATTCGGCCTGCAGGGTGCGCCAGGTATCGAACGCCAGCTGATCACGGCCGGCACGCGTGGCCAACAGTGCCAGGCGCTCCAAGTTCTGGCGGCGCTGCGCGCCGCCGGTGCGCGCCTGCAGGAACGCGATCGCCGCCGCCGGGTCGCCCAGCCGTTCATGAACGCCCAGAATCTCCTCCTGCAGTTCTACCCGGTGCGGCTCGCGACCCAGTTTGTGGGTCAGCACCGCCAGCAATGCCTGGTCATCGAACAAGCCGCGCGAAAGCCGCAGTACCGCTTCCCAGCTCGCCTCGGCGCCGGTCATGCGCGCATGCGCCAGCCATTGCGCCAGCGCGACCTGCGGCGCACCCCGCCATTCGGCCACCTGCGCGAAACGTTTGCGCCACTCCGCCGACTGCGGCACCTGTGCGACCGCCGACTCGGCCACTTTATAGGCGTCAACCAGGTTGCCGGCGGCCAGGAAAATATCGAAGCCAAGAGTGAAACTTTCTTCGTCGAATGGCGCGGCCGGTCCGGACGGCGTGTTGCCGACCCGCACAATGGCCGAGCGCGACAAGCCCGCGGTCCCGCCCATGGCACCGGCCGCAAGCTGCGCCCAAGCGACCGCAGCCGCCCCGTCTTGCGCCAGCGCACGGCGCAAGCGCTCGAGCAAGGCCATGCGCAGCAAGCGCCGGACATAGCGCTGGGCGGCGTCGGCACGGTTCGCTGCCTGCGCGGTGCGGGCCAGGAACTTGAGGGTCTCGGCATCGTCCGCCAGGGTGCCCAGGTTGCGGTCGGCCTCGACGATCGCTTCATCGTACAGGTTGCCGGCCATCAGGGTACGCACCCCGGCCATGTAGAACTCGCGCTTGCGGGCCGCCGTCACCGAGCGCTCCTGGGCGCGAAAGTACAACTGTGCCGAGACGCTGTAGCTGCCCAGTCCCAGCACCAGCCGCGCCGCATCGGCATCGGCCTGCGGCGCTCGCGTGGCGTCGCCGGCGGCGATTCTGCGATACAGGGCAATCGCGGCGCTGTTTTCACCCAGTGCCACCGCACGCCTGGCAAGGTAGTCCAGTTGCGTGACGCCAAGCGCCATTGTCGCCAGTTTCTGCAACTGCAACCCGGCTGCGCGGGTGGCGGCCAGGCGCTGCTCCGAGTTCGGCGGGTGCCCGAAGGCTTCGCGCTCGCGCATGTCGAACTCCTGGATTTCCGCCTCGATCCGCGCCGCATTCGTCGGGCCATCCGCAAACGGCCGCAGCGCAATCCGTGCTTCGTCGTAGCGGCCCAACTGCATCAATTGTCGCGCCAGCATCAGGCGCAGGCGCGGCGAGTCCGGCTGCGCCGCCAGAAACGCCTTCAGATACTCGACCGTGAGAGGGTCGCTGCGATTGGTGCGGCCGAGTTGATCCTCCAGCCCTCTTTGCGGAAAGATCAAAAACAGGCCGAGCACGACCACGAGGCCGAAGCCCCCGATCGCCGCCAGCGAAAACAGGCTCAGGCGCTCATTGGAGGCATCGAACGCGTACCACTTGTTGGTGCGGTGCGCGCCCGAGACCGGCCGGGTCGGTGTCATATCGTTGCAGTGAAATGCCGGGCGCAGCCGACGGCTTGTCGACGGGCCGAGCCGGCCTGCCGTTGATGGTGACCGAACAACGATCCGCCTGCGCCAGGCGAAACGTCGGTGCCATGTGTGAAGTCAGGGTGAACTCGATGGAGTCGGCATCACGCCGCAACGCCGAGACCCGACCGTTGGCATCGGCCAGGTAGGCCAACGGACCCGCCGCCCCGACAGGCCCGGAAGCGCGAAAGTTCAGGCGCGTCTGGGCGCCCGCGAGGGTCAGGTACTGTGCCTGCGGTCCGGCGGCGACGCCGGCAATCCCATCACTTGCGCGCAGGTCCGGCAGGCGGCCATCGGGGTCGACACGCAAGGTGCGCAGCGAACCATCACCGCGCACGATCACCTCGTCCGAGGGCAGATCGCGGGCCAGCACCATGGCTTCGAAGTCGAGCACCTTGCGGATGTACTCCGAGGCGTACACCGGCGTCACCGGTTGCGCCATCGCATACTGGTACACCTTCTTGAGGGCATTGAGCGAAGCCACCTTGCTGGCCGCGTAGACGTGGTAATAAATGTTGATCGGCTTGAATCGATGCGGCGTCCCGGTCATTTCAAAGGTTTCGATCACCCGCTCGAACCCGTAGAACGGCCCGGTCCAGTTGTTGGTGTAGACGTTTTCGTTTTGCATCGGCGCGAACACCTGATACCACGGACCTTTGCGAATGCCCTGGGCCGCGATCGCCGTCCAGGATGGAAAAGACCGGCTGATCATCGTATCGCCGCCGTTCATGTTGAGGATTCCGGCGCCTTGAACCGCACCGAGCGTCGCCTGCAGGGGCACGCAATTGCCGGTCCACAGAAACACCCGCGCCGGCTTGTCGGCGGGCACCAGGGTGCGGTCGATATAGGCGATCGAGCCGGCGATCTCGCGCTTCAAGTCGAAGCGATAGCCGGGGATCGCCAGGTGATACGCGCTTTCGCCCGGCACCGCGGGCGCGTCCACCCGCGACCAGTCGAACGGATGCGAATAAGAATGACTGGCCGCCTCGACGTTGGCGAGGCGGAAGACGCGCCTGGCGATTGCTTCGAGCGCTGCGGCCTGGGCCGGGTAAAGGCCGTCGCTGGCGATCTCGCCCTGAATCACTGATACCGTGGTCGGTACCCGGAAGCGCTCCAGCACCTCCCGGGCCAGCACATCGGAGGCATACGGGCTGCCCGGCATTTCCGCGCGCGACGCCCAGCCATCGCCGTCGACATGGACAATCAACATGCGACGCCCGCCATCGGTGGTGACATCGGGCACCGGCAATTGATCGCGGGCGAACGCCGCCTTGAGAAATTCCAGCGGATTGACGACCCAGCGGTTCTGGTCGCGCCCTTCGATCGCGGTGTAGTTGAAAGGCTCCAGCACGTAGCCGCCCCAGGGCGTAATCGCCGCCGCATCGTACAGACTGCCGGCACTGTCGGCGAGCCGCATCAGGCTGCGCCCGGCAGATCCGACGCGCACCGCCACCAGGTTGCGACGATTCGGCAGCGGCTCGCGCTCCAGACCGATCATCGGGTCACGCTGCGCCACGGCAACCCGGCCTGCGGCCGGCGCTGGCGGAATTTCAAGGCCCAGGCGTCGCGCGCCGGTGGCATCAAGCGGGAACGGCAACTGATTGAACGCCGCGACCCGCACTCCATCGGCTATTTGGCGGTGCAGAAAGGTCGCGACCCTGGCATCGACCTCCGGTCGGCTGGCGGCAAGCCAGGTGACGATCCCGGCATACCGTCCGCGCAGTGGCGCCGGCGGCAAGGATTCGGTGCGCGGATCAAGAAACTCGTACGTATAGCCCAGATAATTGAGCGGCATGCCCAGAAAACGCTGCGCGGTCGATGTGTGAAAATCCGCACTGTCCTGCGGGCGCTCGGTGAGTACCAGGACGCGCCGCGGAAGAACCTCGACCCGCCCGACACCAAGCATGTCGAGTTCCGGATTTGCGACCCACGGCGTAATGCCGAGCGCCAGAATCCGCTTTGCCGTCTCGCGCGCCAGCCCGCGTTGCGCGGGCGCCACATAGTCGATCGCAATCACCGGCAGTCCGAAGCTGGTGCGCACCGTTTGCAATTGCCCGAGCAGCCATTCGCGATCCGCCGCCGGCACCTCGCGAAACTGCCTTTTCGCCTGGTCCCAGCCTTGATAGAGCGATTCCGCGGCCACCGCCGTCACCATTTCCTTTACCTGCGGCAGGATCTCGAATCCGCGATTGAAGATCATGCGCACGCCCGGAAAGCGCGCGCGCACCGCGCGCAAAGTGGTCACCATCGCCGCTTCCTGAGCCGCACGTGCCGCCGGGGTGGTGGCGATGAGATGGTAAGAGTCGAGGGTATCGAAAAAGAATCCGCGGTAACCACGCTGCCACAGCGGGGCAAGAATGTTCTCGATCAGGAAGCCGGGCCAGCCAGGCGCGGTCTGGTCCACCACCGAACTTCCCCAGTCGCGGTTCTCTCCCTTGAGAATCGCCGGTGGAATGCTCTTGAAGTAGGCACGCGATGGCACCACCTCGCCAAACGATACGTAGGCGAACAGTTCGGAAGGACCGTCGGCGGCCTCACGCCGATAGGGCTTCGGGTCCGGCACGTGATCAGGCTCAATGACCGCGATATCGAATGCCTTCAGTTCATCGAGCGGCGGATTGGCGCCATAGTGGAACGCGACCGCGAGCGGCGCCGCCGGCTGCGCCTGAACGGCACTGCCAGGCCAGAGCAATGCCGCCAGGTTCAAACAAGCGCCGATGGCGGCCATCAAGCCGCAAACCAAGCAGGTTCGCCAATCGCGATGCTGCGCATCACGCGGGGGCGAATCATTCATCGCATTCCCCTCCAGAAATCGATCGATGACTCAAACGCCGGAGGTTTTGGTACACCGGCGGTGGCGTGCCTTGATTATCGCGTACCCGGACTTGACAACGCCTTCAATAAAGCCCTGAAAGCCCCTGATTTTCCGGACAAATTCAGGATTTTCCCGATGCAACTCCCGTTATACCGAGGAACGCCGCCCGGACAACGGCCGAATACATGGGTGTTTGCGCGTTGCGCACGCACCGGATGCCTGGGATGGCGGTCGGGTCTGGCGCTTGCCGACAGTGGCGCGGAGGCTGGTACCTATAGGGCGGGTGGCTCGACCGCGGGCTGATTTCCGCCAGGTTTCACGCGGCTTTCGATCAGCGCCGCCGCGCCGGTGACCGCGCTGATCACACGACCGTTGGCATCATGTGAAACCACCAGCCGACGCGCACCCTGCCAGGCCAGGAGGCGCGCTGGATCAAGCTCGAACGCGGCTGCCAGTTGCGCGACATCGAGGTCGCGCGATCGGCGGCGCCGGTCGTGGCCATGAAAGCGCCACCACTCGATAAACGCCCAGCCGAGCAACAACGCCCCAAGCCCCTGGATCACCAACAGGTAGGCGCCGAACAGTTTGGCATTGTCGACCTGGGTGTCGTAGACCAGATATTGCAGGTAACCGGTATAGCCAAACACGACCCATGCCACCAGGGTGATCCACGGCAACCAGAGGTAGAACCAGATGAGCCAGAACACCGCGGTCACCGCCGCCCACACCAGACGATCCGGCAGCGCCTGCAGCGCCGGCTTGTCGATGATCAGGTTCATCACGGCGCTGCCCGGGACTCTTCGGCGGCCACCCCCTTGATCGCCGCCGCTGACTGGTGCACGCCGCGATCCGGGCTGGTCCACACCGCACGCTTGCCGGTTTCGCGCCACAACACCTTCGGCAGAGCGACCACGGTGGTCAGCATGTTGAGCATCCAGTAGGCCAGCGGATACCAGATCATCCAGAAGTGATAACGCAGGATCTGGCGGTCGTAATGGCGGTCGATCAGCATGGCGATGAAGAACTGCAGCAGCGCGGTGCTGCCGATCAGGATGCCGTGCCAGCCGGGAATCAGGCTGATCTGCCAGCGCGGCGGCAGGTCGAACACGAACCCGGCAATCCACATCAGCATCACGAACGCCATCGCATAGGCCCAGGTGACGCTGACGAAGTATTCGAGCAGCACCGGCAGCATGCGGCGCTCTTTCCAGGCACGGGTGATCCACAGGTACTTGACCACCACCTGCACGCCGCCCATCGCCCAGCGCAGCCGCTGGTGCCACAGGCCGTGCAGGGTCTCGGGCATCAGGATCCAGCACAGCGCCCTTGGCTCGAAACGCACCGCCCAGAAACTGGTTTGCAGCTTCCAGGAGATGTCGATGTCCTCGGTCAGCATGTCCGGGCTCCAGAAGCCGGCATGCGCAAGTGCTGTGCGGCGAAACGCGGTGACCACCCCGGAGACGGTGAAAATGCGGCCATAGGTGCGCTGTGCGCGCTTGAGCAGGCCGACGATTGACGAAAACTCGCCGACCTGCAGGCGACCCAGCATGGTCGAGCGATTGCGGATGCGCGGATTGCCGGTCACCGCGCCGACCCGCGCGCCGGACTCGAAATGCCGCAGCAGCCAGGGGATCGCATCATGATCGAGGATGGCGTCGCCGTCGATGCACACCAGATACTCGGCCGATGCCATCAGGGCCGCGGTGGTCAGGCCGACCGCCTTGCCCTGGTTGGTCGCCTGATGAATCACCCGCAGTCGCGAATCCCGGGTTGCGAGTTCGTCCAACAGCGCGCCGGTGCCGTCGGTGCTGCCGTCGTTGACCGCGATGATCTCGAAATCCGGGTAGCGCATGCCGAACAGGTGGCCGATCACGTCGCGCACGTTGTCGGCCTCGTTGTAACAGGGCACGATGATCGCCACCCGCGGCACGTTCTCAAGCAGGCTCATCGGATCGCCGACCGTCAGCGCATGCCGCTCATAGTGGAAGTAGTAGGCCAAGCCGCCGATCATCCAGATATAGGCCATGAACAGCGGGTAGTAGAAAACGAAGCCGTAGACCAGGGCGCTGGCGTCAATCTGCATGGCGCTTCACCGTTGCACCGGATGCGCTTCCAGCGACAGCGCCGGGCGGATGACTTCCAGCGCTGGATGATTGTTGTGAAAATCGTCCGGGTAGTAACCGAAATGCCGCGCGCCGGTGGCATGCAGGCGGCGCATCTGTGCCGCCAGCGTCGACGCCGGGATCCTGCGGCCATCGCGCCAATCGACGCTTTGCAGCTCGAACACCACCCGCTCCTGGGCGCCTGGCACTTCCTTCACCCGCGCGGCCAGGCTGTCGAGCCAGGCATCGGCATCCGCCGCGCCCTCCATCCACGGCATGGCCATGATCGCGGTGTAGTCGTAGGCGCCGAGAAAGCTCTGCAGCGACTGCGCGAACCACTCTTCGGCCGCCGGCTCGAGCACCGGACGCGCGAACAGATTGCGCGCGGTCAACAGGCCCGGATGGTACCTGCGCACTTCACGCACCAGGTCCAGGGTGAACGCGGTCAGGTACGCGGTTTTTCGCGCGCTGAAGTCGCGGCGCATGCCCGCATCGGCGCGGATAGCCAGCGGCGAGCCGTCCAGCCCCCAGGCACGGTACTGGCGCAGCGCCGCCGGACTGGCGTCCTCGTAGTCGGACAAGGTGACATCATCATGGAACAGGAGGCCGCCAAACACCGCGTGGCGCGCCAGGTCCTGGAAGATCTCGGTCACCGTGCGCCGTGCCAGCGCATCGAATGGCGACAGGCGATGCTGGCGATTGGCGCGTGCCGCCGGCGGCGCTTCAGGCTCGACCTGCACCACGCTGCCGGCCGCCGGGTGGCCGGCCGGCAGCCGGAATGACAGCGCCGGCATCCACGCGTAGACGCGCACCCCGGTACGGGTGCGCAGTTGCCAGGCAACCCGCGAAAACAGGTCGGCACGAACCGGCAGATGGCGATTCGGGAAATACACCTGATCGGCGACGCCGTCGCCATCCGGATCCGCGAATGCCTGCAGGTAGACCGTACTGGGCTTGAGAATCAGGATCCGCTCCAGCAGCCGCGACAGGTTTGTCTCCTGTTGCGCCGGATCGGGGTCGTACACATAGTCGAGGTCGACATGCACCACGCGCTCGATCGGGCGGGCCTGACCATCGTATTGATTGGGTTGGCGCAGCGCTTCGATCAGGTCCGCTTCGCTGTGGTTGAACATCACCAGGGTGCGGCGCAGCGCCGACAACGGCTGGTCCGGCGTGTTTGGCCCCGGCTCCAGGTTCATCGTGACCGCCATGCCGGCCGCCGCCGCCGCGTCGATACCGGCCTGGCTATAGGCGCCGTAGGGCCAGACCATGACGCGCGGCCGGCGGCCGGTTTTCGCCTGCAGCAAATCGGCGCCAGTCTTGAGATCGGCTTCGATCCGGCTGCGATAGGCGGCTTCGCTTTCGTAACGCGCGGTGGCGGCGTCGAAGTGTCGAGCGATCGCCGCCGGGATCCGGTTGCCCTGCGGATTGGCGTTGACCCCGCGATGCAGATCATGCGAATGCAGGGCAACTTCGACCAGGCCTGACTCCTGCATTTCACGCACTTCCGCCCAGGTGACGAAACGGTCGCGCGGCAACATCAGGTCACCATAGGCCACCGTGTTGTCGCTGGCCAGCCAGTTGCCCACCACGGCAATGAGCGCCGGATAACCGAACAGCTTGAGCAGGGGAAACACCCGGGTGTAGACGCTGCGATAGCCGTCGTCGAAGGTCAGCAACACCGCTCTGGCGGGCAGCGGCGGGCCGCCAGCCCGGGCACGCAGGATGGCTTCAACGCTGACGGGTTGATAGCCGTTCTCGCGCAGCCATGAAAACTGGCGAATCAGTTCGCCGGTATCGATCGCGGTGGCTTCCGGCTCGACCTCGAAGCTGTCGCGCAGGCGGTCGCGCACATCGTGATAGCACAGCACGCGGAAGCTGCCAGCCGGATCAATGGCCAAAAGCGGTGCCGGCGGCGGCGCGACGCTCAGGCCCTGTGCATGCGGCGACGCGGCTGCCGCCAGCAGCAGGCAGGTCGCGAGCCAGCGGCCAAGGCGCCTTACCACGGCGGCGACCAGGCGAGGTTGAGGTACAGGAAATTGCGCGTCTGCTGCACGCCGTCATACGGATGGCGCGAACTGCCGATGCCGTAGCGCAGGTTGAAGCGCCGATCGCTTGTCCATTCATGTTCGTAACGCCATGAGTGCACTGCGCTGTTTGCGACCGCGCTCTGGCCATAGCTGCCGATCCCGAGCGTGAGTCGCTGGGTGAAGGCGCGTGTATAGCGCCGCCAGGTCAACCATTCATTGGTCAGCGCGAGGTCGACGCCGCGATCGCGCGAGGGATTGAAGTAAGGCACCGACTGCGCGTCGCGGCTGTTGCCGGAAAGCCCGCCCGAAACAATCGAGCTCAGCTTGTACACCGGCCCGGATATCCAGCGCTCGCGCCACGCCAGCAGCACGCTGTTGCGGCGGTTGCCGTCGCTATAGTCCTGTCGCGCCAGGCTTGCCTGGAAATTGCGCGACTCGTTGACAGTATGGGTCGCTTCGAGCGAGGCGGCACGGGCGCTGATGCCATTGCCGATCGCGCGCCAGGCCAGATCGCCGGTGTTCGAGTCCATTCTTGCCCCCAGTTTCCAGGCATCGCTGAACTCGTGGCTGAGCGCCAGCGCGATGCCGTTCGCCGCATTGCCGCCAAGCGCCGCGTGAAGTTCGGCGCGCCCTTCCCAGCCCGGCCGCCGCAGGTCGACGCCGATGCCGGCACGGTCGCGCCGCAAGTCCCGGTCGCTGCCATCGAGACTGATTCGTGCCCCGGCATAGCGCAGGTGGGTGAACCAGCGATAGTGTTCGGCGATCGGGCTGCTGTAGTAGTGCGCGTCAAGCGCAGTGTCGTGCGCGGCAATCGGGCCCGCCGCACCGGCCGCCGGACTGCGGCCCAGCGTGGTGTCGATTGTCAGCAACGGGCTCTGATGAACCGTCAGCTTGTGGTTGGCTGCCTGTGCACCCTTGTGCTCGGGATAGTCGTATGCAAGTTGCGTCAGTTCCGCGCCGGCGGCCGCGAAGGCCTTGAGAGTCAGCAGGTTCTCGGCGCGGCCGATACGCGCAGCCAGATTGTCCGGGTCGTCGATCAAGAGGGCATCGAAGGCGGCAAGCGAGGCGCGCGGCAGCTCGCGACTTGCCAGCAACGTGCCTTGCGTCGCCCGCAACGCGAAGTTGAACGGGGCGCGCGCACGCGCCTCGGCCAGGGTGGCCTGTGCCGAATCGAGGCGGTCGCTGAAGATCAGTTGCAGGACCCCGGCGTTGATCGCCGCCGGGTAGTCGGGGTTGTCGAGTTCGACCCCTTTCAAGCCGCGATTGATGATCGGCGGCGTCACTGCCAGCAGCTCGTCGGCAACCTGGCGCGCCAGATCATGCCGCTCGCACTCGACATAGGCATAGAACAATGCGAACAGCATGCCGGGATCGCGCTTGCCGGCGGTGGCGATCGCGCGCAGGTATAGCTCGCGCGCCTGGTCCGGTTGCTCGAGATGAAGATAGGCATCCGCCGCGGCGCTCAGCACATAGGCCGGAAACTTGTGGCCGCGCCGATCGAGATCGACGAACAGCGCGCGCGCCTCGACCATGCGCACGCGGTCGCGTAGTGCAACCACACGATCAAACTCGGTCGCGGCGACAACACCCGGCGCCGCCGACGCGATGAGGGCGGCATTGGCGGCCAGCGCGCGCTCGGTGGCGGCAAAGCGCTGCCGGCGGCGGTCAACCGCGATCTGTCGTTCCCCCCACTGGATCAGGCGCGCGCCGCGATCGTGTCGCAGGCGCTGCACCTCGGCTGCGGAAAACAGGGACGCGTTCGCCGCCACCCCCTGCAAGGCAAGCTGCGGCAAGCCGGCGTCAGCCAGCAACAGCACATGCCGGCGTGCGGCCTCGCGATCGCCGGGCGCAAGGGCCAGAATTTCCTGGTACAGGGCGGCGGCGGCGAGGGCGTCGTCGCCTGCCTCAAGCAGCTCGGCCAGGGCGCGTGCCAATGGCAGGCCTGGTTCAGTCAGGCGCCCGGCGCTGCGCGGCAGGTTGGCGCGTGCATGATCGCGCGCGGCAGCGAACCGGCCGGCGTCGCGATATGCAAGCACTGCGCCCAAATGTGCGTCCAGATCGCCGGCCTCACGCGCGATGACTTCAAGATTGGCCGCCAGCGCAATGTCGTTGAATCCGGTTTCGCGCGCCGACCGCGCCAGCGCCTTCAGGGCATATGCCGGCGCAGGTGTCGGACCGGCGCGCACAACCGGCCACCAGCGCACCGCTTCGGCATGGCGACCGGCCCAGTGCAGGACAGTCACGAAGTCGTACAGGTAACGCCGGTTCCAGGGCTCCAGGGCGATCAGCTGATCCAGCCGCGGCAACGCCTGCTCCGCGCCGGCGTCACGCGCGGAGCGGATCAGGGCGTCGTACTCGGCTTCACGCGCAGCCGCGCCAGGGTCGGCCTGGGCCAGGCAATGACCAGCCGCGAACAAGAGCAGAAGCGACGCCACGAGTTTGACGCGAGTCGCGGCCTGCGCCTGACTATCGCGACCTCCGGCTGCGCGCAACACAGGCGTGCGCGGTCGCGCCGCGCCTGCCGCGACCGCGCCAGGTGCTGCCGTGACCGAACCGGGACCACCAGATTGGTTGAACGAACATGCCATAGGTCATATTACTTATAACCATCGCCATGTCCCGAGGATCGCCGGACAAACGCAGGAAAAACGCTTCTGCGCGGACGATCGCCGGGCGCCGGCCCGGGCCGCGACTTCAGCTTGCAGGACCGGACACCGCTTTCAGGAAAACAGCGCGGCCCCATGCGCATGGTTGACCACCGTGGCGGAACCGCTGCACGCTGATGGCCGGGACGCTCAAACCACCAGGTAACCACCGTCGACCGGCAGGATCACGCCGGTCACGAACGCGGCAGCCGGGGAGCACAGAAACATCACCGGCCCGGCCATGTCAGCCGGTTCGGCCCAGCGCTTCATCGGCGTGCGCTCCAGCACCGCCTTGTTGGTTTCCGGGTTGTCGCGCAGCGGCTTGGTGAGCGCGGTCGCGACCCAGCCTGGCGCGATCGCATTGACCCGGATACCCTCTTCGGCGTAAGCGATCGCCAGCGACTTGGTCAGTTGCATCACTGCGCCCTTGGAAGCACTATAGGCGGGCGTGACGGCCGCTCCGGAAAAACTGCGCATCGAGGCGGTGTTGACGATCGCCCCGCGCGATTTGGCCAACAATGGGCGCGCCAGCGCACACAAGCGCTGGGTGCCATTGAGATTGACGTCGATGACCTGGGCGAAGACCTCCGGGTCATGCTCGGTATTGGCGCGCCGGATCATGCCAGCGCAATTGACCAGCACATCGAGTGTGGCAAAACCGGCGATCAACCTCCTGCAAGCCGTAAGGTCGGCAACATCCAGCGCCAGCGCAGTCATGCCGGCGCTGCGCGCCTCACCCAGTTCCGCCTCGGTCAGGCCGGTGATCGTCACCCTGGCGCCAGCCTCCAGAAATCCGTGGGCGATACCCAGGCCGATGCCTGAACTGCCACCCGACACCAGTACGACTTTGCCCTTGAACGCATCACCAAACATGGAACGACCTCGTCTATTGTCTATCGGGTTGAGTTTCAGGGTAAAGTTTAAGGCATCCGTAGCGGGTCAGGCCACGTAAGTCCGGCTATCTGGCGGCAGTGAGCCTGACACAAACCTTGTCGCCAAGCTCCCGCATCATGGGCGGGCAGATCTTTCTCATATCTCCTCCGGAGTGCCAACATGACCCTTCGCCCACTGCTTGCAACCTTGCTCGCCGCATTCCTTGCCGCAGCACCAGTCATTGGCCTGGCCGCCGGCACCGACGAGCCGCCGCCGGCACCGAAGCCGGCACCGAAGCCCGCGCCAAAACCGGAACCCAAGCCGGACTCAAAAGATGCGCCAAAAGCCGCACCGCATGCGGCGCTCGACCCCGACTTCGCCGCCGGCCGCAGCGCGGTCGAGGCCAGAGATTGGAAGATGGCGATCAACCTGCTGTCAAAGGCCGTTTTGCGCGACCCGGACAATGCGAATATCCACAACTATCTGGGCTATTCCAACCGCCATGAGGGCAACTGGGAAACCGCGATGCAGCACTATCGCACGGCGTTGAAGCTCAATCCGGAACACCGTGGCGCCACCGAATACATGGGCCAAGCCTACCTTTTGCGCGGCAACATGCAACTTGCCCAAGGGCAGTTGGCACGCCTGGAGCACCTGTGCGGGCGCGGCTGCGACGAATACGCCTCGCTTGCGAGAGCGATAGAGGAGCATCGCACCAAGCCGCGCTAGGAGCCTGCGGCTTGCGTTCCATACCCTCGCTGACGCGATGGAATAAACCGCCGCTCCGGATCGTTCACCTTGAAACGGGCAAATTGCCCGCCTCAAGGAGTCGAACAAATGAACCAGCGCCATTGGGTAGTTTTCGCGCTTTGCCTGACCCTCGCCGCCTGCGCCGGCACGCCCGCCAGGATGGAGGGTGGCGTTCTCGCCGGCGCTACCGGCATGACCCTGTATACCTTCGACCGCGACGTTGCCGGCAGTGGCAAATCGGTGTGCAACGGCCCGTGTGCGGCCAACTGGCCGCCGCTTGCCGCCACCGACAACGCCCGCCCCGGTGCCGAGTACACTGTAATCTCGCGCGACGACGGCAAGAAGCAGTGGGCGCTCAAGGGCAAGCCCCTGTACTACTGGGCGAAGGATCAAAAGCCGGGTGACAAGACCGGGGACGGGTTCAACAGCGTCTGGCGCGTCGCCAGGGAGTAAACGTATTTTCGAGAACGACCAGGCAGCGCTGGTAGCGCTGATTCCGCGCCTGCGGCGCTATGCGCGCGCCCTCACCGGTGATCGCCCGCGTGCCGACGACCTGGTGCAGGACACGATTGAACGGGCGATTGCCAAATGGTCGCTGTGGCGACCGGGCACCGACCTGCGCGCCTGGACGTTCACCATCATGCACAACGTTTTTGTCAATCAGATCCGGCGCTCGGCGCGCGATGCGGTCGCCACCGACCCGGCCGTGCTGGCCGAATTCGACCTGGCTGATGCGAACGTGGCCGATACGCTGGTTCGCCTGAACGGGATTGAACGTGCGCTGGCGCAGTTGCCGGAAGAACAACGTGAAGTGTTATTGCTGGTATCCCTTGAGGGCATGTCCTATGATGAAGTGGCCTATACGCTGGGTGTGCCGGCCGGCACCGTGATGTCGCGCCTGTCGCGCGCCCGCAGCCGGCTGGCCGGCCTGCTGGAGGGCGCGGCACCGCAGGCTGACGCGGCGCGGCAGTTGAAAGTGGTCAAATGAATTATTCCGATACCGACATTCATCGCCTGATCGATGGCGAGCTCACGCCCGAGGCAGCATCGGCGGTCGCGGCATGGGTCGAAGCCGACGAGACCCGCCAGGCGACCGCGGCAGCCTATCGCATGCAACGCGAACTGCTGCACATTCGCTACGACGCACTGATGAACGAGCCGGTGCCGGCGCGGCTCCTGGCGGCCGCGCAGATGCGCCCTGCGGCCAACAACTCGCGCTTCCTGATGGTGGCCGGTCAGGCACTTGCGGCGCTCCTGTGCGTCGGCGCCGGATGGCTTGGTCACGCCTGGATAGCCCGTACGACCGCACCCGACACCTTCACCTTCATGGCACGCCGTGCCGCGGTCGCACATACCGTGTTCGTGCCGGAAGTGCGTCACCCGGTCGAAGTGGGCGCCGACCAGGAAGCCCATCTGGTGCAGTGGCTGTCGAAGCGTCTCGCGGTGCCGGTACGCGCGCCAGCGCTGGCCCGCCAGGGCTTCCGCCTGGTCGGTGGGCGGCTATTGCCAGGCGACGAACGGCCGGTGGCTCAGTTCATGTATCAGAACGAAGGCGGCAAGCGCCTGACCCTTTACGTGGTGCCGCTCGCCGCCACCAAGCCGGCAGCCGCGGAATCAGCGTTCCGCTTCGAGCGAGTCGGCAATGTCAGCGTGTTCTACTGGAGTGAAGACGGGCGCGGCTACGCACTCTCAGGCGACGTCACGCGCGAGGAATTGCTGCCGGTCGCGCGCACGGTCTACGAGGAACTGAACGCGCCGCCTCTCAAGGGCGGTTGATCGGGCTACACCAAAGCGGGCGCCATCAGATCACACTGTGCGCCAGATCCACTCCCACAGCTGCCGCGGCCTTGCACACTGCGGCCCAGGTGTCTTCCGGAATTGGAATGCCGTCACGCTCACGCTGCGCACGCATACGGGCTTCCGGCTCGCCCGGAATCAGCACTTCGTCAAAGCCAGGCGCAGGCGGCACGCCCTTGATGCGCCCGAGCGTGATGGCAAGCGCGCGCGCGTAATCGGCCTTGGGGCGGAACACCGTGGCGTCCAGGGCAAAAATGAAAATGCCGCTGCGTTGCGTAACCCCGGGGAAGGCGTCCGCCCCTGCGAGCGGGCCGCTCAGCAGTTCGGCAATCACCGCCAGTGCATAGCCCTTGTGGGCGCCAAAGGGCAACAGGAAGCCGCCGTCGAAAAAGTCTTGCGGTTCAGTTGTGGCATTGCCGTGCTTGTCGAGAATTGAATCAGGTGGTAGCTGCGCGTGCTTGGCTTTCGCCACCTTGACCTTACCTGCCGCGATGGCCGAAGTGGCGATGTCGAGGGTAACCGGCGCGCCTGCCGGATTGGGCAGCGAGAAGGCGATCGGATTGGTACCGAGCACGGCGGCCGCACCGCCGTAGGGCGCGGTCATCGGCTTGTCCACCGTGCCTATCGCCATGAACATCACCACGTCCTCGGCTGCGGCGCGGTCGGTGAAGGCGGCGAGACGTCCGGTATGCGCCGCTTGCACGACTGACACCGCCGCGACGCGTTCACGCTTTGCCATCGCAATGGCAAGATCGACGGCGAATAGAGCGGTCACCTGGCCGAGCGCCCAGTTGCCGGTGACGAGGGCGGTGGTGGCGGTCTCTTGCAGAACCTGCGGGCGCGCGGCAGGGACGATCTCTCCATCGACAATGCTTTTCAGATATTCGGGAATGCGCAGAATGCCGTGCGAGTCGTGCCCGGCCAGGTGATTGTCAATCAACACGACAGCGACTTGGTCCACGAGATCATCGGGCGCACCGGCGGCGCGGAAGATAGATGCGGTGGCGCGCAGCAGGGCGGCTTTGGTGAAGGTGGACATGGCGCGGTATTCTCTCTGTTGGATTGTGCTTGCAAGCCGCTACGTGCCGGCAAAAGCCGGCAGGTTGCGCGCAGCGATGATGATCGATTCTATGGGCAACACCTTAAGGCGAACCGGAGTCAGCATGAAAAAATTGTCCCTTGGACTGGCACACATCTGTTTGTCTGGTGCTGTGTTGGCTGCCGTGCTGCCCCCCGCCGGGGCGTACGCACAAAGCGGCTTTCCTTCCAGGCCGGTCAATCTGGTGGTGCCGTTTCCGCCCGGTGGTGCCGCCGATCAACCGGCGCGCTTGTTGGCGCAAGCGCTTTCCCATGTGTGGAAGCAGCCAGCGGTTGTCATCACGCGTGCCGGTGCCGGCGGTGGAATCGGCATGGCGCAAGTGGCCGCCGCACCGCCCGACGGCCACACCATCATCGCGACCAACCCGGCGCTGCTGATCCTGCCGGAGGCGGACAAATTGTTTGGCCGCACTCCGGCATTCGACCGCTCGAGCTTCGTGCCGATCGCGCTGATGGTGGCCGACCCGCTGATCATCGTGGTCAAAGGCGATGCGCCGTGGAAAAATTATTCTGAGCTGGTCACCGATGCACGCGCCAACCCGGACAAATTCACCTACGGCTCGTCGGGGGCTTACAGCGCGGCGCATTTGCCGATTGAAATGCTGGCCTATGCGGCGGGCATGAAGTTGCGCCACATCTCGTATTCGGGTGGTGGCCCGGCCATCCTGGCCGCGCTGGGCGGCCATGTGGCCATCACCACCAGTTCTCCCTCGGCGGTCGCGCCGCACATCAAATCAGGTGCGTTGCGGCCCCTGGTCACCACCGGCGCCAAGCGCATCGCCGCGTTCCCCGATGTGCCGACCGCGCTGGAGCTGGGCTACAAGGACACCGAGTTCTATATCTGGATTGGCCTGTCCGCACCAGCCAAAACGCCGGCCGAGGTGATTCAAACCCTGCGCGCCGACATTGGCCGCGCCGTGCATCACGAAAATGGCTTCAACCAGAGCATGAACAAGATCGGAGCACCGGTGGATTACCGTGATGGTCCGGCGTTTGACGAGTTTCTCAACCTGGATGCGGCGCGCATCAAGGCGACGGTGCAGCGCATCGGCAAGGTGGATTAGCGGCGGCGGCACGCGCCAATGGCGTGAAAGGCGGGCGGACACGGCTTGTCCGAGCAACGTGAGTTTGCTGCCGCGTCGAGTTTAAAGGTGGGACGAAAGCTGACGTCCGGCGCCGTCCGGGGCGAATACGCCCAATGCACCGCCTGTCAAGGGTTGATCAGAGCGCCACACCGAAGCGTTGCATGGCTTCTTCGCGGGTGTAGTAGCCGCGCATGATGTCGCGCTCGATCTCGGCCCTGGAGCGCGCCGCCGGCAGGCCGTAACCGCCGCCGCCGGGCGTCGACACCTCGATCACATCGCCTGGATCAAGCAGGATGCTCTGGTCCTTGGAGAGATGCGGTGGCACATAGGCCTCCCCGCCACGCATGATGCGCACGCGGTTGACCCCGCCTTCGTCGCCCCCCTGCGCGCCTTGCGGGCCGGTGCGACCGTGGTCCATGACCATCGACGCCACCGCTTCGCCGCGGCGGATGCGGATCTTGTAATTGACACCGAAACCGCCACGGTGTTCACCGGCACCACCCGAGCCTTCGTTCAGCGAAAACTCCTCGAACAGCACCGGGTAGCGCTGCTCCATGATTTCCACCGGCGTGGTCTTGGAAATGCCGATGGTCGAGCAACCGTTGGAGATGCCATCGCCATGCGGATTGCCACCGTAGCCGCCGCCGGAGATCACGTACATCACGTAGGACTGGCCCGAGCGCGGATCGGTGCCGCCGATACCCAGGTTGCCGCTGGTGCCGGCGGGGGCTGCGAATAGTTGCGCGGGTATCGCCTTCGACAAGGCGGCGAACACCGCCTCGGCGATGCGCTGGCTGACTTCGGCGGCACAGCCCGATACCGGACGCGGGTACTTCGCATAGAGAAACGTGTCATGCGGCTCGATGATTTGCAGCGGCGCGAAGGTGCCGGCGTTGATCGGCACCTCGGGAAACACGTGCTTGACCGCCAGATAGATCGATGACTTGGTGGTGGCGATGACGCTATTCATCGGGCCGCGGCAGGGTGGCGAGGAGCCACTCATGTCGAAGCTCAAGGTCGCGGCATCGGTGCCGCCGGACTTCGTGACTTTCATCGCGATGGTGAGAGGCTCATTGACGACACCATCGGAATCGACGAACGCCTGGCTCTCGTAGACGCCATCGGGAATGGTGCTGATCTTGGCGCGCATTTGCGCCTCGGCGCGGCGCTTCAACTCGGCCACCGCCCGATCGACCAGGCCCGCGCCATAGCGCTCGAGCAGCGCGGTCAAGCGCTTCTCGCCGGTAGCCAGCGCCGCCGCCTGCGCCTTGATGTCGCCGATACGCTGGTCGGCAACGCGAATGTTGGAAAGAATGATCGACATGATCTCCTCATCGATCACGCCTTCCTTGTAAAGCTTGACCGGCGGCAGGCGCAGCCCCTCCTGCTCGACCTCGGTCGCATTGGCCGAAAAGCCGCCCGGCACCATGCCGCCGGTATCCGGCCAGTGGCCGGTATTGGCCAGCCAGCACCACAGCTTCCCCTGATAGAAGAACGGCTTGACGAACTTCACGTCCATCAGGTGCGTGCCGCCGAGGTAGGGGTCGTTGAGGATGAAAACATCGCCCGGATTGAGCGCGATGTTCCTGGCCTTGACCCGCTCGATCACCGCCTCGACCGAGAACTGCATGGTGCCCACAAACACCGGCAGGCCCAGTTCGCCCTGGGCGATCAGTTCACCGCCCCGAATGCCGTCGCCCCCTCGATGGTAAATGCCGTCGGAGCGATCAAGCGCTTCGGATATCACCGGGGAAAACGCGGCGCGCACGAAAGCCAGGTCCATCTCGTTGCACACCTGGTTGAGGCCGCTTTGCAGAACCGCCAGGGTGACCGGATCGATCGACGATTGGCTCATTGCTCAGACTTTCAGGATCAGGTTGCCAATGGCATCGAGAGTGGCGCTGGTGCCCGGCTCGATCACGGTAGTGCAGTCAAGTTGTTCGACAATCGCCGGCCCGGTGAATGTCGCCCCCTCGGGCAGCCACTCGCGCCGGTAAACCGGGGTATCGACCCAGCCCCCGGTGAACCAGACGTTGCGGCGACCCGCCTCGGCTTCCCGCAGGCTGGTTTTGGGCGTGGCCGCCGCGATCGCCTTGAGCGACACCGGTTTGCGCCGCCCGATCACCGCGGTATGCAGGTTGACCAGCACCGGGCGGATCTCGGGCAACTCCACACCGAAGCGCTGCCAGTAGGCGGCCTCGAACAGCGCACGCAGCGCCGGAAGGGTGATGCCGGGGTCGGGAATGGCCACCGAAAGAATGTGGCTCTGGCCCTGGAACTGCATGTCGGCGCTGTGGATCGCATCGATACGCAGCACTTCGACCCGCTCGCGCAAGATGGTGGCGTGACCGGCGTCGAGTTGTTCCTTGAACACCTGTGCGATCGCGCCTTGGTCGACCGCATTCAACGCGCGATTGATGGTGCGCACATGATCGTGCCGCACGTCGGCGACAGTGCAGCCGAGCGCGTTGGTCAAGCCCGGGCGCGCCGGAATCAACACCTTCGGGATGGCAAGTTCGCGCGCCAGGGCGCAGGCATGCAGGGGCCCCGCGCCACCGAAGGCGAACAGGGCGAAGTCGCGCGGATCGTGGCCGCGGCTCAAGGACACGATGCGGATCGCGCCGGCCATCTTGTCGTTGGCAATGGTGAGGATCGCTGCCGCCGCCGCATCAACCTCAAGGCCCAGTGGACGACCGACATGCAGCATGATCAATTCGCGTACATGTTCCAGCGACACCGGGTTTTTGACCGACAGCAGTTTGTCGGGATTCAGGCGCCCCAGCACCAGGTTGGCGTCGGTGATGGTCGGCCGCGTGCCACCGCGCGCATAGCAGATCGGTCCCGGTGTGGCGCCCGCGCTTTCCGGCCCCACGTGCAGCATGCCGGACGCATCGACATAAGCGAGCGAGCCACCGCCGGCACCGATGGTATGCACATCGACCATCGGCACGTGGATCGGCATCGCATACTCGAGTTCCAGTTCGGTCGAAACCGTGGGCAGGCCATCCTGGATCAGCGCGACATCGGTCGAGGTGCCGCCCATGTCATAGGTGACCAGATTCGGTTCACCCGAGGCGACGCCGGTATACGCCGCCGCGATCACCCCCGAGGCCGGGCCCGACATCACGGTGTTGACCGCATGCTCGGCCACGATCCCCGAGGCCACCGTGCCGCCATTGCCCTGCATCACCAGCAGTTCCCTGGTGAATCCGCGCGCCTTCAACTCACCCACCAGACGCGCGATGTAGCGCGACAGCACCGGCTGCACCGCCGCATTGACAGCCGCGGTGACGCCGCGCTCGTACTCGCGGTATTCCGACACCACGGTGTGGCCGGCGGTGACGAAGTCGTTGGGCCACAGCGCGCGCACGATCGCCGCCGCGCGTTGCTCGTGTACCGGATTGATGTAGCTGTGCAGGAAATGGATCACCACCGCCTCGCAACCCGCAGCGACCAGCGCCTGCGCGGCACTGGCAACCGCGGCTTCATCCAGGGGGGTCAGCACCGTTCCCTCGGCATCCATGCGCTCGCCCACTTCCAGACGCAATTCGCGCGGAATCAACGGTACGAAAGTGCCGGTCAGGCCATAGGCCGTTGGCCGCGTGCGCCGGCCCAGTTCCAGCACATCGCGAAAGCCGCGGGTGGTGATCAGCCCCACTTTGGCGATCTTGCGCTCCAGCATCGCGTTGGTGGTGGTGGTGGTGCCGTGAATGACGGCCGACAAGCCGGCCGGGTCGGCACCGGCCGATTCGATCGCGGCCAGCACGCCGAAGGCCTGATTGTCGACCGTGGTCGGCACCTTGGCGAGCCTGACCTCGCCTGTGATGTCATCAACCAGGATCAGGTCGGTGAAGGTGCCGCCAACGTCTATGCCTGCCAATTTGCTCATGCGAACAATGCGTCCAGTCGGATTGGATCCATGACGAGCCATGCGCCACCGCGGGCAGGGCTTGGCGGGATCGGTGCGTGGACAAAACTACTCTATCACGCGCAGCCAAGCTTCCCATGCCCTGCCCTCGATATGTAGACCGCGCCGCTTATGTTGTGTGTAAGGAGTGGCAATGTGCACCGGCCGGCCGGGCGACACGCATGGTCTGCGCGAGCGCCACCCGAATCAACGCGGCCTTGACGGCACTTCAAACCGGGTCAGCGGCCGCCGACCGCTGTAGCGCCTGTAGTAAAGTCAAGTCAATCACGTACGCAATGCCGCTGCGGGTTGCCTGGGCAGCCGACCAGCTGCCGAGTTGCTTGCCCCGATAGGAGAAGGTGCCCGAATCGAAAGGCTCGGCACCGAACAGTGCCCGGACCAGCGATTCCCGACCGGATCCCAGGGTGCCGACGATGGCCACGCAGTGGCCGGGCCGGACGGTGA
>JANPGJ010000070.1:0-4824 GCA_031423955.1 Burkholderiales bacterium
GCGCCGGCGCCGATCTCAAGACCTACACGATGAATTTCGCCCAGGCCGCCGCACCGAAGTTTCGCCAGGACTACACCAACGGCCCGGGGTTCGGCGGCATTACCCGCAATCTCGATATCGACAAGCCGATACTGGCGGCGGTCAACGGCTATGCGATTTCCGGCGGGTTTGAACTCGCGCTCGCCTGCGACCTGCGCTTTTGCTCGCCGAACGCCGAGTTCGCCCTGCAGGACGCGAAGTGGGGCTTCCATGCCTGCGACGGCGGCCTGATCCGCCTGCCGCAGATCGTCGGTCTCGGTCATGCGATGGAGATCATCCTGTCCGGCGAGCGGGTCAATGCCGAGCACGCCTACCGCATCGGCCTGGTCAACCGCATCGTGCCGGCCGCCGACCTGCTGGCCACCAGCATGGACTATGCGCAGATGCTGGCGCGACGCGCCCCCTTGTCGCATCGCTTCGCCAAGGAGGTGATGCGCCGCTCAATGGGCCAGACCCAGGACGAGGCACTCAAGGCGGAGTCGCGTTCGTTCCGTGATCTTGCGCATTCCGACGACCTTGCCGAAGGCGTGGCGTCATTTCGCGAACGGCGCGAGGCCAGCTTCAAGGGGCGGTGACAGCGCTCCGCTGCGACGAGTCGGCGGTGATCGACATGCCGCGTGCCGCGCGTTCCGACATCACCAGCACCAATTTCATGGTCGCCCGCGTGGCGCCGACAAACAGGCGGCGGCAGGCGGCGTCGTCCGGGCCTCCCGGGGCGTCCGGAAAGTCGATTTCGGTGAACACCACACAGGGCGCGGACTGGCCCTTGAAGCGGTGCACCGAGTCGATCGCGATGTCGCCTTCGCTGAAGAGGGGATTGCCGAGCAGGTCGTAGCGTCCGCTGTATGCCTTCAGTGGATAGGGGCCGATGCGTTGCTGCCCGCTGAAGGCCGAACCGTTGCGCCCGCGATAGGTGATGACCGCGATCATGTCGCGCTTGAATCCGGCGCCGATGCAGTTGGTGATCGCTCGGCTGGTCTGGCGCAGCAGGTCTTGCGGGTCGCCATAGGTCAGGATCTCGACGCCGGCGCCGCTCAAGGGGCTGCCGGTTTCCACCTGCCTGGTCAGCGGGATCATGCGGTTGATCGCTGCCAGGATTTCGCGCGGACTGCGGTAATTGACTTCGGAGCGCAAGCGCACCCATCCGGGCAGTTGCAGCGGCGGGCGGCCATAAAGATTCTGCATCGGGTCTTCCAGCCACCAGGCGCGGCCGGCCGGGCGCAGCAGCTTCGTCAGGTTCGGCACCCAGGATTGCTCGAAATCCTGGCCCTCGTCGACGATCAGTTCATCAACCAATTCACCGTCGGTTGGCGCGTAGGTGTCGAAGTGTTGCTCCAGCGACTTGAAGGCACCGGGGCGGCTGAAGTCTGGGGTCGCGCCCTGTGCGCGGCAGATGCGGTCGCACAGCTGATGATAGGTGGCGACTTCGCCGCCTGCGGGCACCAGGAGGCCGATGTGGTCGGCCAGCGGCCGGTTGTAGCAGACGTAGAGCGGTCGGCGGCCGGCATCCACCGCATCGCGAAACACCGCCAGCGCCAGTTGCGTCTTGCCCGATCCGGCGGTCGCCGTCACACGCAGGCGATGCGGCTCGGCCTCGATTCGTCGCGCCCAGGTCGCCAGGCCGTCGGACAGCCGGGTATACAGCGCGCCGGCCTGGCCGGCGACCGCCGCGACGTCGAGCACCAGGTCGAGCATGCCGGTGAAAAAGCGCAGCACCTCGCCGCGGGTGGCGAATGGCGGTTCGGTGGCCGGCAGGATCGCCTCGATCGCGCGGCACAGGTGGGCGCGGCGGGTGGCATCGACAATCCGTGCCGGGTCGAGGCCGGCGCTGCCAGGTTGCCGCACCGTGTAGTCGGGGCAGTAGAGCAGGGATTCGATCGGGGTCCTGGCACCCTTGCAGAATTGCTGCAGGCGGGCGTCGATGGCATCGGCGGTGCGCGCCATTTGCACCGGCACCGAGAGGCTGCGGTCGCCGTAGGTTTGCGCCAGGCCATGTTCGTTCTCCGACAGGAAGCCGGACTTCTGCTCGACCAGCAGCACCCGGCCGGAGGGCGCAAGGACCACGAAATCGACCTCGCCGGTGACCTGGTGGCCCTGATGGACGCGGGTCCAGTGCACGCCGTGCAGAACGGTGTAGGTGGCCGGCAGGCCTTTTGCCAGGGTGTGCAGGGTCTGCCGTTCGCGGTGTGCGTGGCCGCCGGCCGGCAAGGCCTGCCAGCCGTCGGGGATGATAGTCGCCATGCGGCCGATGCTAACCTACCTGCGGCGGGCGCTGCGCCGGCCGAGCTGGCGGAACCTGTGTGATCATCTGTCCTTGCGCAATCCGCGCCGCGTTGTGCGCCGCCGCTGCGCCGCCCTGCGGCCGGCCATGGAGTAATGATGCAATGAAAACCACCCTCGATACACCACTCTCGGATCAGGAACTGGAAACGCTGGACGCATTCCTGCTTGATGCCGGACTCGATGCGCCGATGGATATTTCGATGCTCGACGGCTTTTTGTGCGCGGTGTTGTCCGGCCCGCGTCTGATCCTGCCGTCGGAGTGGCTGCCATGGGTGTGGGACCATGAAGCCGCCGAGCAGGCGCCGGAATTTGCCAATCAGAAAGAAGCGCAACGACTGGCCGATCTGGTGCTGCGCTTTTGCAACGAGATCGCCGATGGCCTGATGACCGCGCCAGAGGAATTCGATCCGCTGTTTCCCGAAAGCAGCGCGGAAACCGGCAGTGTGCCGATCATCGACGACTGGTGCTACGGTTTTTTGAAGGGAGTGGCGCTCGATGACGCCGGCTGGCAGCCGCTGCTGGATGCACACCCGGAATGGTTTGCGACCATCCGCCTGTACGGCACCGAGGAAGGCTGGAAAACGCTGGAAGAGGAGATCGAACCGCTGCCCGATGCCGACCTGCGGCACCTGGCCTGTGTCGACAGCGTCGCACCGGCCCTGCGCGACATCCACGCGTACTGGCTTGCCTTGCGTATGCCGGGCGCCGTTGCGCCGAAGGTCAGGCAGCAGCCATTGCGCAGTGCGCCGCGGCAGGGGCGCAACGAACCCTGCGCCTGCGGCAGCGGGCGTAAATACAAACTGTGCCACGGTGCCGCGGTCTAGGCCGCTGGTCGCGCGTCGGGACGTCTTCATGTTGCTGCAAGGCGCTGCGCTTGCGCGAAGATTTTGCTTGAAAATTTCGTCGCCCTGACAGACACTCGGACGAGACACGATGTGGCTTCGCGTCAGGGGATGGCGCGAAACCACCGTTCAACGGAGGAGGCGCAGTGAGCGACCCGTTTCCGCCAGGCAAGGCCTGGTCGAAAAATTTCACACCCATCGCCTACATCGGCCTGCAGGAGCGGCCGGGGTTCAAGATGGCCATCCATCGGGCCGGCGACCGCTGGTACCTGTATACCGCGCATTTCTGGCATAGCGGCTGGTCGATCATCGAGATCACCGACCCGGCGCGGCCGCGCTTCGTGCGCTATATCGAAGGGCCACCCAATACCTGGACCCTGCAGGTGCAGATCGCCGAGGGCCGGATGATCACCTCGATGGAGCGGATTCCCGACGGCTGGGGCGGCGACGCCAACGGGCCCTATGGCGAAGGCTTTTATATCTGGGATCTGGCCGACCCGGAGAATCCGCAGCGGCTCGGGCACTACAAGACCGGTGGCGCCGGCACCCATCGCAACTACTACGCCGGCGGTCGTTACGTGCATGCCACCGCCTTGCCGGAGGGCTACGAGGGGCACATTTACCAGATCGTCGACATCGCCGACCCGGCCAACCCGAAGGAGATTTCACGCTGGTGGCGCAAGGGCCAATGGGTGGCCGGCGGCGAGGGCGGGGTGCCGTTCGGCACCCTGTTGCACGGCGGCGCCTACGTCAAGGGCGAGCGCGCCTACCTGCCGTACAGCGCCGGCGGTTTCGTGATCCTCGACATCTCCGACCTGCGCGCGCCCAGACTGGTGTCGGACCTGCCGTTCTCGCCGCCGTTCCAGTCGTTCATCGCGGTGCACAGCGCGGTGCCGCTGACCAGGCGGCCGATCGTGGTGGTGAATTCGGAAGCGATCGCCGAGAACTGTGACGAGCCGCTGGGGTATGCAGGCATCGTCGACATCAAGGATGAAACCAATCCGCGCCTGATCTCGCTGTTTCCGTTGCCGCATCCGCCAGCCGGCATGCCGGTACGCAATTTCTGCGAGCGCGGCGGCCGCTTCGGCCCGCACAACCAGCATCAGCCGCAGTTTCAGGACGTGCTGTTCCAGGACGAGGACCTGGTGTTCCTGAGCTACTTCAACGCCGGCCTGCGCGCCTTCGACATTTCCGACGAGCGCATGCCGCGCGAGGTCGGCTACTTCATCGCGCCCGACCCGACGGTACGGCGCGGGCCGCTGCCGGCCACCGCGCTTGCGACGCAGTCGGAAGATGTGCTGGTCGACAGTCGCGGCAATGTATTCGTGTCCGATAAGAATCACGGTATTTACGTCCTGAATTTCAATCGGCCTTGAGAGCCGCAGCAAGCCAATCCGGAGGAGGATCCATCATGAGTCGAGCGCAACTTGCGAGCCTGCTCGCAGCATCGCTGTTTGTAACCGGTGCTGTCGCCCAGGAAAAGACGGTGGCGCAGAAATACCTTGATGGCGAGGTGAAGATCAAGACGCCGATCACCTATGCCGGCCCGCCGGTGACGATCCGCTACTCGACCTTCCTCGGCAAGGCCGGGGCGACACCGGCGCTCTACGAAAAGCTGTGGGACCGTCTCAAGCAGGACAGCGGCGGCAAGATCATCATC
>JANPGJ010000071.1:0-17355 GCA_031423955.1 Burkholderiales bacterium
CTGGAAACGCCGATCGCCTTCGCCATCGGCATCTCGGCGCTGTCGTTCTTCCTGATCGACGGCGAGGTGCCGCTCAACATCTTCGTGCAGAAGATGGTGACGGCGACCGATTCCTATCCCTTGCTGGCGATTCCGTTCTTCGTGCTGGCCGGCGCCATCATGAACAAGGCCGGCATCACCCGCCGCCTGCTGGCGCTGGCCGACGCCATGGTCGGCCACATGACCGGCGCGCTGGCGCAGATGTGCACCGTGCTCGCCACCCTACTCGGCGGGCTGACGGCATCCTCCTCGGCGGATGCAGCAATGCTGTCCAAGGTGCTTGGGCCGGAAATGGTCAAGGCCAACTACAGCCCGGCATTCGCGGCGGTGATCACCTCCTGTGCGGCCATCATCACAGCGCTGATTCCGCCCTCGATCGGCCTCATCATCTATGGCTACATCGCCGACGTATCGGTCGGGCGCCTGTTCATCGGCGGCATCATCCCGGGCCTCATGCTGGCCGCGTCGCTGATGATCGTCACCTGGTTCATCGCCAACAAGCGTGGCTACCTGCCGGTGCGGCGCGAGTTTGCCGGCATGGCGGTGCTCGGGCGCAGCTTTCGCGACGCGCTGTGGGCGCTGTCGATCCCGGTGTTCATCATCATCGGCATCCGCTACGGCATCTTCACCCCGACCGAGGCCGGCGCCATCACGGTGCTGTATGTGATTCTGGTCGGCATGTTCGCCTACAAGAGCTTAAAGCTCTCGGACCTGCCACGCGTGATGAAGGAAACCGCGCTCGATACCAGTTCGGTGATGCTGATGATCTGCGCGGCGTCCGCTTTCGGCTTTTACCTGGCGTGGGAGCGGATTCCGCCGCAAATGGCGGCCTGGCTGGTGTCGCTGACCAAGGATCCGGTCACGCTGTTGCTGCTGATCAATGCGCTCCTGATCGTGCTGGGTACCGCGGTTGAAGGTACCTCGGCATTGATCATCCTGACACCGATCTTCGTGCCTATCTTAGTCAAGCTCAACGTCGACCCGGTACATTTCGGGATTGTGCTGGTCACCAACCTGACCATCGCCGGCGTCACCCCGCCGGTGGGACAGATGATGTTCATCAGCTCGCAGGTGCTGCGGGTGCCGATGGAGGATTACACGATGGAAGTGCTGCCGTTTCTCGGCGCGATGCTGGTGGTGCTGCTGCTGTTGACCCTGTTCCCGCAGATCACACTGTGGCTGCCAAACCTGATGTACGGCAAGGCGGTCGGATGAAGTTCCGCGCCGCGGTGTTGCACACGGTCGGGCAGCCGCTGGCGATCGAGACGGTGGACCTGAAGCCGCTTAAGGCCACCGACGTGCTGGTGCGGGTGCGTGCCAGCGGCCTGTGCCATACCGATCTCGAAGTCATGCAGGGTTCGCTGGCCTATCCGCTGCCGATCGTGCTCGGGCATGAAGGCGCGGGGGTGGTCGAGCGGGTCGGCGCCGATGTTACCGCGGTCAAGCCGGGCGACCACGTGGTCTGCTCGTGGAACCCGCATTGCGGGCATTGCTTTTATTGCGAACGCGACCAGCCGATCCTGTGCGAGCCGTTCACCCGCCATCAGCCGGCCGGGCATCTGCTGGACGGCGAGGGGCGCTATTTGCTGGGCGGCGCCAAGCTGCATCATTTTTCGGTGATGTCCTCACACGGCGAATACTGCGTGGTGCCGGAGTCGGGGGCGATCCGGGTGCCGGAAGCGATACCCTTCGATCGCGCCTGCCTGATTGGCTGCGGCGTGATGACCGGCGTCGGGGCGGTGTCGCGCATGGCCCGGGTCGAGGCCGGCGCGACCGTCGCGGTCGTTGGTTGTGGCGCGGTCGGATTGAATGCCCTGCAGGGTGCGGCGCTGGCGCAGGCGGCGCAGGTGATCGCGATCGAGAGCGATCCGATGCGCGAAACCCTGGCACGTACCTTGGGCGCCAGCCATTTCATCGCCACCGGCGCGGGTGACGAAATCGCCCAGGTCAAGGCGCTGACCGCCGGTCGCGGCGCCGACTACGTGTTTGAATGCGCCGGCAGCGAGGCAACGCTGCAACTGGGCCTGGAAATCACGCGCCCAGGCGGGCAGATGGTGATCCTCGGCAAGACCGCGGTGAACCAGAAAGTCAGCCTGCGCTTCGGTTCGCTGATGGGCGAGAAGCGCATCGTGCGCTCGAGCTACGGCGGGGCGCGGCCGCGGCGCGATTTCCCCTGGCTGGCGCAGTCCTATCTGGACGGCAAACTCAAGCTCGACGAGCTGATCTCGCTGCGGCTGCCGCTGGACCGTATCAACGAAGGTTTCGATGCGATGCGCCGCGGCGCGATCGTGCGTGCCGTGATCGAGTTTCCGGCCTGATGCATCCGCCCTTGCAGGCGGGCTGGATCGACCGGCCGCACCAACTCTTCGTGCCGGGTGATTTCGCGCTCGAAAGCGGCGCGGTGATTCGTGACTTCAGGCTTTCCTATGTTGTGCATGGCGAACTGAACGCCGAACGCTCCAATGCGGTGCTGGCCCTGTCGGCGATTTCCAGCACCCATCATCGGCTCGACTTTTTGATCGGTTCCGGTCGCGCGCTCGACCCCGCCCACCTGGCGATCATTGCCGTGGACGCGATCGGCAACGGCCTGACGACATCCCCCTCGAATTCGGCCTTGCAACCGGGGACAGCATTTCCGCGCTTCTCCATCCGTGACATGGTGGCCTCCCAATGCGCGCTGCTCGACCATCTGGGTATCGCGCACCTGCAGGCGGTGGTGGGGGCCTCGATGGGCGGCATGCAGGCGCTGCAGTGGGGCGTCAGCCATCCACAGCGCATGGCGCGCATTGTCGCGATGACGCCGATGGCCAGGACCGCGCCGTGGGCCGCGGCGATCAACGAGGCTTCGCGCCGCGCCATCATGGCCGATCCCGAATGGGCCACGGGCGGAACCGGCGGCTGGGCCGCCTGGGTACCGCTGATGCAACTGCTGTCCGGTCGCACGCCGCGCCAGCTTCACGCAGCCTTCACCTCGCCTGCTGATGTGCGCGCCTGGATTGAGGAGCGCACCACGTGGTGGCAGGCGCAGGGCTTCGCCCCGGTCGATTGGGTGTGGCAATCGCATGCCTACAATGCACATGATGTCGGTGACACACCGGGATTCGGGGGCGACACGGCGCGTGCCCTGGCGGCGATTCGCGCCGCCACCCTGGTACTGGCGCCGCCGCTTGATCTGTATAACCCGGTGGAGGCGGCGCGCTGGGCGGCTGAGCGCATTCCTGGCGCGGTGTTGCGCGAAATACCGTCCGACTGGGGCCATCAGTCCGCCTCGGCAGCCGACCCGCAGGCGGCGGCTTGGCTCAACACCGAGATCGCTGCGTTCGTCGCGGGTTGAGACGCGGCGGTCAATCCGGAACCAGCATGACGAACCGGCAAGTAGTCATGAAAAGGTATGTACTATAGGTGCGTACATTCAAATTTTCTTCGACGTCGGAAAGATCAGAACACATGGAAGCCACCGTTGCCGAGCGCGGCCAGATCACCTTGCCCAAGGCGGTACGTGATGCCCTTGGCTGGAAGAAGGGCACGCAACTGAAAGTCGAGCTTGACGGCAGCCGGATTGTGCTGCGCAAGAGCGTAGACGATGCGATTTCGCGCGCGCGCGGGCGCTTCAAGCTTGATGGCTTCGCCTCGACCGACGAAGCGGTGCGCTCGATCCGCGGCCGCGCTCCGGGCGATCCGCTCGACCGGTAAGCATGATCGCGATCGACTCGTCGGGTTTGATCGACTTGCTGGGCGCAAGCCAAATGGCTGACGCCGCCGAAGTGGTGTCGCGCGACGCGCTGGGTCGCGGACCGGTGGCGGTTTGCGACGTGGTGGTGGTGGAAGTTCGATACCTTTCATTCCCCGGGAAGCAAGAAACCATGACCCACACATTGGCCAAAACATGAGCTCGGTTCGCTTAAATCCCCTTGACGCCGCCTGGCTGTTCACCGAGTCGCGCGCCACCCCCAACCATGTCGGCGGCTTGCTGCAGTTCCGCCTGCCCGCCGGCGCGACGCAGGACTTCATGCGCCAGTTGATGGCCGAGTTCCGCGGCCATCGCGAGTTCATCGCGCCGTGGAATCGCCGCCTCAAGTACGCCTTCAACAAGAACCCGGTGCCGGTCTGGATCGAGGACGACGACATCGACCTCGAACACCATGTGCGCCATGCGGCCCTGCCCTGGCCGGGCGGCGAGCGTGAACTGGGTGAACTGGTGGCGCGCCTGCAGAGCACGCCGCTGGACCTGAGCCGGCCGCCGTGGGAGTGCACCCTCATCGAGGGGCTGGAAGGCGACCGCTTCGCCTTGTTCATCAAGATGCATCATTCGCTGATCGACGGCGTCAGTGGCATGAAGCTGTTGCAGCGGGCGATGGCCACCGACCTTGGCAAGAGCCTCAGGCTGCCGCCGTTCTGGGCCTCGGGACTGCCCGGCGCGGCGCGCGCCGGGCTCGACGCCCCCTTGCCGACCGTGGCCAATGCGGCGGCGGCGGCGCTCGAAGCGCTGCGCGGCCAGGCGCAGACCGTGCCGCAACTGATCGCGGCCTTCGCCAAGATGCTGCGCCAGGCGCGCAATCCAGACGACGGCATGGTCGTGCCGTTCACCTCGCCGCGCTCGATTCTCAATGGCCGGGTGCGCGAGAAGCGCCGCTTTGCCACCCAGCAGTTTTCGCTCGAGCGCATGCGCACCCTGGCAGCCGCCGCGCAATGCACGCTCAACGATGTGGTGCTGGCGATCTGCGGCGGCGCCCTGCGGCGCTTCCTGGCGGAAAGCGACAACCTGCCCGAACAATCCTTGACCGCCGGCATTCCCGTATCGGTCAGGCCGAAAGACGACGAAGGCAGCGGCAACGCCATCACCTTCATCATCTCGACATTGGGCACCGACATCGATGACGCGAAGGAGCGGCTGCAGGCGATCAGCGCATCGGTACGCCATGCCAAGGAACATGTGCAAAGCCTGCCGCGCCAGGCCATGCTGCAGTACACGGTGTTGCTGATGGCGCCGACCATCATCACGCTTCTGACCGGCATCGGCGGGCGCACGCGGCCGATGTTCAACATCACCATCTCCAACGTGCCGGGGCCGGACAAGCCGCTGTATTTCCGTGGCGCCGAACTCCTGGCCACCTATCCGGCCTCGATCGTCACTCATGGCCAGGCGCTCAATATCACCTGCCAGAGTTACGCCGGGGCGATGAACTTCGGCTTCACCGGATGCCATTCCTCGCTGCCGAGCATGCAGCGGCTGGCAGTCTATTCGGCGGATGCCTTGCAGGAACTCGAGAGCGCGATCCTGCCGCGACCGAAGGCGGCGCGCAAGGCAGCGCCTGCGCGCAACAAACCGGAGGTGCCGCCTGCCAAGCCGCGCAAGAAGAGTGCGGCCAGGGTCGTGCGCAAGGTCAGTGCAACCGCCCCCGCGACCCGATCACGCAAGCGGGCGGCCGGGTAACTCTGCCGCGAGAGCCCGGCGCCTGGTTGCCCGGCAACCATCCGCCGCTTTTTTTTCCGAGCCGTGTACCAACGGCCGCACGCCCGACAGATACTCCAGGTTGTCGACGCCAAATCGAGACGGGCAGGCCGGGATGACCGTGCCGTGACCGCCGTGCAGGCAGCGTACGATGGCCCGACCGGCATCTGCATGTCAATGTGTTTTCAGCGTCGCAATGTGGGTGCCGCAAGCGCTCCGAGTAAAATTCAAGCATTGACAACAAAGCAGGCAGATAGTGCGATCATGTCTAAATGCATATCCGGCTTGCTGCTCATGCTGTACTGCCTCGGCGGTGCGTTCGCAGCCGGTCCCGACTGCAATCGCGTGTTCACGCTTGGCCTGCATGAACACGGCCTGCTCTACACCGCCAGCACCGATACCGGCATCGACAAGGATTTTGCCGACGAGCTGATTCGCCGCAGCGGCTGCAAAGTTGCAGTCAGTCTCATGCCACGCGCCCGCATCTGGCAGCTGATCGAATCCGGCGCGCTCGACTTCAGCCTGTCGGGCATCAGCAATGCCGAGCGCGATCGCTTCGCCACCTTCGCCTGGTACTTTTCGAACAAGTACTACCTTCTGGTGCGCAAGGATGCCGGCATTCGCAGCCTGGCTGATTTCGAACGGAATGATCGTTTGCAGCTTGGTGTCATTCGCGGCTTCCGGTACAGCGAAACCGCCAACCGCTTCGTCGATAAACTGCATCTGGCGAATCGCGTGAGCCATGCCGGCGGACTCGCGCCCCTGTATCAGACGCTGATTCTGAGCCGCATCCAGGGCATGATTATCGAACCCTTCGATTATCCGGCTCTCGACGAAAAGCAGATTCGCGACGTCACCGCCATCATCGAGTTCAATGACGCCGCCGTACCCCACGGCCTGATCATGTCGAACAAGGCGCTGACCCCGGTCGTACGGGAGAAATGGCGCACTCTGGTCAACGGCATGCGTGCGGACGGAACCGTACGCCGCATTTTCGAAAAGTACTTCAAGCCTGATCTGGCTGCCGGCATGGTGGATTTCTAGAGTCGGGCATGCGGGTAGCGCGCTCGTTGTTGTTGCCTTTGCTGTTACTTGCGGTCGCGCTCGGCATCACCTGGCTGATATGGGATCACGAGCGTGAGGCGACGCGCTTGCGATTGCGGGAGCAATTCGATTTTTCGTTGCGCGAGGCCGTCCACAGCATCGAACGGCGAATGCTGGACCATGAACAAATGCTGCGCGGTGTGCAGGGCCTTCTGGCAACGTCCGACGGACTGGATCGCGAGGTGTTTCATGGCTATGTCGGATCACTGCAGATCGGCGCGGACTTTTCGGGCATCCAGGCCATCGGCTATGCCGAGCTTGTTCCGAACGCGCACAAGGAGGCCCATGTCGCCGGCATGCGTCGACTCGGCTTCGCCGGCTACGCGATCCGGCCCGAGGGTCTGCGCGAAAGCCATGCGCCGAACACCCAGATCGAGCCGGATGTCGACCACAACCGCGTCGAACTCGGATTCGACGCCTGGGCGGACCCGGTGCGACGGCGCGCGATGGAAGCTGCGCGCGATTCCGGCAAGACCGCGATTTCCGGCAAGGTTCGAATGGCGATGGATGGCGGGGGCGGTATGCGACCCGGTGTCATCATGTACATGCCGATCTATGCCGGCGGCTAGCGTCACGACAACGTCACCCTGCGCCGCACCAACCTGGTCGGCTGGGTCTTCATGGCCATTCGCATGGACGAATTCATGGCCAGCCTCAACGGCCAGTTGCAGCCGGATCTCGGCTTCGCGATTTACGACGGCGTGGAACCCGCGGACGCTGCGCTGCTCTTCCGTTCCGCCCAGACCGGCGCCCGGCGTCAAGCGGGCGTCCTGGCGGCTGATGAATACCTGGTATTGGCCGGCCGCGACTGGATGATGTCGGCGACCGCCCTGGGCGACTTCGAGGCCCGCGTCGGTCGCGATGCAACGGCTTTGATCGCTGCTGCAGGAACGGGTCTGAGCCTGTCCCTTGCACTGCTGACCTGGCTGCTGGGGACTGGGCGCGCACGAGCCTTGCGGCTGGCCGGCGAGATGACCAGCGAATTGCGCGCAAGCGAGGAGAAATTTCGCGCCATCGCCAATTCGACGGTCAACTGGGAAATCTGGTGGGGTCTGGATGGCAAGCCGCGCTGGATCAATCCCTCGGTCAGGGAATATACCGGCTACACCGTGGAGGAGTGCATGGCAATGCCCGATTTCGCCGGCACACTTTTCCATCCGCAAGACATACCCCGGATCGCGCCGGAATTCAAAAAGGGTCTCCAGGGCCTGAGCGGCAATGATCTTGAGTTTCGCTGCGTGCGCAAGGATGGCTCGTGGTTCTGGCTTTCCGTTTCCTGGGTTCCGATCCGTGACGGCAAAGGCGTTCTCTCGGGCTTTCGTACCAGTGGACGCGACATCACCGAACGCAAGCAGTCCGAGGAGGCGCGCGCGCAACTCGAGGCGCAATTGCGGGAATCGCAGAAAATGGAGGCGCTGGGTACCCTGGCCGGAGGCGTGGCGCATGATTTCAACAACATCCTGGCCACCATCGCGGGCAATGTCGAACTTGCACGCCAGGACGTGGCGCCCGGTCACGCGGCGCTCGCGAGCCTGGAGGAAATCGACAAGGCGAGCCGCCGCGCGAAGGGCCTGGTTCAGCAGATTCTGGCGTTCGGCCGGCGCCAGAATCTGGAACGCAAGGCAACTTCTCTTGCGTTGGCGGTGGTGGAGTCGGCGCGCTTGCTGCGCGCCACGCTGCCTGCGAACGTGAGTCTGATCGTGGATTGCCAGGGGGGTGCGCCTGCGGTGCTGGCGGATGCGACGCAGGTTCAGCAGATCTTGCTCAATCTGTGCGGCAATGCCTTGCATGCGGTGGAAGGGCAGGATCGACCGGGCGTGATCGAGATTCGTTTGTCCGCGTATGAGCACGTGCCGGGCGGAGTGCGCATCGATCTGCGTCCGGGCCTCTACGCATGTCTTGCGGTGCGCGACAACGGCGCGGGAATGGATGACCAAACGCGCTCCCATATCTTCGAGCCGTTCTTCACAACCAAACCGATGGGCAAGGGATCTGGGCTGGGTCTGTCGGTAGTGCACGGCATCGTCAAGGCGCATGAAGCGAGCTTCGAGGTGGAGAGCGCGCCGGGGCAGGGCAGCACGTTCCGCATTTATTTCCCTGCGGTCGACGCACCGGTTGCTGCCGTCACACCACCCGCCGCGGAAGCGCCGGCAGCACAGGGACAGGGGAAGTCCGTGCTCTACGTGGATGACGACGAGGCCATCATATTCCTGATGACGCGTCTACTGGAGCGCCGTGGCTATCGGGTGAGCGGCTACACCAATCCACGCGAGGCGCTTGCGGCGGCGCGCGCCAATCCGGCCCGGTTCGATATGGTGGTGACCGACTACAACATGCCGGGACTGTCCGGGCTTGAGGTTGCAACTGCGCTTCGCGAGATCCGCGTCGATCTGCCGGTGGTGTTGGCCTCGGGCTACATCACTGAGGAACTGCGCCAACAGGCGCTTGCTGCCGGAGTGCGCGAGTTGATCTACAAGCCCAACACGGTGGATGAACTGTGCGAAGCGGTGGCGCGCTTTGCGAACTCGCCGCGCGGCGAAGTGGTTCCGGAAAGCTGAACCGAGCGGGCGTCGGAAACGCCAGGCATGCGGTCTGAACGGGCTGCCCCCCACGCACGGTACTCAGACGCCTTGCGCAGCGCCGCCGAGACATTTTCATTGTCGTCGACCAGGGGAGCAGGCCGCAGGGGTTTGACCGTTGTATCCCTGGGATAAACACGACGCCGCTGACGGATCAGCTATCGCCCCGGGCTTGCCCGCCAAACCGCTCCATGGCCGGGCCAGCGCGTATAGGGTTTGCAGAATCTGGTGCCAACCCTTGGCCGTCCAGTCAATCCGCCGCCTTCGCCCCCGAAGCCTTCACCACCGGCGCCCAGCGCTCGATCTCGCGCCGGATGAACGCATCGAAGGCCTCGGGCGTGGTCGCCGCCGGTTCCATGCCGACCTCCGCCATGCGGCTTTTCACCTCGGCCATGGCGAGCACACGACCGATATCGGCGCTGGCCTTGCGCACGATGTCGCGTGGCGTCGCCGCCGGCACCACCACCCCCGAGATGCTTTTCACGTCGAAGCCCGGCACCGCTTCGGCGATGGTGCCGATTTCCGGGTTGCTCGCCGCACGTTCGCCCGAGGTGATCGCGATCGCCTTCATGCGTCCGGCCTTGACATGCCCCATCGAGGCAAACATCGGGTCGAACAGCAGCGGTACGCGGCCGGCGATCACGTCCGGGTAGGCGGCGCTGCCGCCCTTGTAGGGCACATGCACCATGTCGATGCCGGCCAGGGTCTTGAGCAACTCACCGGCCAGATGCATCGAGGTGCCGGTGCCCGGCGTGGCATAAGCCAGCGGCGATTTCTTCGCAAGCGCGATCAGTTCACGGATGTTGTTGGCTTCCAGTGACGGCGTCGCTGCCAGCAGGATGTGCGAGATCGCCACCAGCGACACGCCCGACAAATCCTTCAGGGTGTCGAACGGCATCGTGGCGCGCAGGCTGGGATTGATCACGTGGGCGGTGATCACCATGCCCATGGTGTAACCATCCGGCGCCGACTTGGCCACGAAATCGGTGCCGAGCACGGTGCCTGCGCCCGGCTTGTAATCCACCACGACACTCTGGCCCCACAGGTCGCCGAGCTTTTGCGAGATCAGGCGCGCGATGATGTCGGTGGCGCCACCGGCGCCGAAGGGCACCACCAGCCTGACCGGGCGATTCGGCCATGCGCCTTGCGCGCATGCAAGCGTGGGGGCGGCGGCGAGGATGGCGGCGGTTTTGAAGAGGGTGCGTCGGCGCATGGTTCGACTCTTTATTGTTGATTGGCTTCGGCCAGTTTCGGCACGCCGCCGGAGGCGCGCGGATCGTCGGCGTACAGGGCCTTGAAGTCGTAGGTGCAGTCGCGCCCGGGTTGCGCCGGAATGCCGTTCACCGACATCAAGTTGAACTCCGCCGGCACATCGCGGAAGCCGGGCGTGTCGAGCCACAGGCGTACCAGCAGGCGCGCGCGTTCGGCGTCGGGGAATTGGGTGAAGCCGGTACGCGCATGCAGCACCGCATAGTTGTTGACGATCATCATGTCGCCGCGCGCCAGGCTGAACTCGACCCGGTTGGCGGGCGAGCGGGCGACCTCGTCGAACATGTCGAGCGCTTCGATTTCCAGATCGGTCAGCGGCACGCCGCGGCTCTTGTGGCCGCCGGCGATGCCGGCGCGCTGGTAGCGGCATGACAACTGGCCGGAACGCAAGGTGAACACCGGTGTGCGATACGGCGTGGTGGGTTCCTCGCCCTCCGCTTCCTCGCCCAGGCGATGGTAGTGAAAGCCGTTGTAGAGCGGTGCGAGCAGGTGCGGGGCGCGCGCCAGAATCTCGTTGTGGATCGACGCTGCGGATGCGAGGAATGATAGACCGCCGCTTTGCGCCGGCTGCCAGCAGGCCAGCGCAATCATCGCCGTGATGTCGCTGTGCAGGCGCAGTTCGAGATTGCTGCGGTACATGCGCGGGGTCGGGTCGGCGCTGCTGGCATCGATCACCTGGGTCACCAGATCGCCGCGCGCGTTCTGCGACAAGGGCTCGCCGAAGCGGGTGCCGATGATCCAGGTGGCGGCGGTGAATTCGGCGAGCGTCATGCCTTCACATGGAATGCCGGTCAGCAGTGCGAAGCCGCGACCGCTCCCGACTTCTTCCACCGCACGATCGACCCGCCGGTTGAGCGCCGGCAAATCGAAGTCGGCGCGCTTGAGCAGATGCGGCGCATCGAGGCGGCCAGCGGCGCCAAGGCGGCGCACGGCGGCAGCCAGTTCGCCGCGTGCCGGCGCGTCCAGGGTGAGTGCGAAAAGTTTTGGCGGGCCCACGGATTCGCGGGTCCAGCACATCGGGCCGCTGACTGGCTGGTGGTCGGTCATGGTGTTTTCCGGGATTGCGGCCGGATCGAATTGGCCGCATAAGTGTTGGCGGCCAGTATTGTCGCGCCATTTGGTTCAAAGGCACTGGTGCTGCAGGATTGCGCGGTCTGGCTTAAGCTTGCGGGCAGTATGGACCGCGATTGCCGCGATCAACCGGCGCGCTGTGGGCCGGACAACAAGGAGACATCGGTGCGCTTACTTCATCTGCTGACCATGCTGGCGCTGTGCCTGGGCGCCGGCACCGGTTTTTCGCAAGCCTATCCGACGCGCCCGGTGAAAATTGTCGTGCCGTTCGCTGCCGGTGGCGGGCCGGACGTGCAGACGCGCCAGATGGCGCCCAAACTGGCCGAGGCGCTGGGCGGTGCGGTGGTGGTCGAGAACCGCGTCGGCGCCGCCGGCATCGTGGCCGCCGAAGTGGTGGCGCAGGCGGCACCCGATGGCTACACGCTGCTGGCCGGCTCGGTCTCGCAGGTGGTGCAGAAGATCCTGCGGCCGGCGGCCAAGTTCGATCCCTTAAGCAGCTTCATCCCGATTACTGTCACCAATACCGCGCCGGTGGTGCTGATCGTGACCGCCGATTCGCCGATCAGGTCGGCGAAGGAACTTGAAGAAGCGATCAAGGCCAACCCCGGCAAATTCAATTTCGGTTCGGGTGGCGTCGGCACCGCCGCGCACATCGCCGGCGCCACTTTTGTCAGCCTGCGCGCGCTCTCCGCCACCCATGTGCCATATCGCGGCTCGGTTGAAATCATGCCGGCCTTGCTGGGCGGGCAGATCCAGTTCGCATTTCCGATTGTCGGCACCGGTGTGCCGCATGTGAAGGCCGGCAAGGCGCGCGCGCTGGCGGTCAGCGGCGCGAAGCGCCTGCCTTCGCTGCCCGATGTGCCAACCTTGAAGGAATTGTTCGGCGATGAGTTGTTCGTGCAGGAATCCTGGGGCGGCGTGTGGGCGCCGGCGGGCACGCCGGCGCCAGTGATCGCGAAGTTGTTCGCGGCGATCCGGCAGGCGATGGCAGATCCAACCCTGCGCGCGCAGTACCAGGCTGGCGGTTCCGAGGTCGAATTGTCCGCTTCACCCGAGGAATTCGCCGCCTTCATGAAGGCCGAGACCGCCAAGTGGGCCAAGCTGATCCAGATTTCCGGCGCCCGCGCGGAGTAAACCATGTCACTCAATGCACTCGAAGGCATCCGCGTCATCGACCTTTCGCACGTGATTGCCGGGCCGACCGCCTCGCACTACCTGGCGCTCCAGGGCGCGCAAGTGATCAAGGTCGAAAACCCGGCCACCGGCGACATCCTGCGCGGGCGTGCCGCTGACAAACTGGCCGATGGCGTGTCGATCGGGTTCGCCGCCATCAATGGCGGCAAGCAGTCGCTGGCGATCGACTTGAAGAATTCGCGTTGCCGCGATGCGCTTGCCGCACTGATCGCCACCGCAGACGTGTTCATCGAGAACTTTCGCCCCGGAGCGGTGGCGCGCCTGGGGTTCGACTATGCGGCGGTGAAGGCGATCAAACCCGACATCATCTACGCCTCGATTTCCGGTTTCGGCCAGGAGGGTGAGTGGGGCCGACGTGCCGCCTACGACCATGTGGTGCAGTCGGCGGTCGGCATGCCGATGCAGCAGGGACTCGAGGGCGAAGATCCGATCAAGGTGGGCTTTCCGGTGATTGACACCGCCACCGGCATGATCGGCGCGCAGGCGATTCTGGCTGCGCTGATCCGGCGCTTGCGCAAGGGCGAGGGCGCCTATCTCGACATCTCGATGGCGCAGGCCGCGCTGCAACTGATGTGGCCGGATGCCGCGCGCGCTGGCGTCACCGGCCGCGATGCGGTGCGGGTGGGCAACCGCGGCTTTTCCGGCAGTCCCGGCGGCTCCACCTTTCGCTGCGCCGACGGCTGGATCTCGACCGCTGCCAACACCGCGCGCCAGTTCCGCATTTTTTGCGAAGTGATCGGCCTGCCGCAGGTGCCTGACGATGCGGCGCTGGTCGATACAAGGTCGATGAGCGCGGGCAATGGCTTCGCGGTCGCGGTTGATGGCGCGCGCCTGCAGCAGATGTGTGCCGAGGCGATCGGCAAGCTTGCGGCTGCCGATCTGGAGGCCCGGCTGGCCGCGCGCGACGTGCCCTGCGCGCGGATGGTGACGCTGGCTGAGTTTTTGAAGCGGGCGATGGCAGGCGGCATGCTGACCCTGCCTTTGCGCAGCACCGTGTATGCGCACGGTACGCTCACCGATTTCGGCGCCGGTTTCAAGGCAGATGGCAGCGATGGCCCGGCGCTCGAGCCGGCGCCGCGCCTGGGCCAGCACACCGCGGCGATCCTGGCCGAAGTGGGCTTTTCAGCAGCCGAAATCGCGACGTTGGCAAGCGATGGCCGGGCGAAGGTTTAGCGTCCCGACGGTTGCCGGCCACATTTGATTGGAGAAGTCATGTTCGGTGTTGTCGATTACTGGGCCTTTGTCGTCGCGGTCATCGTGTTCCTGGCGATTCCCGGGCCGGGCAATCTGGCCATCATCACCTCCACCAGCAAGGGCCGCATTCTCGGTGGCCTGGCGGCCACGGCTGGCGTGATCGCTGGCGACCAGGTGCTGATGTGGCTGGCGGTGGCAGGCGTCGCCACGCTTCTGACCTCGAACCCGGCGGTGTTTTCGCTGGTGCAGTATGCCGGTGCGATTTACCTGGCGTATCTGGGCGTGCGCATGTTCCTGGCCAAACCCGGCGACGCACCGATCCTCAACATGGAGCCGCGCCGCTTCTTTCGCCAAAGCATGATGATCACCCTGCTCAACCCGAAGGCGATCGTGTTCTACATGGCGTTCTTCCCGCTGTTTGTCGATCCGGCCAGGCATCGGGGCATGGTCACTTTTGCTGCCATGGCGTTCACCATCGCCTGCCTGACCCTGCTCTACTGCGTAATCGTCATCCTGATCACCCACCATGCCGCCGAGCGCATGCGTGCGAGTCCGCGGGTGACCGGGTGGCTTAACAAATTCGCAGGTGTGTTCTTGCTCGGATTTGGGGTCAAGCTGGCGGTGGGCAGGTAGCCTTTCGCGCAGTCTTTATAATCACGTCCTCTGCTTCACCTCGGCTCCAGTCATCGGAACGATGGTACTGATGGGTCCGCGCCAGCGGGCCGGGAGCAAGCTGCAAAGCGTGCGCATGTTCGTGCGCACCATCGAGGAATAGAAGTGATGTCCAGCGACCAGATTACACGCGAAGTCAAGCGCCGAAGAACCTTTGCCATCATCTCCCACCCGGATGCCGGCAAGACCACTTTGACCGAGAAGCTGCTCTTGTTCGGCGGCGCGATTTTCATCGCCGGCAGTGTGAAAGCGCGCAAGGCTTCGCGCCACGCCACTTCCGACTGGATGGAGATCGAAAAGCAGCGCGGCATCTCGGTGGCTTCTTCGGTGATGCAGATCGAGTACCGCGATTGCGTGATCAACCTGCTGGACACGCCGGGCCACCAGGATTTTTCCGAAGACACCTACCGCGTGTTGACCGCGGTGGACGCCGCGCTGATGGTGATCGACGCGGCCAACGGGGTCGAAGCGCAGACCCTGCGCCTGATCGAGGTGTGCCGCGCGCGCAACACGCCGATCATTACCTTCATCAACAAGATGGACCGCGAGGTCAAGGAACCGCTGGACCTGATCGACGAAATCGAAAAGGTGCTGGACATGCCGGCGGCGCCGTTCACCTGGCCGATCGGCATGGGCAAGCGTTTCGGCGGCGTATTCGATCTGAAACGCGACCGCATGCGCGTGTTCACCGCCGGCGAAGACCGGGTGCGCGCCGACGACGACGTGATCGACGGCCTCGACAACCCGCAGATCGCGGCACGCTATGGCGATGCCTTCACCCAGGCGAAGAACGAGATCGAACTGGTGACCGGCGCATCACCCGACTTCGACCGCGAAGCTTTCGTCGCCGGCCGCCAGACACCGGTGTTTTTCGGCTCGGCGATCAACAATTTCGGCGTGCGCGAGGTGCTCGATGCGCTGGTCGATCTGGCGCCGGCGCCGATCGCGCGGGTGGCGATCCAGCGCCGGGTCGAGCCGACCGAGGCCAAATTCACTGGTGTGGTGTTCAAGATCCAGGCCAACATGGACCCGGCGCACCGCGATCGCATCGCCTTCGTGCGCATGTGCTCGGGGCGTTTCGAGCGCGGCATGAAGCTGAAGATCTGCCGCACGGGCAAGGAGATTCGCACCAACACCGTGGTGTCGTTCCTGTCGCAGCGGCGCGAGCTGGTCGAAGATGCCTACGCCGGCGACATCATCGGCATTCCCAATCACGGGCTGTTGCAGCTGGGCGATACGCTGACCGAGGGCGAGACCCTGCAATTCACCGGGCTGCCGTTTTTCGCGCCGGAGCTGTTCCAGAATGTCGAGATGGCGGACCCGATGAAAAGCAAGCAGCTGCGCCAGGGCCTGGAGCAGTTGGGCGAAGAGGGCGCGATCCAGGTATTTCGGCCCCTGGGCGGCGGCATGCTGCTGCTGGGCGCGGTGGGTACCCTGCAGTTTGAAGTGGTGGCGCACCGCCTGCAGCATGAATACGGCGCACCGGCCCGCATGACCGGCTCGCGCTATCACCTGGCGCGCTGGGTCACCAGCGACGAGCCGGCCGAGCTCAAGCGCTTCATCGACGCCAACGCGCATCGCGTCGCGCTCGACGCGGTGGACGCGCCGACCTTTCTTGCGCAGCATCACACCGAATTGCGCGCGGTCGAGGGCATGTGGCCGAAGGTGCGCTTTCACGCGCTGCGCGAGCATGCCGGGCTGGTGTTTCAGGAGCGGCTCTCGGGCTGAGTCACCGTAGCTGGCAGGCCGGTTGCCGGTGCCGGCCAAGAGCGGTGTAGCAATCTGTGCATCTGTCGTGCTAGCATCTTTTTTGGGTAACCGAGGCGTTTTAGAGGCTCCAGATGCTGCAGACCATCGAAGTCGAAATTGATGTCAATGGCCACTTGCGTTCACTTGAGCCGCAAGTCCGGGTACCAGCGGGGCGTGCTCTTTTGACTCTGCTCAATCCTGCGACTGAAGAAACCGCACTCCTGGCGGAAGCTGCTTTGGCGCAGGATTGGCTGAAACCCGAGGAGGATCTTGCGTGGGAGCATTTGCAGCCGGGCAAGTAGTGGTTTTGCCGTTTCCGTTCTCCGATCTTACCCAAAGCAAGTATCGGCCTGCGCTGTTGATTCCCAACGCGAGTCGTGGCGATTGGGTCGCGTGCCAAATCACGAGCAATCCGTACGCCGACACTCGCGCTGTACGGGTTGCCGAAGAAGATTTCACTTCAGGCGGCCTGCGTCGCGAGAGCTTTGCGCGACCAGGAAAGCTTTTCACCGCAAACGAAGCCCTGTTCGCAAGTGTCGCAGGACAATTACGCGTGGATCGCCTGGCAAATGTGCGAGACGCGGTGGTTGAAATCGTTCAGGGTGGCATCGCGTAAGAGGCTCCCCTTGCGAGCCGGCCACTTGCTTCGCTGAACCCATGAAGTTTCGCCAGGCCGACCCTGGTAGAGTGGCCTGTACCGGTTCCGGTGATGCCGTCTGGCCGAGCCTCCAAGTGCGCCGCTCGCCGAATTTCCGCGCCCCTTCGGCCGTCTTCCTGCGCAGCACTGGCTCGAATTATGTACAATAATATGCACATAATTCAAGCGTAGTAGAGGTTCTCATGGCCATTTCGACCGCCGACGTTGTACCCTTTTCGCAAGCCCGCGCGAACCTTTCGGAACTCGCCGAACAGGTCAAGGCTGGCGCCGAGAAAATCATCACCCGCAACGGCGAGAGCTACGTTGCGCTGATCGATTCGCGGCGGCTCGACTATTACCATGCGCTGGAACGCGAGCGCATCCACCTGGTGTTG
>JANPGJ010000072.1:0-23397 GCA_031423955.1 Burkholderiales bacterium
GGCACCCGCGGCCTGGAGGCGCTGGTCAAGCGCTACGGTCGGGTCGTCCTGACCGAGTGCCTGAACGAAATGATCGTCTACTCCGAGCGCCAGATGCGCTCGTACATCGCCGAGCTGCCGGATGGCACCTACAGCTGCGAAGACTTCATGGACAACGACGGCATCATCGACAAGCCGGTGCGGGTCTGCCTGGCGATCACCGTCAAGGGTGACCAGATGCACTTCGATTTCGCCGGCACCGGCCCGAAGTCGGTCGGGCCGCTCAACATGTCGCGCAACACCACGCTGTCGTCGGTCTACGTGGCCATCAAGCACATCTTTCCCGACGTGCCGGTCAATGGCGGCACCTTCCGCCCGATCAGCTTCAACATCCCGGCCGGCACCATGCTGGCCGCCGAGTATCCGTCGCCCTGCGGCGGCTACCTCGAGCCGATCGGCCGCGTCATCGATGTGGTGTTCGGGGCGATGTCCAAGGTGCTGCCGGACCGCGCGCCGGCCGCCTTCTTCGGCACCATCGGCGTGGTGTCGATCAGCGGCACCCATCCGCGCAGCGGGAACTACTACGTCGGCGTGTTTCCCTATCCCGGCGGCTATGGTGCGACCAAGGCGAGCGACGGCCTGATCAACGGCACGCCGCCGCAGTCGATGGCGAACTTCATGTCGCTGGAGATGTCGGAGCACCGCTTTCCGGTGCGCTTCAACCACTTCCGCATCCGCGACGATTCCGGCGGCGCCGGCTGGCATCGTGGCGGCCTGGGCACCGAGTACTCTTTCACCACCCTGGCCGACACCATCGTTTCGGTCCTCGGTGACCGCGTCGATTACGCGCCATTTGGTGTCGCCGGCGGTGGCCCGGCCCTGGCCAGCACGGTGCGTTTCACCACCGGGGGCAAAACCTGGGTACCGCCGATGCGCAGCAAGCAAGAGAAAGAGCCATTGGTCGCCGGCGACCTGATCAGCTTGGCCTCGCCCGGCGGCGGCGGTTTTGGCAACCCGCTCCTGCGCGACCTGGCAATGGTCGAGCGCGACCTCAACCGCGGCTATATCAGTCGCTCGACCGCCGAGAAGAACTACGGGGTGGTGGTTGCCGATGCGCGCAGCGACGCCGCCGGCCACCTGCATTACAAACTTGACGAAACGGCGAGCGCAGAGCGCCGGCAACAGCTTGCGAACGCCTGAGCCGGCTTGACAGCACCAGGACACAGGAGATCACCATGAACATGGCAGGAAGCTGGGAATTGCCGGAGGAGTTGCGCATGCTGCGCGACACCATCCGGCGCTTCATGCAGGAAGAAGTCAAGCCAGTGGAGGACAAGCTGCCGCATGACGCCTATACGCCGGAGCCGGAACAGCTCAAGGCCCTGCAGGGCAAGGCGCGCGGATTGGGGCTCTGGTGCTTCGAAACGCCGGCCGAAAACGGCGGCGCCGGCTTGAGCCTGCTGGGACAGTGCGTGGCGGCCGAAGAAGCCGCCAAGTGCCGCATGGGCGCCTACATCGCCGGTTGCGGTGCCTTCGGCTTCGACCCGCCGGTGGTGATCTGGAAGGGCACCCCTCACCAGCAGCGGTTTGCGCGCGAGGACATGGAAAACGGCACCAAGGCCTTCGTCGCGATCAGTGAACCGAGTGGCGGCTCCGATCCCGGGCGCGCCATCCAGACCCGCGCCGAGCGCAAGTCGGATCGCTATGTGATCAATGGCACCAAGATCTGGATATCCGGCGCCAGCATGGCCAAGTGGGGCATCGTGTTCGCCCGCCTGGGCGAGAGCCGCGGGCGCGACGGCATCACCAGCTTCATTGTCGACAAGAGCCGGCCGGGCATCAGCCTGTCGCGGATTCCGGTGATCCGCTCCTATTCGCCCTACGAGGTGCATTTCGACAATTACGAAGTGCCGATCGAGGACCGGCTGGGAGACGAGGGCAGGGGATTCGCCTTCGCCGAAGAATGGCTGATCCATGCCCGGCCGCCGTATGCGGCGGCGACCATCGGCATTGCGCAGGCGGCACTCGATCTGGCCATTGATTGGGCCAGGCAGCGCAAGACCTTCGGCAGCCTGTTGTCCGAGAAGCAGGCCATCCAGTGGATGATCGCCGACTCCGAGGTTGAATTGCGGGCCGCGCGGCTGCTGGTCTACCAGGCGGCCTGGAACGCCGACCTCGGGCGCGACATCAAGGTCGATGCCTCGGTCGCCAAGGTCTACGGCACCGAAGTCGCGGGCCGGGTGGTCGACCGCTGCATCCAGATCTTCGGCGGCATGGGCGTGGCGCAGGAACTGCCGCTGGAGCGCTGGTACCGCGAGATGCGCATCAAGCGCATCGGCGAGGGGCCGTCGGAGGTGCACCGCATGGTGATTGCGCGCGACATGATCAATGGCAAACGGAGCGGGAGTTAAAGCATGTCGATCGATCTCGAGGTATCGGAGGAGGGCGTCGCCCTGATCACCATCAACCGCCCGGAGCGCCTGAACGCGATGGACGCGGAGCATTACCAGGCGCTGTCGCAGGCCTGGTGCACGGTACGCGACGACCGTGCGATCCGGGTGGCGATCGTCACCGGCGCCGGCGAAAAATCGTTCACCACCGGCGCCGACATCAAGAGTTTCCTGACCGCGCCGACCGAACTGTCGGAGATGTGGCTGACGCAGCGCGACCAGTTGCTCAACCGCGGGCTCGAGGTCTGGAAGCCGGTGATCGCCGCGGTCAACGGCTACTGCCTGGGGGGCGGCATGACCCTCATGCTGGCCGCGGATATCCGCATCGCCGCCAGCCATGCCACCTTCAACCTGGCCGAGGTCAAGCGCGGGGTGATTCCCGGCAACGGCGGCACCCAGCGCGTGCTCGACCAGTTGCCCTATCCGATCGCGATGGAAATGCTGCTCACCGGCGACATGATGGACGCCGCGACCGCCGCCGGATGGGGCCTGATCAACCGGGTGGTGCCGAAGGAGAAATTGCTGGAAAGCGCCTACGCGGTGGCGCGGAAAATCGCCGCCAACGCGCCGCTGGCGGTGCAGGCCGCCAAGGAACTGGCGGTGCGCAGCCGCGAAATGGACCGGGTGACCGGCCTTCGTTTCGAGACCGTGATCAACCGCATGTTGTCGATGACCGAGGACGCAAAAGAAGGTCCGGCCGCGTTTGCCGCCAAACGCGCGCCGCAGTTCAAGGGGCGCTGAGCGTGTCGCCGGGTTATCCGCTCAAGGGCGTGACCGTTGTCGATCTGGGCCAGATCTACAACGGGCCGTACTGCACCTTTCTGATGGCGATGGCCGGTGCCCGCATCATCAAGATCGAGGCCCTGGGCGGCGAGAACCTGCGCCGGCGCGGTGTGGTCGGCGGGGCCGCGTTGCCGTTCGCCATGCTCAACTCCAACAAGACCTTCGCGACCCTCAACCTGAAGGCCCTGCGCGGCAAGCAATTGCTGCGCCGGATGGTCGAAAAAGGCGACGTGCTGGTGGAGAACTTCGCCCCCGGCGCGATGGAACGCCTGGGTGTCGGATATGCGTCCTTGCGTGAAATAAATCCACGGCTGATCTACGGCTCCGGCTCCGGCTTCGGCCGCTCCGGGCCGAACCGGAACTATCCGGCGATGGACCTGACCGTGCAGGCGATGGCCGGGATCATGAACGTCACCGGCTATCCGGACCGTCCGCCGGTGAAGGCGGGGCCGGCGGTTTGTGATTTTTCCGGTGGTGTGCATTTGTACGCGGCGATCATGACCGCGCTCTATGAGCGCGAAAAGACCGGGGTCGGCCGGCTGGTCGAGGTATCGATGCAGGAAGCGGTCTACACCTCGCTCAGTTCCAACCTCGGCCTGCACTACAGCATGGGCAATGCGGTGCCGCCACGCACCGGCAACCGTCATGGCGGGCTCGCTGAAGCGCCGTACAACGTCTACCCGGCTTCCGACGGTCATATCGCCATCATCTGCGTCAACGAGACGCACTGGCAGGCACTGCTCAAGGCGATGCGGCGCGAGGACCTGCTGGCTGACGCGCGTTTTGTCGACTTGAAACGGCGGGTGGACCATATGGATGAAGTCGACGAACTGGTCGCCGGCTTCACCGCACGACACCCCAAGAAAGCCCTGTTCGACCTCCTGATGAGCCACCGCGTGCCGTGCGCGCCGGTGCGTGATCTCGACGAGGTGGTCAACGATGAGCACATGCATGCGCGGCGCGCGCTGGAATGGGTGGAGCACCCGGTGTACGGGCGCGTCTGCCTGCCCAACTCGCCCTTGCGGTTCGACGGCGTCGAACCGATGGCGATCCGCCCCAGCGGCGCGCTGGGCTGCGACAACCAGCAGGTGTACGGCGAATGGCTGGGATTGTCCGCCAGTGAAATCACGCAGTTGCAGGCCGAGGAGGTAATCTGATCATGACCCACCCGCTGAGTGGAAAAGTCGTCATCGCCGGCGTCGGGCACACCGCGTTCGGCAAGCATCCGGGGCGCGATACGGTGTCGCTCAACGCCGAGGCGATCCGCAAGGCGCTGGCCGATGCCGGTGTCGAGAAAAGCCTGGTGGACGGCCTGTTTGTCAAGGCGCCGACCTCGCGATTCGAGATGATGTATGCGCAGAAACTGGCCGAGGGCCTGGGCCTGGTGCCGCGCATTGGCGGCGTCTACGACCACGGCGGCGCCAGCAACATCAGCATGATCAGCTACGCCACGATGGCGATCGAAGCCGGGCAATGCGAGATCGCGGTGGTGGCGCTGGCTGACAACCCGGCCACCGGCACTCGCCAGGCCTACGAGAAGTCTTACGGCGACGGCGACAGCGCCTTGTACGGCTGGTTTGGCACACCCGCAGGCTATGCCATGATCGCGCAGCGCCACATGGGACAGTACGGCACCACCAGCGACCAGCTGGGTGCGATCGCGGTGGCCTGCCGCAAGCATGGTGCCGCCAACCCCAATGCGCAGTTGCGAAAACCGCTGTCGCTCGAGCAGTATCGCGAGTCGCGCCTGATCGTGGCGCCGCTGCGCCGCGACGATTGCTGCCTGGTGTCCGACGGCGCCGCCGCGGTGGTGCTGATGAGCGCGAAAAAAGCCGTCGAACTGAAGGTTGCCAAACCGGTGCCGGTGCTGGGATTCGGTCAGGGCCAGACCTCGTGGGATGTGGCCCTGCGGCCGGATCTCACCGCCACCGCGGCCAGGATATCCGCGCAGACCGCGTTCGCGATGGCCGGCATGAAGCCGACGGACGTCGATGTGGCGCAGATCTACGATTGCTTCACCATCGCCGTGTTGATGACCCTGGAGGACTACGGCTTTTGCACCAAAGGGCAGGGTGGCCGTTTCGTGCAGGACGGCCGCATCGAACTGGGTGGTGACCTGCCGATCAATACCGCCGGCGGATTGTTGTCGGAGACCGGCATGCCGGGCATGCAGTTGGTGATCGAGGGGGTGCGCCAGATGCGCGGCGAATCGGTGAACCAGGTACGCGATGCCCGCACCTGTGTGGTCAGCAACCAGGGCGGCATCATGCACACGCATGCCACGCTGCTCCTGGGTCAGTAGAAAGGGAACCAGACTATGGAAACCACAGCAACGAATGTGCCGGCACCTGAACGCAATCCGCTCAACACGCCGTACTGGGACAGTCTTGCCGGAGGCGCCCTGTCGTTTCAGCGTTGCTCCAGTTGCGGCCACGCCTGGTTGCCGGTCCGTAGCGAGTGTCCGCACTGCCTGGAGGCCGATTGGGCCTGGGAAGCAGCCACCGGTGGCGCCAAACTGATCAGCTGGGTGGTCTACCACACCGCCTTTCACCCGGCGTTCGCCAACCGCCTGCCCTACACGGTGGCGGTGGTCGAACTCGATGAAGGACCGCGCCTGCTCAGCAATGTGCTTGGCGTCGACGCCGGGTCGCCATTGACCATCGATCAGCGTCTGCGCCTGGTGATTGAAGATGAAAGCGGCACCGCGGTACCGCGCTTCGTGCCGGCCTGATCGCGCTCGGGAACAACAACAATGCGGTCCGAGGAGAAAAACATGACGAAGCACGCGATAGCTGGCCATAGATTGATGGAGGCCAGCGCTGCGCTGGTGTGCGCAGCGCTGGCGATGGCGACGCCCACCCATGCACAGGTGGCGGCGTATCCGAACAAGCCAATCAAGATCGTGGTGCCGACCTCGCCAGGCAGCGGCTCGGACACCACGGCGCGCCATTTCGCCGAAGCCTTGAGCGGCGCGCTTGCGCAACCGGTCCTGATCGACAACAAGCCGGGAGCCAATGGGGTGGTCGCCGCGATGGCGGTCAAGCAGGCGGCGGCCGACGGCTACACCATCTTTCTGGGCACCAACACCCACATGGCGGTCAATCCGATCCTGGTCAAGGACATTCCCTACGATGCGGTCAGGGACTTCAAACCGCTGACCGGCCTGGCGCGCGGCATGATGATGATTGTCGCGGCGCCGGGCGCGAAATTCGGCAGTGTGTCCGAGCTGATCAGCGCGGCAAAGGCGAGCAGGCAGCAACTCAACGTGGGTACCTACACCGGCGGCTTTCACTTGTCAGCCGAATGGTTTGGCAGCGTCGCCGGCGTCAAGAGTGTGAACGTTCCGTACAAGGGGGCACCTGAGGTGTTTGCGGCGCTGCTGGGCGATCAGCTGGACTGGGCGCTCAGCGACCTGATCGCCGCGATACCGCAGGTCAGGGGCGGCAGGATCAAGGCCATCGCGGTCTCCGGTGACAGGCGCCACCCCGACCTCCCGGAGGTACCGACAGTCAAGGAAAGTGGTTTTCCGGAGTACGTGAATTACGTCTGGACCTCGCTGTACCTGCGCTCCGAAACGCCGGAGGGGGTGACCGCCAAGCTGGTCGAAACCATGCAGAAGATCCTGGCCACCCAGAGTGCGAAAGACTTCATCGCCAGGATCGGTTCCGATCCGATGGCGCTGGCTCCGCCCGACATGCGCAGGTTCCAGCTAAGTGAAATCGAGCGCTTTCGGCGGATTGCCGAAGGTGCCGGCATCAAGCCGCAGTGATCGAGCGCCGGCGCTGACACCAGTGGATCGAAACATGCACAACTATTGGCTTGGCAAAGCGGCGGTGGTGACCGGCGGCGCCCGCGGCCAGGGCGCCTGCATCGTGCGCATGCTGGTGCAGGGCGGCGCCCAGGTGCACGCGATGGACTGTCTGGAAGCGCATGAGCCGGCCTGGGCGGCATTGCGCGACAGCTGTGCCGGCACCAGCGGATCACTCCACTGCATGGAACTCGATGTCGGCGAACCGCAGGCCTGGGACATGGTGGCTGCAGTCGTACGCGAACATGGCCGGCCACTGGCGGCGCTGGTCAACAATGCCGGCATCACCGGCCCGCGCAACACGGTCACCCGTACCGTGCTGGAGGATTGGGAACGCGTCATGCGGGTCAACCTCACCGGTGCCATGCTGGGCATGCGCGCGCTGGCGCCGCTGATGCCGCGTGGCGCCGCGATCGTCAATACCGCCTCCACCGCCGGCATGACCGGTTACCACTCGGCGGCGTACTCGGCCAGCAAATGGGCGCTGCGCGGCCTCACCCGCAGCGCGGCGCTGGAACTTGCGACCGCCGGTGTGCGGGTCAATTGCATATGCCCGGGGGTGGTCGATACCGACATGATCCGCGCCAACACCACGTTGTTCGAGGCCTTGCGGGGCATTACGCCGCTGGGCCACATGGCGGCGCCGGAGCAGATCGCCGACGTGGTGCTGTTCCTGCTCGGGCCGCGATCGTCGTACGTCACCGGCACCGACATCGCGGCCGACGGTGGCGTGACCGGTGGCGGAATTTTCTGGCCGGTGGGCCGTGCGGTCGGGGCGCTTTCATGACCAGGCGGCAGTCGCGCAACGGAACCGGCATCCGCCGGGATGTGCGTCGGTCACATGTCGCGGCAATCGTTTAGGCGTTACCACAGTGATTCAACCAAAGGAGACCATCATGAAAACGTTGAGAAGGATTGCGGGCCTGGCCCTGATCGCTGGTGCGGCCATCGGCTCGCAGGCGCAGGCGCAACAGAGCATCAAGATCGGGGCGCTCAACCCCTATAGCGGTCCGCTCGCGCTGTACGGCACCGAGGTGACCCGCGGCTACGAGCTGGCGGCCGACAAGGTCAATGCCGCCGGCGGCATTCTGGGGCGCAAGATCGAGCTGATCCGCGGCGACGTGACCAATGCGCAGCAGGGCATCACCACCGTCGAGCAGCTGGTCAACAAGGAAAAGGTCGACATGTTCGTCGGCACCTATATCAGCGGCATTTCGCTTACCGCCAGCGACACGGCGCTACGCTACAACAAACTCTACTGGGAAACCAATGCGGTGGCTCAGGTGCTGACCGAGCGCAAACTGCCCAACTTCATTCGCAGCGGCCCGGACGGCGGCGCCTTCGCCCATACCTCGTCGGCGGCGGTGCGCGACCTGATCGCCCCGGCGCTGAAAAAGGACATCAAGAGCCTCAAGGTCTGGCTCGAGCATGAAGAATCGATCTACGGCACCTCGATCGCCCAGGGCCAGAAACGCATTCTCGAGGCGATGGGCGCCAAGGTGGTCGGCGTGGGCTCGCATGCTTCCAGCACCATCGACCTGAACGACACCGTGCTGCGCGCCAAGAAGGCCGATCCTGATGTGCTGATCCAGACCGGTTACGTGCCCGACGGCAACCTGCTGTTGCGTACCGCGCGCGAACAGGGCTTCAAGCCGGCGGCGATCCTGCTGGTCGGCACCGGCGACACGCCGGAAACCCTGCAGGCGCTGGGTGCTGCATCAATGGAGGGAATTCTGGTTGTCGGATACCCGCGCAACGACATCACCGACAAATTCGGCCCCGGCAACAAGGCCTATCTTGAAGCCTACCGCGCCAAGTACAAGAGCGACCCGGTGGCGCCGCAGGGGATGGCGGCTTACTCCGGCTTCCTGATCATGACCGAGGCGCTGAAGGCGGCGGGCGGGGTCGACATGAACAAGGTGCAGGCCGCCGCCGCCAGGATGGATGTGCCGGAAAGCACCTACCCGTCGGGCTTTGGCGTCAAGTTCAACGATGTCTACCAGAACGTGCGCGCGTACTTCACCGCCTCGCAGTGGCAGGGCGGCAAATTGGTCACGGTGTTCCCCAGGCAAGCCGTGCTGCCTGGCGCGACGCTCAAGCATCTGGCCCGTCCTTGAGCCAGCCGGTCGACTCCGCAGCCGTCGTGGCGACCCGTTGTCCGTTCGCGCAGCACGGGTTGGCGCGGGGTTGAGGGTAAACGCAATGAGCGCTCCCGCCCGGCCGCCCGAAGGGAGCGCCGAATTGAGCAATGCGCCTCCCGCGGGGAGGATGTCACGCAGTGACTGGAGGGTAGTCAAATGACAACGCCGATCCTGCACCACTTCGCCGCTTCGCCGTTCTCGGAAAAAATCCGTCTGGTGCTCGGCTTCAAGCGGCTGCCCTGGCAGTCGGTGATCATTCCCCCGATCAGTCCGAAGCCTGACCTGCTGGCGTTGACCGGCGGCTATCGGCGTACGCCGGTGCTGCAGGTCGGCGCCGACATTTTTTGCGACACCGCCCTGATCTGCGATGTGCTGGAACATTTGCGACCCGACCCCAGCCTGTACCCGGATCCGGTCAAGGGGGCCGGCCGCATCCTTGCACAATGGGCTGACAGCACCCTGTTCTGGACCCTGATCGCCGGCCCCAAGCCGGTTGCCCACATGTATGGCGGCGCGCCGGAGTCTGCCGCTGCCTTCGCGGCCGACCGCGCCGCCATGTTCGGCGCCATGACCCGGCCGCTCGCGCCTGACGCGTCGGCGGCCGCGCGTTCGTATCTGCGCCGTTTGTCCAACATGCTTGAGGATCAACCCTTCCTGTTGGGGCCGCGACCCTGCATTGCGGATTTTGCGGTCTACCACAGCCTGTGGTTCACCCGCATCCGCGCACCCCGCGAAGCCGACAGCCTGCAGCACCTGCCGGACCTGGCGGCCTGGATGGAACGGATGCAGGCCGTCGGCCATGCGCCGCGGCAGGATATCGATGCGCAGGCGGCGATCGCCATTGCCGCCGCCGCCGCGCCGGCCACGCCCGGTCAGGGCCTGCTCAAGGACAGCGCCTTTCAGGATGACCACGGGATTGCCCTCGGCAGCCAGGTGAGCATCCGGGCCGAGAGTTTCGGCGCTGAATCCACTACCGGCACGTTGGTGGCCGCGACCCGCACCCATTTCAGCCTGCGCCGCAGCGATGCACGCGCCGCGACCGTGCATGTGCATTTCCCGCGGGTCGGCTACGTCCTCGCGCAGTCCTGACGAAAGCGGGCAATGGACCAAATTCTCAACGTGCTGGTGTTCGGACTGTTGCTCGGCGGCATCTACGGCCTGGTCAGCATCGGCTTGAACCTGATTTTCGGTGTCGTGCGGATTGTCAATTTCGCGCAGGGCGAACTGGTCATGTTCGGCATGTACGGCAGCTATTACGCCTATGCCCACCTGGGCATCAACCCCTACCTGTCGGTGCTGTTTGTCGCGCCGCTGGTGGGGCTGATCGGCGTGGCCATGCAGCGGCTGGTGATCCAGCCCCTGCACAACGAGTCCAACATGCAGATATTCGCCACCTTCGGCCTTCTAATGATGTTCCAGAACATCATGCTCGGCGTGTCGAAGGGCGAGGCCTTCAGCATTGGCGGGCAGGTCGGCGCCAGCGTGATCACCGTGGGCGACCTGCGCATCAGTGTGGTGCGCCTGGTCACTCTGCTGGCGACCACCCTGATCACCATCGGCCTGCACCTGTTCCTGCGCCACACCATGATGGGCAAGGCGATCCGCGCGGTGACGCAGGACAAGCGTGCGGCGCGGGTGATGGGCATCAATGTCGAGCGCACCTTCCTCATCACCTTCGGCGTCGGGGCGGCGCTGGCCGGCATGGCGGGGGCCTTGCTGACGCCGATTTACTCGATCACGCCCGGCGTCGGCGGCAATTTCATCCTGGCGGCCTTCGCCGTTGTGGTGCTCGGCGGACTGGGCAGTGTCTGGGGGGCGTATGTCGGCGGGCTGATCGTCGGCGTGGTGGAGGCGTTCGCCGGCTACTACATCGATCCCGCGGTGAAAAACGCCATCTGGTTCATCATCTTTCTGGTGGTGCTGATCGTGCGACCTTCCGGCCTGATGGGCCAGGTGGGCGCTGAAGAGGTGGGATTCCGTGAACAAAACTGATGGCAGCGGCGGCTCTGGCGGCGGCCTTGCCGGCATTGATACCGGCATCGAGTCGGGGCGGCGGGCTCTGGTCAAGTATGTGGCCAGCATGGCGCTGCTGCTGCTGCCGCTGGGACTCTTGGTGGAGGATGCCCACTGGCTCAACATCATCGCCTTCACCTACCTGATGGGCGGGCTGGCCGCCGCCTGGAACATCATCGGCGGCTTTGGCGGGCAGTTCTCGCTCGGTCACGGCGTGTTCTTCGGCATCGGCGCCTATGCGGCCGCCAAGCTGTATGTTGCGTTCGACCTGTCGCCGTGGTTGACCGTGCTGCCGGTCGCGCTGTTCGCCGCGCTGGTCGCGGTGCTGATCTCGTGGCCGACCTTTCGCCTGCGCGGACCGTTTTTCGCCATCGCCACGCTGGCTTTCAACGAAGTCGCATTCGTGATCGCCCACAACGTCGAGTCGCTCACCGGCGGGCCGCGCGGCATCATGATCCCGTTCAAGGCGGGCTTGGCGAACATGATCTTTCGCGACCGCTGGCAGTACGCTCTGCTGATGTTCGGTTTTGTCGCGACGGTGATCGGCGTCACCATCGTGTTGCGCCGCAGCCGCCTCGGGTATTACCTGCTGGCGGTGCGCGAGGATGAAGACGCGGCCCGCGCCTCCGGCATCAATGTTCTGGGGGTCAAGCTGCAAGGCATGGCATTGAGTGCCGGCTTGACGGCGATCGGCGGCACCCTGTTCGCGATGTACCTGCGCTTCATCGACCCGCCCACCATCTTCAACTTGCAGGAGGTGGGAGTGAAATTCGCCTTGTTGTCGTTGATCGGCGGCATCGGCACCATCGCCGGGCCGCTGCTCGGCGCCGCGCTGATCATTCCGTTCGAGAACTTCCTGCGCGCCGAACTGGCCAATGCGGTGCCGGGCCTGAGCCTGGCGATCCTCGGCTTTCTGATGGTGCTTGCGGCCCTGTTCATGAAGCGCGGCGTGATGGGCGCGATCGAGGATTTGTCGGCGCGCTTGCGGCGCCGCGGAGCGGCTGCGAAATGACTGCGGCACTTCTGGATGTCAGCGGCGTGAGCAAGCATTTTCTCGGACTCAAGGCGGTCGATGAGGTATCGCTGGCGGTGACCCGGGGCGAGATTGTCAGCATCATCGGCCCCAACGGGGCCGGCAAGACCACCTTCTTCAACCTGCTCACCGGCCAGCTGGCGCCCACTGCCGGCCTGGTGCGCCTGCGTGGCGAACCCATCAATCGACTGGCGCCGCATGAGCGCGCGCAATTGGGCATGGGGCGGACGTTCCAGATATCCAAGCCGCTGATCGCTCTCAATGCGCTGGAAAACGTGATGATCGGCGCGTTCATGCGTCACCGCAAGCTGTCGGTGGCGCGCGACAAGGCGATGGTGGTATTGCAGAAGGTCGGCCTGATCCAGCACGCGCGGCGCCGTGCCGGCGACCTCACGCTGAGCGAACGGCGGCGGCTCGAGGTGGCCCGCGCGCTGGCGCTGGAGCCCGAAATCCTGTTGCTCGACGAAGTCATGGCGGGGTTGAACCAAAGCGAAGTCGGGCAGGCGATCGACCTGCTCCGGAGTCTGCACGGCAGCGGGCTCACCTTCCTGATCATCGAGCACAACCTCAAGGTGGTGCGCGCGTTTTCCGAGCGTGTGGTGGTGCTCGATCGCGGCCGCCTGATCGCCGAGGGTACCGCCGAGCAGATCCTCAACTCGCCCGCGGTCGTCAAGGCCTATCTGGGTGACGGCCACAAGGTCGAGGAACTGGGCGTCCTATGAGCGCGATCCTGCAAGTCGAAGGACTCTATTCGGGGTATGGCGAGCTGCCGGTGCTGGACGGTATCGGGGTCGAGGTGGGGCAGGGTGAAATCGTCTCGGTGGTCGGCGCCAACGGCGCCGGCAAGACAACGCTTCTGCTCACCATCAGCGGCCACCTGCGCGCACGCGCCGGCCGGGTGACCTTTGACGGCCATGACATCACCAACGTGCCGGCACATGGTGCGGCCGAACGTGGGCTGGTCATGGTGCCGGAGGGCGGGCGCCTGTTTCCCTTCATGACGGTGCTGGAAAACCTTGAGCTTGGCGCCTACCATCGCGCCGCGCGCGCGCGCCTGGCCGAATCGCTGGACGAGGTGATGCGCCTGTTCCCGATCCTCGCCGAACGCCGCACCCAGCTGGCCGGCCGACTGTCCGGCGGCGAGCGGCAAATGTGCGCGGTGGCGCGCGCCATGATGGCGCTGCCCAAGCTGCTGATGCTCGACGAGCCTTCGCTGGGGCTGGCGCCGATCATGGTCGACCGTGTGTTCGAGATGGTCACCACGCTGGTGCGTTCCAAGGGCTTGTCGGTATTGCTGGTCGAGCAAAACGTGGGCAATGCCTTGCGCCTGTGCAGCCGCGGGTACATCATCGAACACGGCGGCATCCTCAAGTCGGGCGCGGGCGCCGACCTGCTGCGCGACCCCGACGTGCAGCGTTCCTACATGGGTTTGTGAGGCGATGGCAAACGCGGTGATCTGCAGCATCGGCGCCGGCGCCGGCTTTGCCGGCGACCGCATCGACCCGGCGGTGGCGCTGGCCGCCTCCGGCGTGGTCGACGTGGTGGCACTCGAATGCCTGGCCGAGCGCACCCTGGTGCCGGCGATCAAGGTGCGCGCCGAAAACCCTGAGGCCGGCGCCGATCCGCGCCTGCGGCGTCGCCTGACCCCGTTGTTGCCGGCAGCGGCTTCGACCGGTTGCCGCATTATTTCAAATCTCGGCGCAGCCAATCCGCGTGCCGCCGGCATCGCCATCGCCAGGCTGGCTGCCGAATTGGGCTTGGCCGACAAGCGGGTGGCTGCGATCGAGGGCGACGACGTGATGCACCTGGCCGACCAGGTGCAATGGGTGCGCCCGATCGCGGGCCGCCTGATCGGCGCGCATGCCTACCTCGGCAGCGTGGCGATGGCGCAGGCTTTGTCCGAGGGGGCGGACGTGGTGGTGACCGGCCGGGTTGCCGATTCCGCCTTGTTCGCGGCAGCCGCGCGCGATCGTCTCGATGCCGGCGAGGCGGCCCTGGCCGGCGCGGTGGCGGTGGGGCACCTGCTGGAATGCTCGGGACAACTGACCGGCGGCAACTACGATCCCGCAGGCAGCGCGCTGACCGGCAGCGGACTGTCCGCCGCCGACTATGCCAGGCTCGGGTATCCACTCGCCCATGTGCACGCCGATGGCAGCGCCGAGATCGCCGTGCTCGAAGGCGCGCCGGCGCTGCTCGACCCGGTGACCTGTACCCTGCAACTGCTCTACGAGGTGCATGATCCGTCACGCTATGCCACGCCCGATCTGGTGCTCGACTTCAGCGGCATCCGGTTCGAGGCCCTTGGGCACAACCGGGTGCGCATGCACGGCGCGCGCTCGCTCGGGCCACCGCCCACTCTCAAGGTGGCGGGCTTCCTGGAATTGCCCGGCTTCATCGCCGATTGCGAGATCGGCTTCGCCGGCACCGGCGCGCACCTGCGCGCCGCACGCGCAGCCGACACCCTGCGCCTGCGCCTTGCAGACTGGGCGGCGACGGACCTTGCCATCGACATGGTGGGGATCGACTCGGTATTGCGTGCCGGCTCGCTGCGCGGCGGCATCCCGGCCGAATTGCGGGTGCATGTGTCGGCGCGCTGCACCGACGCGCAGATGGCGCAGATCGTCGAGGACGAAATCTACGCGCTCACCCTGTCCGGGCCGGCCGGCGGCTGCAGCGTGCGCAGCGAGCGGCGCAACCGCATCGAGGTACTTGACGGCTACATCGACCCGGCGCTGGTGCAGACGAAAATCCTGTGGAGCCGGTCATGAGGGTGGGCGACATCGCGGCCGGCCGCGCCGGTGACAAGGGTAACGTGCTCGACTTGACCCTGGTGGCGCGAGATGACGCAGCCTATGCGCTGCTCGAGCGCGCGCTGTCGGTCACGGCGGTCCGTACCATGCTCAATCGCGTGGTGCCGGGGCCGCTGCTGCGCTACGAAGTGCCGGGCCTGCGTGCCCTCAAGTTCGTAATGCCCGAGGCATTGGCCGGCGGTGTCTACGCGACGCTCAGGCCCGGCCTGCACTGGCAGAAAGCGGCGATCTGGCTGTTGCTCGACCTCGACATTGATCCCGCCAGCCTGCGATTGCGCCTGGCTGATCCGGCACCCGCGGGCTGAGGGCGGCGCATGCGGCCCGGCAATTCAGCCAATCCGGTGGATTTCGATCCGCCGCGCCTGGCGCAATTCCTCAAGGCCGCGCTGCCCGACCTGCGTGGTGCGATGGTTCTGGAACGGGTCGGCGGCGGCCAGTCCAATCCGACCTATTTCGTCAGCTTCGACAACCGTGAACTGGTGCTGCGCAAGCAGCCTGGCGCCGATATCCTGCCTTCCGCGCATGCGGTCGATCGCGAGTACCGGGTAATGCAGGCGCTCGCGGCCACCGCGGTACCGGTGCCGCGCATGGTGCTGTACCACCCCGGCCGCGAGGTGGTGGGTACACCCTTCTACCTGATGGAGCGCCTGCCCGGACGGGTGTTCGCCGAATCCGCATTGCCGGGCATGGCGCCAGCCGAGCGCCGCGCGATCTACCTGGCGATGGCCGAAGCGATGGCGGCGCTGCACAAGGTCGACTGGGCGGCGATCGGTTTGTCGGACTATGGCCGGCAAGGCGGCTATTTTTCGCGCCAGATCGCGCGCTGGACGCGGCAGTGGGAAATGTCGAAGACCCGGCCGAATCCGCAGGTCGACCGGCTCACCCTTTGGCTGCGGGACCACCTGCCGGATGAAGCCGAAACCGCGATCAGCCACGGCGACTTCCGGCTCGGCAACCTGATGTTCCATCCGACCGAGCCTAAGGTGGTCGGCATTCTCGACTGGGAACTTTCGACCCTCGGCCACCCGCTTGCCGATGTAGCCTTCAACTGCATGGCATGGCACACCCTGCCGCAAGAATACGGCGGCATCCGCGGCCTCGACCTGGCCGCGCTGGGCATTCCGTCCGAGGCCGAGTACCTGCGTCACTACTACCGTGCCAGCGGCCGGGGCGACGGCGTGACGGCGTTTCACTTCGCGTTCGCGCTGTTCCGCATGGCGGTGATCTTCGAGGGCATCGCCGCGCGCGCCGCGGCCGGCAACGCGGTTTCGTCGAATGCCGCCGCGGTCGGCGGCTTGAGCGCCGCCTTCGCGCACCGCGCGGTCGAGTTCATTGACGGGCGGGCGCAGGTGGCAGGTATCGAGGACATGCCGTGAACCCCTGGGGCGACATCTGGCCGGCAATGCGGATGGAGTCGCATTACGGCGACCGCGTGGTGCGCTGCTTCGCCGCACGTCCCGCAAGCGTCTACACCATGCTGCTGGCGGCGTGCGAACGCAATCCGGACGGCGACGCGCTGGTGTGCGGCGCGGAGCGCTTGAGTTATCGCGAACTGCAGGCGCGCTCGACCCGCCTGGCTGCCGGCATGGTGGCGCGCGGCGTTGGCGCCGGAGACCGGGTGGCGCTGCTGCTGGGCAACCGCAATGAATTCGTCGTCACCTTGTTCGCGGCGTTGCGCATCGGCGCCATTGCGGTGCCGATCAGCATCCGCGAGCAGACCCCGGGGCTGGCCTACATGTTGGCGCATTGCGGCGCCATCATGCTGGTGCATGAGGCTGATCTCGCCAACCTTTTGCCGCAGGCCGCCGCAGTGCCGGCCCTGCGCTTGCGGGTGTCGGTGGGCGCGTGCGCCGGGTCGGAGGAATTCGCCGCCCTGATGGCCGACGGCGGCGCGGTGCCGGTGGCGACGCGGCAGGAGGAAGATGTTGCCGTCATCCTGTATACCTCCGGCACCACCGGGCAGCCCAAGGGCGCGATGCTGACCCACCTGGGCATCGTGCATTCGTCGATCCATTACCGGATCGCGATGGGTTTGACCCATAGCGACAGCTCGGTCGCCGCGGTACCGCTTTCGCATGTAACCGGGCTGGTTGCGCTGATCACCACCATGGTGCACAGCGCCGGCAAGCTGGCGATCATGCCGGCCTTCAAGGCCGCCGATTTCCTGCACCTGGCCGCGCGTGAGCGTATGACCCACACGCTGATGGTACCGGCGATGTACAACCTGTGCCTGCTGCAGCGCGACTTCGACACCCACGACATTTCAAGCTGGCGCATCGGCGCCTACGGCGGGGCGCCGATGCCGGTGGCAACCATCGAGACCCTGGCGGCCCGGCTTCCCGCGCTGGTCCTGATGAACTGTTACGGCTCGACCGAAACCACCTCGCCGGCGACGCTGATGCCGCCGGGCCGGGGCGCCGCACACAACGACACCGTCGGTATGCCGCTTGCGTGCGTGGAAATGCGCGTGCTGGACGATGCCGGACACGAACTGCCGCCTGGCGAACTGGGCGAGATCTGGATCAAGGGACCAATGGTGGTGCGCGGCTATTGGGACAACCCGGCCGCGAGCGCCGCTAACTTCACTGCCGGCTTCTGGCATTCCGGCGACATCGGCGCCATCGATGCCGAGGGCTATGTGAAGGTGGTCGACCGCAAGAAGGACATGATCAACCGCGGCGGCTACAAGATCTACACCATCGAGGTGGAGAACGCGCTCCATGCGCACCCGGCGGTGCAGGAATGCGCGGTGGTGTCCAGGCCCTGTCCGGTGCTGGGCGAGCGAGTGCACGCCTTCGTGGTGCTCAAGCAGGCCGGCATCACCGCCGCCGCGCTGGCGCAGCACTGCGCTGCGCGCCTGTCGGACTACAAGGTGCCGGAGAGCTTTACCCTGTCCGACTCGCCATTGCCGCGCAACGCCAACGGCAAACTCGTCAAGCGTGCGCTGCGCGACCAGGTGGCCACCAGCCCGGCCAATTGAACAGGATACGCCATGCGCCTGAACAAGGTGCGTTTCACAAGTCCGGTGCGCGCCAACAGTAGGGTCCGCGGACGATTCGTGCTCAGCAAACTCGACGATGTCGAGGGCGGCATCCAGTGCACCTGGACGGTGACCGTCGAAATCGAGGGCGCAGAGCGTCCGGCCTGCGTGGCCGAGCATGTGGTGCGGCGCTACTTTCGCAAGCCTGGGAACTCGGCAGATGCAGGCACGCCATGGCGTCATGGTCACGCCACCTGCAACCGCGGGTTCTGAACCTATTCGCCCTTGATTCCGGCGGCGCGGACGATCGGCCACCATTTTTCGATCTCGGCCTTGTGGTAGGCGCCCAGCGCCTCGGGCGTCTGCTGCTCGCGTGGCGGCAGTTCCTGCCCCATGTCGCCGAGGCGTTTTCTCACCGCCGGGTCGGCCAGCGCTTCGACCGCTGCCGCGTTGAGCCGTAGGACCACATCGCGCGGCGTGCCGCGCGGCACCCACAGGCCGTGCCAGATGGCGATATACAGGCCGGGCAGCCCGGCTTCATCGACGGTGGGAATGTCCGGCGCCGCTGGCAGGCGGGTTTTGGCGGTCACCGCGTAGGCGCGCAGTTTGCCGGCGCGCGCATGCGGCAGTGAATTGGAAGCCTGATCGAACATGATGTCGATGTGCCCGGCCATCAGATCGAGCAGCGCCGGGCCGGTGCCCTTGTAGGGAATGAACTGCAGCTTCACACCAGTGCCGTTCTGGAAGTAGATGCCGGTCACATGCGAGGCAGCCCCCAGACCGGCGGTGCCGGCGGTGACCTTGTCCGAATTGGCCTTGACCCAGGTCACGAGTTCGCGCAGGTCCCTGGCCGGCACAGTGTTGCGCGACACCACCAGTTGCGGATTGCTGGCGATCAGCGCGACCGGATCGAAGTCCTTCAACAGGTCGTACTGCAGGGCATAGATCGCGCCGTTGACCACATGGGTGCTCCAGTGGCCGATTCCGACGGAGTAGCCGTCCGGGTTGGCCCGCGCCACGCGGCCCACGCCAATCGAACCGGCGGCGCCGACGGTATTTTCGACCACCATCGTGCCACCGATGGCGCGGCCCATGCGCTCGGCCATGATGCGGGCCAGCGTATCGGTGGGGCCGCCGGCGGCAAACGGCACCACCATGACGATGGGGCGGGTCGGGAAGCCTTGCGCGAATGCCGGCGCGGCGGCGCAGGCCAGAACACTCGCCGCTGCCGCCACGAAAAGCTGTTTCATGCCTGTTTCTCCTGTTGGGTGAGTGTCGACAACCGACGCCAATCCGGCGCTCCGGGCGATCGGCAGTGGCGCGGTGCCGGTAACGCGGCTTACCGACACTGGCACCGACGCGCCGCATGCGGCCACGAGTTTAGCCGCGGATTGCAGTGGTCAATGGCGATGAGGTGTTCCGTGTTGCGCCTGCGACCATGGCGCACGCGATGAATTGGCATCGATTCACCCCGCTGCCCGCGATTTGCGACCGGTCCGACGTTTTGGATAATCCGTCTGGTCACAACATGAACCGACTTGCCGATGGCAGGCGCCGCGTGCGGCGTCGCGGCACCATTCCAAGCGTGTACAACCGGAAAGCCAATGGCCAATCCAACCACGATCCTGATAGTCGACGACAGCCGTGCTTCGCGCATGATGATTAGCGCCTGGCTGCAGAAGCTTGTCCCTGACGCGCTTCTCCATGAAGCGGCGAATGGGGCCGACGCACTGGCCTTGCTGGAGAGCAAGGCGCTTGAACCGGATCTGGCGATACTTGACAAGAACATGCCGGGCATGGACGGGCTCGAACTGGCGGCGCACATCGGGCAGCGTCATCCTGCGACCCAGCGTGCTCTGCTGACCGCCAACGTCCAGGATGCGACCCGGAGAGACGCGGCGGCGATCGGCGTGCATTTCTTCAGAAAGCCGGTGGGCGAAATCGTCATCCGGCAGGTTCTTGGCCTGGTAGGAAGGTAGTGCGATGCTCATCGATCTCTCCGAAATCGAACTTGACGCCCTGGCCGAGACGTTCAACCTGGCCCTCGGCGAAGCCGCAGCGATGTTTTCCGCCATGGTGCATGAAGAAGTGGCGCTGTCGGTTCCCACCGTCGAATTGATCCGGCGCTCCGACCTGGCGTCCGAGCTTCAGGCCAGCCTCCATTCCTCGCGCCTGTGTGCGATTCGCCAGGAATTCGAGTCGAATTCGCGCTTCAGGACCAACATCATGCTGCTGTTTCCCGAACACAGTTCCCTCGAGATCGTCAGGTGCATGCTGGGTGACAGCACGCCGATTGAACAGTTGACCGAACTTGAGCAGGACACGCTGGCCGAGGTCGGCAACATCATCATGAACAGCTGCATGAGCAGTCTCGCCAACCTGTTCGGCATCAGAATGACCGGTACGCTGCCGCAGGTTAACGCCGAGGACGCGCACGGTCTGCTGAGCGAGGACAAGCCGCAGGAAGTGATCCTGGTGGCGAGCATCAGCATGACCTTGTCGGCACACAATCTGTCCGGCTTCGTGCTGTTTGTCATGGATCCCGAGGCGATCGAAAGCCTGCTGGAACAAGTGCGTCTGGCTTTCAAGATCTGAACGCCATGGCAGTCAACCTTGCGTTTGCCGATGTCGTCAGTTTCGGGATCGTCCTGCTGGATCAGAATGCCCGCGTACTGCTGTGGAACAAGTGGATCGGCGCCTATTCCGCTGTGACCGCCGAACAGGCGCACGGCAAGACCCTGCAACAACTTTTTGGCCAGCAAAGCGATCCGCGTTTCGATATGGCGATTCGCGAGGCAATTGACTTTGGCTGGTCCGCCCTGTTGTCACACACCCTGCATCCGATGCCCTTGCCGCTGTTCGAGCCGCGCCAGAATGCAAGGGAGCGCATCAAGCAGGGGATCGAAATCCTGCCACTGGCGGCAGGCGTTGGCGATCGCGGTTGCGTGATCATCATTCACAACCTGACCGAGACGGTACGCCGTGAACAACTGCTGCGCAAACAGGCGCGGCAGTTGCAAAACGACGTGATCCGGCTTTCCAGGATCAAGACCGATCTTGAGCGCAGCGAACTGCGATTCCGTGAACTGACCAGGCATGCGCCGGTAGGGCTGTTCGAGCTCGACGTGCTGGGCAACTGGACTTACCTGAACGCGCAGAGTGAACAAATTCTTGGTGTCGAGGCGGGCAATCTGCTGCAGCTGAGCTGGCTCGACATCCTGTCGGACGCCGAGCGCCAGGACGCCGACACCAAATGGCGTGCGGCGCACGCATCGGCGAACCGTTTTGTTCACGAGTGCCGTCATAGTCGGACCGACCGCGCCAATGGCTGGCTGCGCCTCGAAGCCAGTGCGATCCGCGACGAGGGCGATCGAGTGACCGGCTATATCGGAACCATCCAGGACATGACCGAGTTCCACGCACGGCTGCAGCACACCGAGTATCGAGCCGCGCACGACCAGCTGACCGGGCTGGTCACACGGGCGCGCTTTGAATCACGCCTGCGCTCCAGCCTCGCTGCCGCGGCTGAGGAAAAGCAGAGTGTTGCGGTGTTGTTCATCGATCTCAACGATTTCAAGATCGTCAACGATCAATTCGGCCACGCGGCCGGCGATGCGCTGCTGAAGGTGATCGGCAGTCGCCTGCGCCGGGTGATCCGCACCTATGACGTTGCGGCCCGCTACGGCGGCGATGAATTCGCACTGATCATCAACGAGATCGAAACCGGCAACATTCTGCCGGCGATCGTCGGAAAGATTCGCCAGGCGGTTTCGCTGCCGGTCAATGTTGGCGACCGTCACGTACGGGTCGGTTGCGCGATCGGGGTCGCGATGTTCCCGGCGCAGGCGGTCACCCCGGAAGAATTGATTCGTCTTGCCGATGAAGCAATGTATGCGGACAAGACGCGGCTGAAGGGAACGGCAGAGAAATCGCCTGACGCCGGCGCGCTCGTCCACGCGTAGCGACCCAGCGATCAGGTGCAATCCAGACCATCGCCGCGCCCACGCGTAGCGACGCCAGTGCGCCTTTGGCGTCAGCCGGTTTCAGCCCTTGGACAAGAACGCCGCCACCGCCGCCACCACGGCGAGCAGGATCGCAAGCACGCCAACCAGGCCGCCGGTACTCAAATCACCGGCATGCGGCCCGGCTGGCGGAACGGCATCCAGCGCGACCACCGGTGCCACCTCGGCCGGTGCATAGCGGCGTTTCAGTTCGGCATTGAACTTGGTGAAGAATTCGTCGGCCAGCTTGCGTGATGCCGCATCGACCAGGCGTGAACCGATCTGCGCCAGCTTGCCGCCGACATTGGCCTGCGCCGTGTAGTCGAGGCGGGTGGCCGCGCCCTCCGCGGTCAGTGCAACCTTGGCTTCGCCCTTGCCGAAGCCGGCAGCGCCGCCTTGACCATCGAAACGGATCTTGTAGGAATTCGGCGCGTCGATGTCCGACAAGGTGAGCTTCGCCTTGAAGCGCGCCTTCACCGGGCCGATCGCCGCGGTCACCGCGGCGCTGAATTCGGTTTCGCTGGTGCGATCGAGTTGCTCGCAGCCGGTGATCGACGCCTTCAGGATTTCCGGGTCGTTTAAGGCATCCCAGGCGATTTGCTGGGTTACGGGCAGGGTTTGCGTGCCGGTCAATTCCATGGATATGTGCTCTTCAACATGCTGCGAGTGGAAAGAAGGTCCCGATTGTACCGGCCCGTGGCGGCACCTTGCCGATGGCGCGCAGACTTGTCGATCGCTGGCACAACCATGACGGCATCGCCACGGGCGTGCTACCGGCGTGCGTTCCGCAATACTCAATGAGGCATTCGTTCAAGTCGGCGCGACTTCGCACGGCACCTTGACGAAGCCGCGAAAGCGCGCGCGCCCGCCGCGCACGGGTGGCGCGCTGATTCGATAGTTCGGGAATCGCGCCAGGAAGCGGCCGATCGCGGTGCGGCCCTCAAGCCGCGCCAGGCTCAAGCCGGCGCATTGGTGGATGCCGAACCCAAACGCCAGGTGGCGGTTCGGGTCGCGGATGATGTCGAGCCGGTCGGGATCGGGGAATTGCGCCGGGTCACGGTTGGCCGCGCCGATGCACAGATGCACCACCGTGCCCGCGGCGATGGCTTCGCCGCCGATCAGCGTGTCGATTGCCGCCATCCGGTTGCCCAGCTGATTCGAACTCTCAAAGCGCAGAAACTCCTCGACCGCCGAACCGATCAGGGTCGGTTCAGCGATCAATCGGGTCCGCTCGGAGGGCCAGTCGTCAAGCGCCACCAGGCTGTTGCCGATCAGGTTGGTGGTGGTTTCGTGACCGGCATTGAGCAGGAAGATGCAGTTCTGCAGAAGCTCGGTTTCGGACAGGCGCTCGCCGCCGGATTCGCCCTGGATCAGGCGGGTGAGCACGTCGTGCTCGGGG
>JANPGJ010000073.1:0-26381 GCA_031423955.1 Burkholderiales bacterium
CGGCGTTGTAGGCCGACAGCGCCAGCGCCACATTGCCATCGAAGCGGGCCAGCAGATCGCGCAGGTAGCGCGCGCCGGCATCGACGTTCTGCCGCGCATCGCCGCGATTGACCACGCCATAGCGCCTGGCGGTGCCGGCCACCAACTGCATCGCACCCACCGCGCCGGCCGGCGACACCGCCGCCGGGTTGAAGCGCGATTCGACATGGATCACCGCGCGCAACAGCGCCGGGTCGAGGCCATTGGCAGCGGCCGCACGCACGATCAAGGGTTCAAGCCGATCACGCTTGGCACGCGTGGCGGCAGACGCGTGCGGCAACGCCACCGGCGCCCTGGCGACCACCGCAGGACCGGCAACCGGATCACGATAAAGCAGCCGAAAACCCGGCCCGGCCGGGTGGCTCGCGTACACCGGATGCCCGCCCGCGTCCTCGGCGACATACACATCGGCCACGGCAAACCGCGACGCCAGCAACGCCGCCGCCGCGCAAATGAGGGTAAGGCGAAAGCGCCTACGCAATGCCATTCATACCTTTCGGGCACCGGCTCAAAAAGCCGGGTCGCAAATCATAAAGGAAAACGCAAGCTTTCGTGCCGGAGGTGTCTGATTTGAAAAGAAAATTGACAGAAGGGATCAGGCAGGAAGCGATGCCAAAAACGCCGGCCCGCAGCCGCAATGGCATTGGCCATGCCGGGCGCAGACAGCAGATCGATGGTATGACATCGCAATCTGCCCGGATATCCGAAAAATGCAGCCAAATACTTGAAATCGCGGAGTTACAGATACGATACGGCAGCAACGCGCAAGCAGATGATCCACATCCGAAAGATTGTCGTCACCCGCCAAACCTTCATGTCGCAACACGGCTACCCGGAAAAACACCAAACCAGCATCGAACAAGAGCGCGACCACGCCTACCAGGAAGCCCGCGTCAAAGAACTCATCGCCGCCATAGAAGAAACCCGCACCCGCCGCCACAGCCAAACCGCCGAATTCGAACGCATGGCCGTCGGCAGCAAAACCGAAGCCGACAAAAAAGCCGCGCAACTGGAACAAGAACTCATCAAAGCCCAAACCCGCGAAAAGCGGCAGCTACTCACAAGCCCGGTAGACGGCACCGTGCAGCAACTGGCCATCCACACCATAGGCGGCGTAGTCACCCCGGCCCAAGCCCTGATGGTGATCGTCCCAAGCGACTATTCTGACGAGAAGAAAGGCCCGGTGTTTCAGGCGCGGGTGAAACTGGACAAGGGATCACTCAAGGTGGATGAACGTGAAGTCAACATGACGCCGGGGATGGCGGTGACGGCGGAGATCGCGACCGGGCAGCGAAGGTTGATCACGTTTTTTCTTGATCCGCTGCGGAAGACTACGAGGGAAAGCTTACGGGAGAGTTGATGGTGTGTCACAAAGGATCGGGGTGCGCAATGGTGCGCACGATCACTCCTATGTGTGGCCCACAGGAAGGTCGCTACCGATCTCTCCATCAGGCGTCGCGCGTAGCGACCGCTCGACTATTGCGAGCGGTCGGCAATTTGACCGGCCATATCTCGCACCCTGTAGCCTTTAATACCGCGTCTTCGAAAAGAAGAATGAAAGCCCTTTCTAAATCGAAGGAGACTGATGTGAGCAAGAACTTCCAATCCCGTTTTGGCATTTTTCGCCTAACGCTCCGTGTATTTCTCGCAGGCATATTTGGCAGTATGCCGATTGCACAAGCAACTGATGTACCAAAGGTTGCGCTTGATGCATGCGACCTGGAATGGGAACGGCTGAAGAGTTTGCCGCCGATTTCCAAGGAAACCTGGGATGACCTTGTTTCTGGCCTCCGGCTTGACGTTGCCGGAAAGCCAATTGGCCGAGCGCTATATCCTGGAGTCGACATTTATTACTACTTGGCGCGTGTCCCATTTGTAATCGGCCTTGAAAACACACCATCTGCAACGCAGCGCGAGGACTGGTTGCGCAAGGCCGCAGCGCTTGGACATAAAGCCGCAACGGCGACACTGCTTCGCCAGCAATACTTGGACAAAGCCAATCCCACTTTGGCGGATCGGCCTACTCGCGAACAAGTTTTGCTTGCGTCGCTTGAAGCGGCCGAGGCCGGCGATCCCGATTTTGCGACCGTCTTGATGGACACGGCGAGGAACTTCAACGGAGGTTGGTTATGTCGACCGGAAGACCGCACGAATGCCAAAGCGGGCGGCTGCAATCCGCAGTCGGTGGTCAAGCCTGTTGAAACCAGGAAGTGGGCGGAAAAGGCGGCTTTGGGTGGAAATTCAAATGCAAAACTACTGCTCTGCCGCTACCACACCCATGGTGCGTATCCAGATCTTGGTTTTGACAAAAATGATGCACTTGCAATTCAATGGTGCTTCGCGACTGCGCATAGTGCATGTTCGTCGGGCAGCGGCGCATCGCTCCTAGTGCGCCTTTACCAAAATGGAGTCGTGATTCGTCCGGACCTCGATAGAGCTAAATCTTGGGACGAATTGGCGCGGCGTGCGTATCAGAAGCGCGATGACTGGCCTTATACGTCCAAATGACAATAAATTGAAGACCTACCTTCAAGGGAAACACGATGACGAACTTAACTCTTCCACAAAAAAGCGATATCCGTGACGCCATAGCCCCGATCGCTGGAGTTAAAGGGGCCAGGCTCACATTTCTTGTGATAACGTACCGGCATGCCACGCCGCCCACGCGTCCACCTTCCCGGACAACCGCTGCACATCGTATTGCGCGGCCACAACCGCGCGCCATGCTTCTTCGCCGAGGAGGATTACCACACCTTCTTGCACTGGCTGGGTGAATCCCTGGGTAAAACCGGGGTCGCATTGCATGGCTATGTTCTGATGACCAACCACGTGCATATGCTGATAACGCCGCAGCAGGCGGCGGACGTGGCCGGCTTGATGATTTCTCTCGGGCGGCGTTTTGTGCAGTACATCAACAAGACCTATCGCCGTACCGGCACGCTGTGGGAAAGCCGCTACAAGTCGTCCCTGATCCAGTCGGAGACCTATCTTCTGACCTGCATGCGCTACATAGAACTCAATCCGGTGCGCGCGGCGATGGTGGAGGATCCCGCGCACTATCGCTGGAGCAGCTATCGTGCGAACGCACTGGGCGCGGCTGATGCGCGGCTCACGCCGCATCCGTTGTATCTGGCCTTGGGTGACACTGACAAGGCACGTCAGGCGGCCTACCGAGCGCTATTCCGCACCGCGCTGGACGGCGACGCGATCGCGGATATTCGGTTGGCGATCAATCAGAATCAAGCGCTGGGCAACCGGCGGTTTCACGGCAGGATAGAGAAAGCGACGGGGGAAAGGCGCGAAGCCAGACCGCGCGGGCGGCCGCGGAAAGCGGGTGCCGTTGCAAGCAGTGGTGTTGCCGGTGTTCAGGGGGACTTGGGTATTTGAAACAGCGGCTGGAAACAATGTGAGCCTGGCCCTTTATTGCAGGCCCTTTATTGCACCGCAGAAGCAATCGTCCCGCTGGCCGTGGGTCGGGAAATCGATGTCCCTGGCAAAACAGACGCTGCGTCTGCCGGTCTTGCCGATGCGGGTTGGGCAACCAGTGTGGACGACCTGGCGATCTCGCCATTGATTGCCGCATGGGATCTCGGAGCAGGCGAATCGAGCGTCTTGGCACATGCGATGCGTCGGCAAGGCCGATGGGCGATTCTCGACGATCGCGCGGCACGCACCTGCGCTCGCGCGCTCCAGGTTCGCACGCGGGGCAGTAGGCTTGATTGTCCTGGCCAAGTGGCGCGGCCTGATCGCGTCTGCTCGGGATGCGCTGACGAAAGTGACCGATGCCGGATGCTGGTTGTCTGCGGATGTGGTGCAGGCAGCTCTCGTCGAGTCCGGTGAAGGCTGAAGGATTGATTCGATCAAGGCTGGCGGAATTCAAGCAAGGAAGGACCGTCTTTTCACGTGGCACTAGCCATGAGCGCCACCGACAAATGTTGGCGCAACCATGTCGCTTGGGTTCGACTGCTACAATTTCCCCGCTGAGCGAGCCACGACAGCGTTTCTTTTTCTGGCACGTCCCTGTCCGCCAAGCCTGAACACTGCACTTGTCACAACGGAATGCTCATGAACCCCAAACTCCTTGATCGCGTCAGCATCGAAACCGGCAAATGTGGCGGGCGTCCGTGCATTCGTGGCTTGCGGATCCGTGTAACTGATATTTTGAGCTTGCTGGGCGCCGGTGCTTCGCATCAGGAAATCCTGGAAGACTACCCGCAGCTTGAGGCCGATGACATTCTTGCGGCATTGGCATATGCCGCAATCCAGACCGACCACGCGATCCTGATCGCCGCGTGAACCTGCTGGTCGACAATCAGTTGCCGATTGCGCTGGCGCGCTACCTTTCCGCCAACGGTTGGACGTGCGCCCATGTTCAGGATGTCGATCTGGCAATGTCCGATGACCGCGCAATCTGGCAGTACGCCAAGGAGCGAAACCTGACCATCATCACCAAGGACGAGGATTTTCAGGCGCTCGTCAATCGCCAGGGAAGCATCCCGCCGCAGGTGGTATGGGTTCGGTTGGGCAACTGCCGCAAGGCGACGTTGCTGGAAGCTTTCGCGCGAGTGTTGCCAGCACTGCGCGAAACATTGGCACAGGGCGAACCGGTCATCGAAATAAGGTAGCGCTGGAGCAAGCGACGCGGCTGGATCAATTGGGCCTGCCGTCGAAATCTTCGACGCTCAATCATTTAGAACCATAGGCCACATAGAGGCTACGGTGGTTCACTTTTCGCCGCGTCACCTGGTCGCACGACGCTACGCCGCCGCTGAACCTGAAGCCGCCACATGTTGCGCCGCACGCCGGCCGAACACCAGCCCCCGCAGCACCGAGGTGGCGCCCGCATAGACCTGGTGATAGATGCCCATGGTTTCGCCGGCGGCATACAGTCCGGCGATCACCCGCCCGTCCTGGTCCTGCACCTGTGCATGCGGATTGACCTTCAGGCCGCCGAAGGTGAAGCAGTTGGTCGAAATGATCGGGTAGGCGCAAAACGGCGCCTTGTCGATCGGCCGCGACCAATGGCTTTTCGGAATCGCGAGACCACGGGTGGCGCGATGATCGACCTTGAAAGGCTCGAAGTCACCCTCCTCATTCGGGCAGGCCGCATTGAACTCCGTCACCGTCTCGGCCAGCGCCTTCGCAGGCAGGCCGATCTGCGCGGCCAGCGCAGCGAGCGTCGGCGCGCTGAAGGCGGGCTGGTCGCTGCGGATGCTGGTTCTCCAGCGCGGGATGTCTTCGACCCTGGCATCGAAGATCACGTAGCAGATGCCGTCCGGCAGGTCGGCGATGCTGCGCGTGGTGTTGTCGTAGTGCGCGTCCACGGTGCCGGGCGCTTCGTCGATGAAGCGCCCGGCGTGCTTGTCGACCAGGATGCCATAGGGATAGATAAACACCACCGCTTCGGCTTTTTTCGAGCGCGGGTCCACCGGCTCGGCGTGATACGAGCCGTACTCGCCGGCCGGCGCGGCGCCGGCGGCGAGCGCCATGCGAATTCCCTCGCCCTTGTTGTAGTACCCGCCGATCGCAACCGGGCGAATATAGCGGCTGCGCAAGCCGACGTAACGCGTCATCATTTCAGGGTTGCCCTGGAAGCCGCCGCTGGCCAGGATCACGTTCTTGGATCGCAGGGTTTGCGCTTTGCCGTCGGGCCGCGTACACGCAATGCCGGCCACCGCGCCATCGGCATCGCGAACCAGATCGCGCGCGGTGGTGCGGTAGCGAATCTCGCCGCCGAGCGCAAGCAACTTGCTGCGCAATGCCTCTATGATGGCCAGGCCGCCGCCAACCGCCGCGATGCGCGTGGTGTTCACCGACAGCAGGTAGATCGGCTGCGGTTCGAAACGCAGGCCCATGCCCTTGAGCCATGCCAGGGTGGGTGGTACCGAGGCGGCGAAAACGGAAATGAGGTCCGGATCCGGCAGCGGATGCGCCTTCACATATGCAGGCCGGTGCGCCGGGTCGTCGCCGAGTGCCGACAGCACGTTCGGGTCGATGTTCCAGCCGGCATTGTTGGCGAAATGGTCTTCGAAATCGTCGGCCACCTCGCAATCGTTCTTCATGCGCATATAGGCCTCGGTCCAGCGCGAGTTGCCGCCGAAATGCTCTTCGCCCGAGCGTTCGAGATTGATCACCGAGAGCCCCTGTTCGCGCGCGGTGACGGCCGCCGACAGTCCCGCGACGCCGCAGCCGACGATGATCAGGTCCGCGTCCAATGGGTGATCCATGTTGCCTCCGGAACGATGGTTGGAAAATGCGGGACCGGGCATCTGACCCGACGCCAATGGCCGCGATGGTCGATGTCTGGATGGTCCGGTGTTGAAGATTATCCGATCCGGTCGCTAGCGGATGGCGATGGGACGTGGCGACCATCGCCAGTCATGCGCAATCGACGCGCACTGTGCGCTCTCGCCGATTGCCACGAGGTACGTTCGACAGCAGCGCGACTATCACACCTACGGTCTGACGAAAGGTCGATCGAACTGGCGGAAAACGCAACAAATCTGCCAATATTTGGCTGAAAATCAACCATTGACTGGTTGGAAATCAACCAGTAAAGTAGCCATATGCACCCTCGCCACATTGCCGCACAGCTTGATGCCGCCTTGCGGGATACGCCGGTGGTGGTGGTCAACGGTGCGCGCCAAACCGGTAAAAGCACCCTGGCGCAAGCCTTGAGCAACGCTCACGCATCGCAGCCGTCCACTCCGCGCCGTTACTTGACCTTGGATGATGCCGCTGTGCTCAATGCCGCCAGGTCCGATGCCTCGGGATTCATCGGCGGCTTGTCCGGCCCGGTAACCCTGGACGAAGTGCAACGCGCGCCCAGCCTATTTCTGGCGATCAAGGCAGCGGTGGACCGCGACCGTCAAACGGGCCGGTTTTTGCTCACCGGTTCTGCCAACGTGCTGCTACTGCCCGGCATTGCCGACTCACTGGCCGGGCGCGTCGAAATATTGTCCCTATGGCCGTTGTCGTGCGCCGAGGCGGCCGACGACGCCGCGCTCAATCGTGCCGACTGGTTGTTTGGCGGCGAACCTGGCAATTTGAACATCCCGCCCTGCGAGCGCGATGACCTGATCGACCGTTTGGTATCCGGCGGTTTTCCAGACGCGATCACCCGCAGCAATCCGCGCCGCCGTACCGCCTGGTTTGACAGCTATGTACAGACTGTCCTGCAGCGCGATGTGCGCGATCTGGCCCGTATCGAACAACTCAGCGAAATTCCCAACTTGCTGCACCTGCTGGCCATTCGCAGTGCCACCCTGCTGAATTTCGCTGAGCTGTCGAGATCCAGCGGCCTTCAACAAAGCACTCTCAAGCGCTATTTCTCGCTTCTCGAAATGCTGTTCCTGGTGGTTCGCCTGCCTTCCTGGGAACGCAACGCGGGCAAACGATTGGTCAAGGCACCCAAGGTATTCCTGCCTGACAGCGGTCTCTTGTGCCACTTGACTGGCGAAACCTCGGTGAGCCTGGCCGCCAAAGGCGGCCTGCCCGGCAGATTGGTGGAGACCTTCGTGCTCGCCGAACTGCTCAAGCACGTTGCATTCACCGATCTCGGCCTGACGTTATGGCATTACCGCACCGAGAACCAAATCGAGGTCGACTTCGTTCTCGAAAACCGCCTGGGTCAAATTGCCGGCATCGAAGTCAAAGCCAGCGCCACGCTGAGTGCCGGCGATTTCAAGGGCCTGCGACACCTCAAGGACACCGAGCCTGCACGCTTTGTGCGCGGCATCATCTTGTATGCAGGGCGCGAGTTGGTGCCGTTTGGAGACCAACTCTGGGCGGTACCGTTGTCGATGTGGTGGGGGCGAACCGGACTCACCGGCAAGCCACTCGGGTCGAAGCGCGCGAAAGCAGGGTCGTCACTGGCGAAACCGTGGCCGCAATGAGGCCGGAACTTCTTGATCGCATAAGCATCGAGCCCGGAAAAAGCGGTGGTCGTCCGTGTATTCGTGATTTGCGCATTCGCGTAACCGATATTTTGAGCATGCTCGGCAGCGGCGCTTCCCATCAGGAAATCCTGGAGGACTACCCGCAGCTTGACGCCGATGACATCCTGGCGGCGCTTGCGTACGCCGCGATCCAAACCGACCACGTGATCCAGATCGCCGGATGACGCTTGTAGTCGACAACCAGTTGCCGCTTCCGTTGGCACACCATCTATCCGCCAATGGTTGGAAGTGCCGCCATGCCCAGCCACAATCAAGTTGAGTATCTGACCGACTTGATGCTACCGCGCCGCCTGCCAACGGCGCGCACGCTCGCAGCACTCGCCTGCCTGGCCTTGCTCACCGGCTGCGACGCGCTGCGGCCATTCGAACAGGTCTGCGAGGCCAGGCTTGCGGCGGCGAGTTTCCGCGTGCAGGCCGCACCGATGCAGCACGAACTGGACCTCTCGCAAAGCGCTGCACAACTGGGCACGCGTGGCGCGGCTGTGGTCGGCCGGCTGGTATTGGGCATCACCAGTGCACAAATGAAGAGCACGGTATCGGCCGCCGGCAACGCGCTCACCGCGCCCCTGTCGCGGCGCTATTGCGTGCGCCCGCAGGTCGAGGTGACGCTGGCGGTCGAGCCACTAAAGGTGGCGATCGCAAGCGAGCACGCGCCCGGCAGTTGCGAGCACGGTCTGACGCTGCGCCACGAAATGAAGCATATGCTGGTCTACGAACGGTTCCTGCAGGAGGTCGTGGCCCGGGTCGAGGCCGAACTCAAGGCACAGGTCGGCGACCGGGTGCGCCACTTCGCCAGCCGTGCGGACGGCGAACGCGAACTGCCGCTGCTCATCGAGCGCGCCGTCAAACCGCTGATCGAAGCCGGCATGCGCGAAGCGCAGCAGAGACAAGCCGCGATCGATACGCCGGAGGAATACGCCCGGCTTGACGAACAGCAGGCGCGCTGCCTGCGCTAGTTGCACCGGCCGGGTTGCCTTGCTTGACTGGCTTGCCTAGCCTGGCCGGGTTGCCTTGCCTGACTGGCTTGGCTGGCCTGGTCGGATGGCCGCGGGGCCGGCGGATGACCGGGTTGCCGGCGTTCAGCCGCGCGGCGCCTTGAGCCAGGCCTCCGCCAGCCGCACCCAGTAGGTGGCGCCGAGCGGGATCAGTTCGTCGTTGAAGTCGTAGTTGGGGTTGTGCAGCATGCACGGCCCCAGGCCATGGCCGGTGGCGCGATGGTCGCCGTCGCCATTGCCGATGAAGCAATAGCAGCCCGGCTTCGCCTGCAGCATGTAGGCGAAGTCTTCGGCGCCCATGGTCGGCTCCTGCGCCAGCACGTTTTCAGCGCCGACCACACCTGTCATCACACCACGCGCGAAATCGGTTTCGGCAGCGTGATTGATGGTCGGAGGGTAGTTGCGGCGGAACTCGAATTCGCAGGTGGCGCCGAAGGCGGCGGCGGTATGTTCGGCGATCTCGCGCATGCGGCGCTCGATCAGGTCGAGCGTCTCGACGGTGAAGGTGCGCACGGTGCCGCGCAGTTCGGCCGAATCGGGCACCACGTTGGTGGCTTCGCCGGCGTGGATCATGGTCACCGAGATCACCCCGGCTTCCACCGGCTTCTTGTTGCGCGAAATGATGGTCTGGAATGCCTGCACCATCTGGGCCGCCACCGGCACCGGATCGATGCCGTTGTGCGGCAGGGCGGCGTGGCTGCCCTTGCCGTGAATGGTGATGCGAAACTCGTTCGACGATGCCATCACCGGGCCGGTCGACACGGCGAACTTGCCGACTTCCATGCCGGGCCAGTTGTGCATGCCGAATACGGCTTCCATCGGAAACTTCTCGAACAGGCCATCCTTGATCATTTCGCGTGCGCCGCCGCCGCCCTCTTCGGCCGGCTGGAAAATCAGGTAAACGGTGCCGTCGAAATCGCGCACTTTCGCGAAATGGCGGGCGGCCGCCAGCAGCATCGAAATATGGCCGTCGTGGCCGCAGGCATGCATCCGCCCGGCGTGTTTCGATGCATGTTCGAAGGTGTTGTGTTCGGTCATCGGCAAGGCGTCGATGTCGGCGCGCAGGCCGACGGCACGGTCGCTGCTGCCGTTTCTGACAATGCCGACCACGCCGGTGCCGGCGAGACCGCGATGCACGGGAATGCCCCACTCGGTGAGCTTGGCGGCGATCACATCCGCAGTCCGCTTTTCTTCAAAGCACAGTTCCGGATGGGCATGGATGTCGCGCCGCACCGCCTGGATTTCGGCTGCCGTGCCGATGATCGAATCGATGATGTTCATGTTCTGCTCCTGGGTGAAGGTGCTGCCGGTGACTGGCGATGGTGGCCGATCTTTCCAGCCCGGAACTGCCAGCCGCGACTCGCTGCCCGCGTCTCGCTGACTGCGGACTCCAAAAGACAGATTCTATGCCGTCGTCGCCAGCGTGGTATCGATCCGCCCCTGGCGCAGATGAATCCGCCGTGCGCAGCGGACCGCGATATTCGTATCGTGGGTCACCAGCACCAGGGTGGTGCCGAGTTCGGCATTCAGGCCGAACAGCAGGTCGATGATGGTGGCCCCGGTGACGGTGTCGAGGTTGCCGGTCGGCTCGTCGGCGAAAAGGATTTTCGGCCGGGTCGCGAATGCGCGCGCCACCGCCACCCGCTGTTGCTCGCCGCCCGACAGGTGCTTTGGGTAATGCGCCATGCGCTCGCCCAGGCCGACCCGCCCCAGGGTCTCGCGCGCCACCGCGCGGGCGTCGCCGCGGCCGGCCAGTTCCAGCGGCAGCATCACGTTTTCCAGCGCGTTCAAGTGCGGCATCAACTGGAACGCCTGGAACACGAAACCGACCAGGCGCCCGCGCAGCGCGGCGCGCCCGTCTTCGTCAAGGGCGAACAGGTCCTGGCCATCGATCAGCACGCGGCCGCCGCTGGGCGTATCAAGGCCGGCCAACAGCGACAGCAGGGTCGACTTGCCGGAGCCCGATGCGCCGACGATGGCAAGGGATTCCCCGGCACTGACGTCAAGGTCAATCTCATGCAGAATGACGAGCGGTGCATCACCGTTCGGCACCGCCTTGGTCAAGCCCCGTACTTCAATGATTTCCGGCACCCGGTTTTTCGCTCATGAAGAAACTGCTGTTGATATTGCTGACCACGCTGGCATGCGTGGTCCCTGGCCTGGCCTTCGCCACTGCCGCGCCGGTGATTCTGGTGTTTGGAGACAGCTTGTCGGCCGAATACGGCTTGCCGCGTGGAACCGGATGGGCCGCCCGGATGGCCGAACGGCTCAAGGAACAGCGACTAGATTATAGCGTCGTCAACGCCAGCATCAGCGGCGAAACCACCGCTGGCGGCGCCTCGCGCATTGCCGGCGAACTGGCGCGCACCCGTCCGGCGGTGGTGATTCTCGAACTTGGCGGCAACGACGGCCTGCGCGGACTGGCGCCGGCGGCCACGCGCACCAACTTGGAAACGATGATCGCTGCGGCCCGCAAGGCCGGTGCCCGGGTGGTGCTGTGCGGCATGCAGTTGCCGCCGAATTACGGGCGTGAATATACCGAGCGCTTTCGCGCCATGTATGGTGAACTGGCGAAGCTCCACAAGATCGCCCTGGTGCCGTTTTTCCTTGAAGGCATTGGCGACAAGCGCGAAATGTTCCAGGCCGACGGGATTCACCCGGTGGTCGAAGCGCAGGCGCGCATGCTCGACAACGTATGGCCGCAACTGGCGCCGTTGCTCAAGGACGCCCGCAAACATTGAGAATTGCGGAATTCATGACCAAAACATGCCTCTGGCGAGGCTGTCATGTTTTCGGCAACGATCAAACATCCGTCGCACCGGGCCGCAACCAGGAGCCGCCACCATCACCACTCACCAGAGCGCAGCTTGAGCAACTTTCCCGCCGTCGATCCCACCCAGCTGGCCGCCTTCGATACCATCATCGATGTGCGCTCGCCGGCCGAATTCGCGCATGACCACATTCCCGGCGCGCTCTCGGCGCCGGTGCTCGACGACGACGAACGCGCGCGCATCGGCACCCTGCACAAGCAGGCCTCGGCATTCGATGCCAGGAAGGCCGGCGCAGCGCTGGTCGCCAGCAACATCGCGCGCCATCTGACGGAAAAATTCCAGCATCAGCCGAAGTCCTGGAAACCGCTGATCTATTGCTGGCGCGGCGGTCAGCGCTCGGGCAGCATGGCCGAGATATTCACCCGCATCGGCTGGAAAACCGCGCAGCTCGATGGCGGCTACCGCGCCTACCGCCGGCATGTGCTGCAGGCGCTGCAAACGCTGCCGCAGGGGCTCGACCTGCGCATCGTATGCGGCGTGACCGGCACCGGCAAGAGCCGCCTGCTGCATGCGCTCGATGCTGCCGGCGCGCAGGTGCTCGACCTCGAGTACCTGGCGCGCCACCGCGGTTCGGTTCTCGGCTCGCTGCCGGGTGAGGCGCAGCCGTCGCAAAAAATGTTCGAAAGCCTGGTGTGCCAAGCGCTTGCCGGATTCGCCGCCGATCGGCCACTGTTCGTCGAGGCGGAAAGCAAGAAGATCGGCGCCATCCAGGTGCCGGATGCACTGATGATGCAGATGCGCCAGGCGCCCTGCCTGCGGGTGGAGATGGCGCTGCCGCTGCGCATCGAACTGCTCAAGCAGGAATACGCGCACTTCCTGGCCGACAGCGCACTGCTCGGAACCCAGCTTGACTGCCTCACGCAGTTGCACGGCGCGGAGCGGATCAGCCAGTGGAAAGAACTGGGCAGCGCCGGCCACTGGGATGAACTGGTGGGCCGCCTGTTGACCGAACACTACGATCCGTCCTACCTGCGCGGCATGGGGCGCAACTATGCGGGCTACGCAGCCGCACGGCCGATTCCAATCCACGGACTTGACCCGGTTGCCATGCAGAAAGCCGCGTTCGTGGCGATGGCAGCTGTCGACGGGTGACGCACTGGTCGGTCGTTGCCAAAAACATGATAGCCGCGCCTGTGGCTTGTTCTTGCCACGAGCTGTGTAGTTCTCGATCAAGCGGGCGACCGCGATAGGTTACAGCCGGTTGGCGGCCGCGACTTGCCCGGTCCGGCCGACTGCCGGTTGCCAGTTGCCTTTCGTCATGAGCCAGTCCGCTACTCGGACTTCGTTCCGAGATTGTCGGCTATTCGGACTCCGTCCCGGGTTTGCCAGCGGGCCCTCTTCAGGAGTTTGTCCGCTAGTTGGACTTCTTCTCGAGCTTGTCCTTGTAGACGACCACTTTGGCCGCCTGCTTGACGCCGGCGAGAAAACCGGTGAAGTCCGTTTCGGCCTGCGCCCGGTCGAGCGCAGACTTCACCGCTGCCTGTTGCCGCGGGTCGGCACCACCGCTTTCGCTCACCTTGTTGATGCGGAAAATCGCATAGCCGCCAGCGACCGGCGCCCCGACCACCATCGGCAGCTTGGTCGCCGGCGCGGTCATGACCACCCGCAATGCGTCGGCCGTCAATCCTTCCGGTTTGCCACGCGACAGGGTTTTGGCGGCGCCGAAGCTGACCGCATCAACCGATTGTTGCGCCGCCTTCAGTTTGGCCTCGCCTTCGGTACGCGCCAGGGTCGCCGCTTCCTTGCGCTCAAGCAAGGTCTTGATCTCCGCCTGCACCGCATCGAACGGCTTGATCGTCTGCGGCTTGAATTCGACCACGCGGGCCGACACCATGGTGCCCGGCGCCACCTCCACGGCTTCAGTGTTGCGCTTGGCCTTCACCGCATCATCGGAGAACAGGCGCTCGATCACCCGCGGATGGCTCAACTCACGCGGTGGCGCGCCACGTGAAAAAAACTCGGCCATCACCGGCTTGAGCTTGTATTTGTCGGCCGCCGGTTTCAGGCTGTCGGCCTGCTCATACACGGTGTTGGTGAAGCCTTCGGCGCTTTCGGTGAATTTCTTCTGCGCTTCACGGCGCGCCCATTCCTTTTCAATTTCCGGGCGCACCTCGTCAAGAGTGCGCACCTTGCCGGCCTTGATGCCGGTCAGCTTGATGATGTGATAACCGAACTCGGATTCGACGATCGCGCTGGTTTCGCCCTCCTTCATGGCGAACACCGCGTCCTCGAACGGCTTGACCATCGAGCCGCGCCCGAAACTGCCAAGGCTGCCGCCCTGCGCCGCCGAGCCAGGATCCTGTGAATACTTGGTCGCCAGCGCCGCGAAATCGGCGCCCGGCGCCTTGACCTGCTTCAACACGTCCTCGGCGCGCGCCTTCAACGCCGCACGATCCGATTTTTCCTCGAACTTGATCAAGATGTGGCTGGCCTGGCGCTGCTCTTCCTGGCGATACCGCGCAATGTTCTGATCGTAGAAGGCCTTGATCTCCTCCGGCGGCGCGGTGAGCGTCGCGGCGATCGCATCCACGCTCAGCACCAGGTACTCCGCCTTCACCTGCGCCGGCACCATGAAGTCCTTCTGGTTGGCGTCATAGAAGGCGCGCACCGCCTCCGGCGCCACCTTGACGTTTGCCGCGAAGGCTTCGGCCTTGACGATGTATTCCTGAACCTCGCGTTGCTCGTTCTGCGCGCGCGCCACCATCGCCTGCACCGCCCGCGGGGCGAACGACGACTCGCTGACCCCGGCGTTGAGCGCCTGCATCGACAAATCCTGGCGCAGGCGGTTCTCGAAACCGTCAGGGGTATAGCCTTGCGCCGCCAGCAGGCGGGTGTAGCGCTCCTTGTTGAACTGGCCGCCTTCCTGGACCGCCGGGATCGCCATGATCACCTCGCGCAGGCGTTCATCGGTCACCACGATGCCCTGCTTGACCGCGTAAGTTGTCAGCGAGCGCTGATTGACCAGCGAATCGAGCACCGCTTCGCGCGCGGCGGGTGTATCCATGGTCGCCGCGTCGAACGGGATGTTCATGCTGCGCGCCATTTCGCGCTGCCGGTCAAGCTGCTCGCGCTGCGCCTGCGCGTATTCCTGCTGGCCGATCGCGTGGCCGGCGACGTTGGCCACCGCCGTCGGGTCTTCGCCCATGCGGTTGTAGCCGTCAATGCCGAAAAACGCGAACGGCGGCACGATCAGCACCAGCAATAGAAACTGCATCAGGCGCTGATGGGTGCGAATGAACTCGAACATGATTGGTGGCCATCCCTGAAGGCGATGTCGCCGGTGGCGACTGTTGCGTACGGCGCGCTGCTTGAAAAAAAAGCCGAACTCGCAGGTTCGGCTCTTTTTCTCGTTGCTGGCGGAGTGGACGGGACTCGAACCCGCGACCCCCGGCGTGACAGGCCGGTATTCTAACCAACTGAACTACCACTCCTTGATCGATGACCCAACTGCTGCTGACTGCTTGCCGCAAACCGGAATGTCTGGTGGGTGCTGACGGGATCGAACCGCCGACATTCGCCTTGTAAGGGCGACGCTCTACCAGCTGAGCTAAGCACCCTTTGCATCCGGCTTGCCCACACTTTCGACGGTGCGAGCAACTCTTGCAGCAAAGACCATTATTTTACAGCATCTTTCAAAGCTTTGCCCGGTTTGAATTTCGCCACCTTGGCTGCCGGTATCTTGATCGGCTGGTTGGTGCGCGGATTGCGACCTGTACGCTGCTTGCGTTTGGCCACCTGAAAGGTACCGAAACCCACCAGCGTCACGCTGCCGTTCTTCTTCAGTGTCGCCTTCACCGCGCCTACCAGCGCGTCGAGCGCGCGACCCGCCGCCGCCTTGGAAATATCGGCCGATTTCGCGATGTGCTCGACCATATCCGCCTTGTTCATTCTGACTGCCCCCTGTTCATCGTTGCCAACTCCCTGATGCAGAAAGTACCGTCGTCGCCCTCGCGCATGCCATGCAGATCCAGCTCGCCAGCCACCAGCGGGCAACCACAGCCACCGCCTCTTCCAATCATCCCGTTGCCGTGTTTACATCCCCTGTCGACAATTGGGGAGATGATTTTATAGCAATCGCAGTCTTGCATGGCGCACGCCCGCCGCAGTGATCCCGAACTACACGAGCGGCCCCAACCGGGCGGCAAAGCGTGCCGCGCAGTCGATACCGAATTGCGATACCGCGAGCGCCGGCGTGCGATCGTGCACCGTCAGCCCAAGCCGCGCCGCGGCGATGCGCTTGCCGTAGCAGACAAGATGCTCGAGCGACTGCATCATGAACACCACGCCGGGCAGCAGCGCGCCATACAGGCGTTCGGCCTCGCCGGCATCGCCTGCCCGCCACGCGTCGAACACCTGCGCCTGCCAGTCGAAACTGTCGACGCCAATCACCATGCCGGCGCAGCCGGCGCGCAGGTTGTCGAGCAGTTCCAGGCCGCCGCGACCATTGAACACCGCCATGCCGGGATTGGCCGCAATCACCTCGTGCATCCGCACCGCCGGCCCTTCGCCCTTGAGCAGCACGAAGTTGTCGCGCAACGCGGCCAGGCGCGCGATCGAGCCGGCGCTCAGACCGACGCCGAGATATTCAGGCGCATTCTGGATCGCGCATGGCAGCCCGATGCGGGCCATCACCTCGGCAAAGAAATCGAAATAGAACTGCTCCCCCCGGGTGCGATCGCGCGGCGGTTGCAGGATCAGCCATTGCGCACTGTGGGCCGCAGCGAAAGAGGCCAGTTCAACCTGCTCGTTGACCGTGTCGCCCGACACCGTGACAGCAAGCGGCTTCTTGCCGGCTGCGCCCTCGGCCAGCCATTCAATGACCTGCCGCTTTTCCTGCGCCGACAACTTGTCGACCTCGGTGGCCAGACCAAGCGCCGCGATGCCGTGGCCGCGATTGACAACGCAGGCGTCGATCTGGCGCCGCATGGCGCCTGCATCGAGACGCCCGTCCGCGCCAAAGAACGCGTACAGGATCGGATAGATGCCGGCAAACACGATGGGCGACCTCAGAGCGTAAGAAGTAATCGTAGCGAGCGGGCCAAGGTCGCATCGAGGAGCGCAGCCGTACTCCCGTAAGGCGAGCACCGCGGGTGCGGGATTGGCCCGCGCAGTAGATTACTACTCACGCTCTCAGGCCAGGGCCAGCCGCGGGTGTGCCAGCACCTCGCGGTTGACCACATACTCCGGACGCCGCCCGCCAAGCGCGTCGACAATGCTTTGCAGTCCGATCGAGGCCATGTTGTGGAAGCACTCGTCGGTCCAGCACAACGAGTGCGGGGTGACGATCACGTTGTCCATGGTCAGCAGGGGATTGGCCGGATCGACCGGCTCCTGCTCGAAGACATCGGTGGCGGCGCCGGCGATGACACCGGCGTTCAATGCGGCGATCAAGGCCGGCTCATCGACGATCGACCCGCGCGCAACGTTGATGAAGTAGGCCGAGCGCTTCATCTGCGCGAACTGTGGCGCGCCGATCAGGTGTCGGGTTTCCTCGTTCAGGAGACAGGTGACGACGACAAAATCGGACTGCGCGAGCAGGGTGGGAAGATCCACCTTGCGTGCGCCGATGTAGCCAAGTTCGACGCTATTCGCATACGGGTCGGCGGCCAGCAGTTTCAAGTCGAAGGCGCCTGCCATGCGCAACAATTCACGCCCGATGCCGCCGGCGCCGACCACGCCCAGCGTGCGCGCGGTGAGGCCGACCCCCATGTTGTCCATACGCTCGTTCCAGCGGCCGCTGCGGATCAGCTTGTCCTTCAGGAACAGCTTGCCGGCCAGCGCCAGCATGAAGGTCAGCGCAATGGTCGCCACCGGCCGCGGCATCGCCGCCGGGGTATTGGTCACCAGCACGCCGGCGGCCGTCATCGCCGCCACATCGACCGAGTCGTAGCCGACGCCATGGCGGGCGATCACCCGCACCCTGCAGTCGGGCCCGGCCACCACCGCGGCGGGTACGCGGGCGGCATTGACATAGATCGCATCGTACGCAGCACCCTCGTGCGGGCCCAGGGCCGCCAGCTTTTGCGGCAGGTACTCCCACTCGATGTCGGGCGCCGCTTCGAGAATTTTCAGGGCGTCGGGCCCGAATGCCGGTTGATTGCGTGAATCGAGAATGTCGCGCGTGATGCCGACCTTGAATCGCTTGCTCATCGTCTACCCCTTCGGAAATGTGCGCATTGCCGCGATGCCCTGCGCCAGCGCGGCCTGCAACATCAGTTGGTCGATGCCGAAGGCCAGCAGGCGATAACCGTGGCCCTGATACTCGCGCGCCAGCGCATCGTCGGTGGCCAGATAGGCCGCGGCTTTGCCGTTGCGCTCGCAGGCCTGCGCGATACGCCGCACCGCGGCGAGATAGTCGGGATGGGAGAACTGCCCGGCGATCCCCATGAAGTTGGTCAGATCGAAGTGCCCCAGCCAGAGGGCATCGATGCCCGACACGGCGGCGATTGCCTCGACATTAGCCAGTCCCTCGGCAGTCTCGATCTGCGCAATCACCATGGTGCGCGCATGGATCGCCGCGATCTTGGCCGCCACATCGCCACCCTGGTAGTCATCATGTGCAAAGCCGAACGCCGCGCCGCGCCGGCCGAGCGGCGGGTAGCGCGTGCAGGAAACGATATGGCGCGCCTCGTCGGCGCTGCCGACCATCGGCACCATCACCCCCAGCGCGCCGACGTCGAGAGCACGCGCCACGAAATGATATTCACCGCGCGGCACCCGCACCATCGGCACGATCGCCAGCCCGCGACACAGGGCGAACTGGGTCTTGAGCGTTTCGAAACCGAGGCCGGAATGTTCCATGTCATACAGCACATAGTCGGCGCCGGCGTTGCGGCAGATTTGCGGCAGCCCGGGGGTGAACATCTCGAACACCATCGCGCCGAATGCCCGCCCGCCGCGCGCCAGGGTTTCCTTGACCGGATTTGAACGCACTTTGCTTCCTCCTGACTTGTCTGTCATCGCGGTGGTTTCGACATTCACCACGATGCCGCTTGTGATTTGCTGATCAGGCTCCCGCTGGCTCAATCAGTTCGCTGTCCGGGTTCTGCCAATTGCCGCGCCTCATGCAATCGGCCGTTCGCCGCAACACCAGCGGCCGGGCGGCAGCGGTTCGCACCTACCGGACCGGCACGAACTTGCTGCCGTCCCAGGCCAGCCGCGTCGGGCCCGGAATCGCAGACGTGGCCTCGGGATGCGCGGCATCGCCCGGCAGTGCCAGGCAACGCACGCCGTTGTCCTCGAATACCACTGGCTGCAGCACCGGCGGCCGGCGCGAGCGCGCGTCGGCCAGGAGGCTGGCGATATCGCCAAAGGTGGCCAGATGCGCAATGCTCATGTAGGTCGGCGGCGCCAGCTTGATCGAGCCGGCCTCCCAGCGCGCGAGCGCCGCCTGCGGGCTCAGCCATTCACTATGGGTGGCCTCGTAGTCATCATGCACGGCCGCCTGCAGGGGCGGCGCGACGGCGAGGAAAAAGCGGGCGTCGAACCGCTTGGCCAGCCGCTCCGGGGTGACCCAGCGCACCCACGGCACCAGCGCCGCGGCGTCGAGCATCGCTTCGACCGACTGCAATACCTCATCAAGCGGCGCCTTGGCATTGAGCCGCTCGCGCGCCGCCTTGAGGTCGCCGCGCATGCTGTGCGCCAGCAGCACACCGGCCTCCTCGAAGGTCTCGCGCGCGGCGGCGACAAACATGCCGGCGGCGCGGTCGCGCGGCAGGTCTTCACCGAGCGCATCGATATCGAGCGTATCGAGCCCATGCACCCGGCCAAGAATCGCCGCTGAACTGTCGGCGGCGTCGATCTTGCCGCCGGGAAACACATGCGCCTCGCCGAGCACATCCGACAAGCCGCTGCGCTTGACCATGAACACCTCGAAACCGCCCGGCGCGTCGCGCAGCAACAGCACGGTCGCGGCGTCGCGCGGCACGGCGATTTCCTTCTTCGTATCGGGCCCGAACTGCATCATCTCTCCGCTGGCGCCACCTGACGGTGGCGAAAACAATCGACCTCATGGTCATTGAACATGCCGGTGGCCTGCATCAGGCTCTGGCAGATGGTCGGCCCGACGAACTTGCAGCCGTAGTCGAGCAAGGCGCGGCTCATCGCTTCGGACGGCGCGGTTTTCACCGGCGCATCCCGATACGAACGCCAGCGATTGGTGAGCGGGCGGTGGTCGACGAAGCGCCAGAGAAAGGCATCCAGCGAACCATGCTCGGTACCGATGCGCAGCACCGCGCGGGCGTTGAGAACGGCGGCGTTGACCTTGGCGCGGTTGCGCACGATACCCGGGTTGGTCAGGAGTTTCTCGATCTTCGCCGGCGTATAGCGCGCCACCCGCGCCGCGTCGAAACCATCGAACGCGGCGCGATATTGTTCACGTTTTTTCAGGATCGTGATCCACGACAGTCCCGCCTGCGCGCCCTCGAGAACCAGCATCTCGAACAGATGGGTGTCGTCATGCGAAGGCACGCCCCATTCCTCATCGTGGTAGCGCAGATACAGGGGATCGTCCGACACCCAGCCGCAACGATGCACCAAAGCGCCGCTCGCCATCGCCGCTAGCGGGTGAACAGGCTGTCGATGCCTTCGACCGGCTCGAAGCGGCCATCACGGAAAATCAGGCGCGTCGGGCCGGGCATCACGCGCGCCGGATTCGAATGGGCGGCGTCACCGGGATAGGCCACCACCCGCGTGCCCTCCTGCTCGAACGGTTGCGGGTCGATCAGCCGCGGCCACAGGCCCGATTGCGGATCCATCGCCACCTCGACATTTGCATAGGTGGCCAATTCGTACAGGCTCATCAGTTGCGGCGCCGCCAGCATGATCTCGCGCGAGCGAAACCGTTCCAGCGCCTGGCGCGGACTGAGCCACACACTTTCGGTGGCTTCATGGTTGTCGTGGCGGGCGATCTGGTCGACCGGCGCACGCGCCAGAAAAAAACGCGAGTCAAAACGCTTTCTGGCCAGGGACGGCATCTTCGGGGTGATCCAGCGCGACCAGGGTTTCAGGGCGCTGACAGTCAGGCGCAGGTCAAGCTCTTCAAGCACCTCGACAAACGAGAAGCCGGCGCGCGAACGGCGCGTCGCTTCTTCGGCATATTCGGCGCCGGCCGCGCTGCCGTCCTTCAAGGTGGCCAGCAGCAGGCCGGCCTCCTCGAAGGTTTCGCGGGCGGCCGCCACATAACAGGCCGCCGCCGTGCGGGCATCGAGCAGCGGGTCGCCCAGCGCCTCCTGCAGCGCCTCACCGTTGCTGTCGATCCGCGCCAGCATGTCCTCCTCGCTGTCGGCGCGGTCAACCTTGCCGCCGGGAAACACGTAGGCGCCGCCGAGCACCTCGGAGTCGTCATGCCGGCGTTGCATCAGCAACTCCAGTCCGTCGGCACCGTCGCGCAGCAACAATACCGTGGCCGAGGGCCGCGGCGGGGTTTCGATCACCTCGTGATTGATGCGGAATTGCGGGGAACTCATGGGTGCCTCCAGGCTTGCGTTCAACTCGTGACAATCGGCTTGCCATTGCGCCGGCCGATCTCGAGAAACAAGCCGCTGTGATCAAGATTGGCGCCGCCGTTCGCGCACAAATCGGCATACAGGTCGCGTACCAGGGTGGTGATCGGCAACCGGTAATCGCCGGCGCCAGCGGCGGCATCGAGCGCGTTGTTCATGTCCTTGAGTTGCACGGTGGCCGTGGCGCGGGCGGCGAAGTCATGGCCCAGCATGCGCTCGCCATGCACTTCCAGGATGCGGCTGCCGGCGAAGCCGCCGCGGATCGCCTCGCGCACCAGCGCCGGATCAGCGCCGCCGGCGGCGGCCAGTTGCAGCGCCTCGGATACCGCGCCGATGGTGATGCCGACAATCATCTGGTTGGCCAGCTTCGCCAGTTGCCCGGCGCCGTGCGGACCGACGCGCATCGCGCGTCCAAGGGCGGCGAAGATCGGCGCTGCCGCCTCGACATCGGCCTCCTCGCCGCCGGCCATGATGGCCAGGGTCCCCGCCGCTGCCCCGAGCGTACCGCCGGACACCGGGGCGTCCACATGCCGCACACCGAGTGCCGCCAGCAACTGCGCATGATCACGCGCTTCACGCGGCTTGATCGAGCTCATGTCGATCACCAGCGCGCCGTGACGCAGGCCTGCGGCGGCACCCTGCTCGAACAATACCTGGCCGACCACCGCGCCGTTCTCGAGCATGGTGATCACCACATCGACGTTGGCGACCGCTGCTGCCGGCGTATCAGAGACCAGACCGCCGTGCGCGACCAGGCGCTCGGCCTTGGCTCGGTTGCGGTTCCACGCGGTCAGGCCGAAACCCGCCTTCAGCAGGTTGATCGCCATCGGCTCACCCATCAGGCCGATGCCGAGAAATGCGACGGAGGGTTTGGTCACTGGAGTTGTTTTGTGGTGACGGACGACCAGCCGTCAGAGCGGCTGGTCCTGCTGCAGCGGACAGTTACAATCGCGCACCATTATCTGCCGTCGCTGCGATTAATGCAAACCGGCGGCGCCATCATGAAAGACCCGCCGGATGACTGAACGCTTCGCCGCCAATGCCCTGACCTCCCACGCCGCCGCACTTCTCGGCGCCGCCGGCGTCGATGCCGACAAGGCAAGCACGGTTGCCGAGATTTTGCTTGAAGGCGACTTGATGGGTCACGACACCCACGGCCTGGCGTTGCTGGCGCCGTACATCAACGAGGTCGTCAACGGCGCAATGCAAAAGAGCGGTGCGCCGCTGGTGCTCAATCAACGGCCCGCAACCCAGGTCTGGGACGGCCTGCGCCTGCCCGGGCCGTGGCTGGTGGTGCAGGCGATGAACGCTTGCGCCGACATGGCGCGCACCTACGGCACCGGCACCGTGGTGATCCGCCGCTCGCATCACATCGCGGCCCTGACTGCATATCTCAAGCGTGCCACCGACCAGGGCCTGTTGATGCTGCTCTATTGCAGCGACCGCAACAGCGCCAGCGTGGCGCCGCACGGCGGGCGCGACCCGGTGTTCACGCCGAACCCGATGGCGTTCGGCATCCCGACCGGCGGCGCACCGATCCTGGTTGATGTGTCCTGCTCGGTCACCACCAACGGCATGAGCGGGCGCCTGGCCAAGGAAGGCAAGCGCTTCCCCGGCCCCTGGCTGCTCGACGACCAGGGCCAGCCGACCGACGATCCGCGCTTTGGCGTGCCCGGCGGCGGTGGCAGCATCCAGTTGCTGGGCGGACTGGATGCCGGCCACAAGGGCTACGGCCTGACCCTGCTGGTGGAGGCGCTGACCGGCGGACTTGCCGCGCACGGCCGCGCCGACCCGAAGGAAGGCTGGGGCGCAACGGTGTTTGTGCAGTTGCTCGATCCGGAAGCCTTTGGCGGCCTCGAAGGCGCAACCCGGCAACTCGACTTCGTGGCCGCGGCCTGCCACGCATCGACACCACGGCTGGCCGGGCAAGCGGTGCGCCTGCCCGGCGAGCGCGGCCTCAAGCGGCGCGCCGAACAATTGGCCAATGGCGTCGAACTGCATCCGTCGATCATGCCGATGCTCAAGCCGTGGGGCGAGAAGTTCGCCATCGCCCCGCCGCCGGCGCTGGCTTGATGCCTCATGCGGCGATCGCCATCCGCACCTCGCCGACGCCGTCCACCACGAAACCGACGGCGTCGCCGGACTGCGGATACTTCGTGGTGACCAGACTGCCGGTAATCACGAACTCGCCGGCGCGCAGGCCCTGACTGCGCCCCTTTAGATGCCGCACGATCCACAACATCGCATCCAGCGGATGGCCGAGCACGTCACGCCCGTGGCCCTCACCCACCGCCGCGCCGTTGATCGACGCCACACCGCGCAGCGCCGCCAGGTCCAGCGATCGCCAGTCGCTTTTCCAGTCGCCAAGCACCACGCAGTGGTTCCAGGCATTGTCGGCGGCCAGCGACAACATGGTCGCCCCGTCATCGCGGCCGAAGCGCGAATAGTCGGCAGCACGATCATCGATCAGCTCGAAGGCCGCGCACACGCCGTCGATGTGGCCGGCGATCTCGTCGCGGCTTTGCGGCGGCGCCTGCGGCCGGGTGTCGCGCCCGATGCGAAACGCGAGTTCGCACTCGAAGCCCAGTCGCATCGCATGCCGCGCGCTGAGGCTTGCCGGCGAGCGATGGACCGCGCTCGCCAGCACCTGCCCGGCGATCGAATCGCCGTAGCCGACGAAGGCGCGCATCGCAGGGGTGGTGAGCGCGATCTTGTAGCCAACACGCGGCCCGCGCCCGGCGGCGCAGCGCAGCGCCACCAGCGCGTCCTGAATGTCATACGCCTCGTCGATCGACCGCGGAACGTCGGCACCGGCGAGCGGTGCGAATACCTTGCCGCGCGCATGCTCGCCATCGAGCCACGCCGCCGCCCGGCTGATGCGCGCTTGGGCATCCTGATTCATCGTTGTCGCTCCTTGTGCATGGGGATGGCGCCGATTATCGGCGTTCCGCCGACGTTCGTCGATCCAACACGGCAGCCGCCGCTGGCCATCGGCCGCGCCGCATGAATCGTCCGCCGCCGGACCGCGGCCGCGGCATCGCGTTGATGGTTGGCGCCGGCCTGTGCTGGAGCAGCGGCGGGCTGATCGTGCGCTCTCTTGGCGTTGACAACGCCTGGGAGATCGTGTTCTGGCGCGCCTTGTTCATGGCGCTGTTTGTCGCCGTCTTGCTGATCGCACTGCAGCGCCGCGGCGCCTGGGCGCAGGTGCGCGGCATCGGCCGGGCCGGCGTCGTTTCGGCGTTCTTTCTCGCCGCGCAGATCTACCTGTTCATTCTGGCCTTGCGCAATACCTCGACGGCCAACACGTTCGTGCTGATGAGCCTGGCGCCTTTGGTGACCGCGCTCGCCGGCCGCCTGTTCCTCGGCGAGCGGGTGGCCTGGATCACCTGGGGCGCGATTGCCGTCGCGCTGGCGGGCATCGCCGTGATGTTCGGCGCCGGCTTGGGCGCGGCTCCCGATCATTCGCAGCTGGTCGGCAATCTGTTCGCGCTGTGCGTGCCGCTCGCCTATGCCTGCCAGATTCTCGCGGTGCGCCGCGTGCGCGGTGCCGCCGGCGCATCACCCAACCTGATGCCGACCATCCTGGTGGCCGGGCTGATCGCGCTGCTGCCGGCATGGTGGCTGGCGCCCGGACTCACCGCCGGCGCGCGGGACATCGCCCTGCTCGCACTGATGGGCAGCGTCCAGCTGGGTTTGGGCTGCCTGCTGATGACCCTCGCGGTGCCGCATCTGCGGGCCGCCGAAATGGGCCTCCTGGCCCTGATCGAAACCATTCTCGCGCCGCTTTGGGTGTGGATCGGAATTGGCGAGACACCGGGTATCGCCGCGATCACCGGCGGTTCGATGATCATCGCCGCCCTGCTGGCGAACGGCATCATCGCATTGCGTGATCAATCGCGCGGTGCCGCGATTCCCGCACCCGACCGTCGCCCTTGAAGGCTGCATCGGCGAACTGCCGCAGCGGATCCACTGGCGCGCGCCGCGGCCCGACAGCAGTGCCGTGTTCAGCGTCGCGCCAACTCGGCTCGCGCCTGGCGTCGGTCGAGCAGGTTGTTGGCGATCAGGGCCGCGATCACCACGCCGGCGCCAATCCATTCTGCCGGCGCCGGCGCGCGGCCGCGCAAGGCATCGACCGCAAATACCGCGACCGGCGTCGCGTTGGCCATCAGCAGGGTGTTGAGCGCGCCGAGCCGCGCCACCGCGATGGCAAACAGGAAAATCGCCACGTAGAAGGGAAAGATGCCGATGTAGGCGATCGCCGGCAGTTGCGCAATCACCGTGGCCGCGCCGGGAATCCGCGCGATCCCGAGCGGCGTCAGGAGCGCGGTGAGGATGCAGACGCCGGCGGTTCCTGCCAGGCATGCCAGCGTGGTGTAGCGCAACGGCGACCAACTGGCGAATCGCTGCGCGCCCAGGGTATAGATGATCCAGCCGATGGCGCCGACAAAGGCCATCGCGTCGCCAATCAGCGAACCGCCGCCAATCGCCCGGGTGAAGTCGCCGCGGGTGATGACCAGCGCCAGGCCGGCGAATGCGACCATGATGCAGGCCAGGGTGTGGGTTTGCGGACGCTGGCCGCGCACCGCCCAGAACCAGAATGCGGTCATCATCGGTTGCAATGACATGATCACCGACACGTGCCCCGGACTGGTGTAGTACAGCGCCCAGAACACGATCACGCCGAACACGGTGAAGCCGGCGCAACCGTGCAAGGCCAGCGACCAGCCGCGCCCTTCGAGCGCAAAGCCGCGTGCACCCTCGCGCCACCACAATGTCAGCGCGAACAGGGTGGCACCGAAGCCGTAGCGCATGACTGCGAAGTAATACTGGTCGATCGACTGCATCACATGCTGCGACAGCGGCAACTGCGTGCCCCAGAACAGGATCGTGACCACCATGCCGGCGCTCGCCAACGCTTTGGAGCGGGCGGCCGCCGCGCCGCTTACCACCGGCGCCGCCGCAAGCGGGCGCTCAAGAAACCATCCGCACCGGCATCAACGGTCAGGCGGTGGGCAGGCGGTAGTCACGGAACTGCTCGCGCAGCCGGGTCTTGAG